>JBGSSY010000350.1:0-8516 GCA_041736775.1 Bdellovibrionales bacterium | reverse complement strand
CGAACATTTATTAATGCTACAAGGTGTGACCTTTTGAAGGAGTATTTATGAAAAATAGTTTTTTTAATCAAAATCTTTTAAAAGACGCTGTCCTCGACTCCTTTATAAAAATGAATCCGCAAAGACTTTCAAAAAATCCTGTTATGTTTATCACATTTATTGGTGCAATTATAACCACAGCAACACTCCTCTTCATTCAATTCGATAGTTTTAATTTGCAAATTACGTTTTGGCTTTGGATAACTGTCCTTTTTGCCAATTTTTCTGAAGCTCTTGCTGAGGGAAGAGGAAAAGCTCAGGCAGCCTCCCTTAGAAATACAAAAGTACTCACGAAAGCGAAACTTTTAAATGGAAATGACACTACTCTGGTTTCTGCTGATCAACTTCGTAAAGGGGATCATGTTGTTTGCGAACCCGGTGATATTATCCCCAATGATGGTGAAATTATCGAGGGCATAGCGACTGTCGATGAGTCGGCTATAACAGGTGAGTCAGCACCAGTCGTTCGAGAAAGTGGTGGTGACCGGAGTGCAGTTACCGGTGGTACGCGTGTGATCAGCGATCGAATCGTGGTCCGTATTACAGCAGAACCAGGCCATAGCTTTATTGATCGAATGATTCATTTGGTTGAGGGTGCAAAACGCCAAAAAACACCCAATGAAATTGCTTTAAGTATCGTCCTTTCTGGTCTTTCCATTATCTTTGTATTGGCGGTTGGAACCTTAAAGTTTTTTGCAGATTACTCTCAAAATCAATCGGGGCAGGACTTATCAACTCTTGTAACTGTTCCCGTTTTAGTCGCACTCCTTGTTTGCCTGATACCGACCACTATTGGTGGTTTATTAAGTGCTATTGGGATTAGCGGAATGGATCGATTGATTCGTAAAAATGTTATCGCCACCAGTGGTCGTGCCGTTGAGGCGGCCGGTGACATTGATGTTTTGCTCTTAGATAAAACAGGAACGATCACCCTTGGTAACAGAATGGCCTTTCAATTTTTACCGGCGAGTGATGTCAATGAAAGAGACTTAGCCGAAAAAGCCCAACTGGCATCACTCAGCGACGAAACTCCGGAGGGGCGGTCCATCGTTGTTCTTGCAAAAGAAAAGTTCTCATTAAGAGCAAAAGAGTACTCAGCTGAAAATTTAAAATTTGTGCCTTTTACGGCACAAACTCGATTGAGCGGAGTGGATATCGTAGAAGGGTCTCAAGTTTTATCGATTCGTAAAGGTGCCGCTGATGCCATTGAAAAATTAATCCTTGCGCAAGGAGGTCGGTTTCCAACAGATGTCAAAGACAAGGCTCAAATGGTTGCACGAAACGGTGGTACACCTCTTGTGGTTTGTTCTAACAAGAATGTTTTGGGTGTGATTCATTTAAAAGATGTTGTAAAAGGGGGAATCAAAGAAAGATTTTCTGAGCTTCGAAAAATGGGTATTCGAACGATCATGATCACGGGAGACAATCCCCTGACCGCTGCAGCGATTGCCGCAGAAGCGGGAGTTGATGACTTTATGGCTGAGGCGACGCCAGAAGATAAACTTAACCGCATACGCGAAGAGCAAGCAAATGGTCATCTTGTTGCCATGACAGGTGATGGTACAAACGACGCGCCAGCTCTTGCTCAGTCAGATGTCGGTGTCGCGATGAATACAGGAACGCAAGCTGCCCGTGAAGCGGGAAATATGGTTTATCTTGATTCGAATCCTACAAAACTTATTGAAATTGTAGAAACAGGCAAACAACTGTTAATGACAAGGGGAGCTTTAACAACATTTAGTATAGCCAATGACGTAGCAAAATACTTTGCGATTTTACCGGCATTGTTTGCAACCCTCTATGCGACTACCCCTGGTGGACTCGGGCCTTTGTCACAATTTAATTTGATGAACCTTCACTCGCCCCAAAGTGCCATCTTATCAGCTGTCATTTTTAACGCATTGATCATTGTGGCATTAGTGCCACTGGCTTTACGAGGTGTTAGCTATAGGCCAGTCGGTGCCAGTCAACTTTTAAGACGAAATCTTTTGATCTACGGACTGGGTGGATTAATTCTGCCTTTCGTGGGAATAAAAATTATAGATCTTGTTTTGATCGCTGGAGGTTTAGTATGAGAAGCCATTTACTCACTTCATTTAAAGTTTTATTAGTTTTAACTTTTGTTTTAGGAATTATTTATCCTGTTTCAATGACATTATTTGCACAAAGCTTTTTTTCTAAAAAAGCCAACGGATCTTTGGTTGAGATCAATGGACAAATAGTGGGTTCAACCTTACTGGCACAAAAATTCGTCTCTCAACGCTATTTTTGGTCTCGGCCATCAGCATCAGATTATGGTGCAGTACCTTCTGGAGCGAGTAACCTAGGTTCCACCTCAAAAGTTCTTAAACAAGCGATTATTGAAAGAAAGTCAAAAGGACAGGTTCCAGATCTTTTATTTTCGTCGGCGAGCGGGTTAGATCCACATATATCTTTTGATGCCGCTTTAAGTCAGGTGCCAAGAATTGTTGAGTCGCGACAATTGAACGAAAGTGATAAAAAGAGAATCATTCAACTGATTCGCCAGTCCGAAGAACCAAGAGACTTTGGAATTTTTGGTGAGAAAAGGATTAATGTTCTTTTGTTGAATATTGAAATAGATAAAATTTTTTCCAGTTGAGATTAATTTATGAATGATCGTCATCGACGCCCCAATCCTGATGACCTGCTCGGCGGGATCAAAAAGCTAGAAGAGAAATCCTCTCGTGGGCATTTGCGTGTTTTTTTTGGAATGTGTCCAGGCGTTGGTAAAACCTACTCGATGTTGAGAGCAGCCCGTGAAAGAGCTCAAGAAGGTGTTGATCTAGTGGTTGGAGTTGCAGAAACCCATGGGCGTTCAGAAACAGCCGAGATGCTTGAGGGTTTAGAAATTATACCTAAGAAAAAACTAAACTATCGACACACCAGTCTTGAAGAAATGGATATAGATGGAATTCTTAAAAGAAACCCAAGCCTTGTTCTCATTGACGAGCTTGCCCATTCCAATGCGCCGGGGAGTCGGCATCATAAAAGGTATCAAGACGTAAAGGAAATATTATCCTATGGTATTGATGTTTACACCACTCTCAATGTCCAACACATTGAAAGTCGTTCTGACTTGATTTTTCAAATTACGGGTGTCGCCGTACAAGAGAAAGTACCCGATTCTTTTTTAGAACTGGCTGACCAAATTGAGCTGATTGATATTTCTCCTGAAGTCCTTTTACGCCGACTTGGTGAGGGGAAAGTTTATATAGGTGATCGTGCTGAACAGGCTGCGGCTCATTTTTTTAAATTGGAAAATATAATTGCTCTCAGAGAGTTGGCCCTTCGTTTTACAGCAGAAAAAGTCGATGAACAACTTCGCTCTCAAATGGTGATGAAACAAATTCCAGGAATCTGGAACACCAACGAGCGTTTAATGGTGGCCATTAGTCAAAGTCCCTATTCTGCGAGGTTGATTCGTTCTGCGCGCAGAATGGCCTATAGTCTTGAAGCCCCCTGGATCACTCTTTATGTGGATACAGGAGAGGACCTCTCTGAACAAGACCAAAAACAGCTTAGAAAAAATTTGAATCTTGCAAAAGAGTTGGGTTCAGAGATCGTTCATACCCGTGAAGGAAGTATTGTTGAAGCTGTCAAAAGAGTCGCTTTAGAAAAAAATGTAACCCAAATTATAATTGGTCGCCCTGATAAAAGATTTATTAGAGACCGACTTGCGCAAGGCACAATCTTAGAACAATTGGTTCAAGAAACCAGTGAAATAGACATTCATGTTATAAGACAAGAAAGAAAACCTAAGTTTAAGACTTATCAGCTCAAAATCCCTCAACTCAAAACGGGGATTTTCCCTTATGGTTATGTTTTATGGTTTTTATTTTTGGTCTCACTCACAAGTTATGCAGCTCTGCCCTGGATTGGTTATCGTTCTATTGGGTTTATCTATCTTTTGGCGGTTTTAGTGGTGGGCAGTATTTTTACTTTTGGTCCCATTCTTTTTGCGGCTGCTTTATCTGCCATGACCTGGAACTATTTTTTTATCCCTCCTCAGTTCACAATGACAATTAAAGAACCCGAAGATGTGATGAATTTTTTCACATTGTTTGTTGTCGCTTTTGTGGCGGGATACTTGGCTTCTCGAATCAAAAGTCAAGAGCTTGACCTGTCGGAGCGTGCACATCGGTCTTCAGTTCTTTATGAGTTTAGTCGAAAGTTGGCCGAAGCTAAATCAATATCTGAAATTTCAAACCGAGCCTGCGAAGGAATAGAGCAGGTTTTTAATTTTGATTCAATGATCTTGATGAAAAAAGCCCCAGGACTTTTAAGCGATAAGCCAGCTGACCTTTCAGAAAAAACCATTCAACCCAAAGAGTTTGCCGTTGCGACTTGGAGTTTACAAAATCGAAAAAGAGCAGGATGGGGAACTGATACACTCAGTTCATCAGGATGTTTAGCCATCCCCTTAGAGGGGCATTCTGGGATGATTGGTGTTTGGGTGATATGGCCAAGAAACGTGTCGCGATTATCTCTTGAGCAAGAAAACCTCCTTGAAACTTTTGCATCCAATTTGGCAATCGGTTTAGAAAGACAAATTTTTGAAGCAAAAGCAAAAGATGCTGAAATTCTAGAAAGCTCAGAGCGTCTCCACCAAGCCCTCCTGAGCTCAGTCTCCCATGAGTTGAGAACTCCTTTAACAGCCATTATTGGTAATGCCACGGCTCTTAAAGATGATAAAACAGCAAAGGATCAGAAGGGCAGAGATATGATCATAACTGACTTGATCGACTCTTCCGAGCGTCTTAATCGCGTGGTCGAAAACATTTTAGATATGACTCGAATATCAAGTGGTGCCTTAAAAGTCAGAGAGGATTTATTTGAAATTTCAGATTTCATTGATTCGACAGTCAAGCGCTCATCAAATATTTTAAAAAGACATAAGATTGATATTAAACAACCATTAGAAGAGTTATTTATTAAAGGAGACGATCGTTTATTAGAGCACGTAATTATTAATCTTTTAGCCAATGCTGCCGCGTATTCTCCGGAAGGTTCATTAATACAAATTTTAACTGAAAAAAAAGATTCAGAGGTTTTAATTTCAGTTATTGATGAAGGTCTTGGATTAAAAGAAGATGAAATCGAGAAGATATTTGAGCGTTTTTATCGTGCTTCGGGTACACCAACAGGTGGCACAGGCCTTGGACTTTCAATTGCAAAAGCTTTGATTGAAGCCCATAAAGGGAAAATCATTGCTCAAAACAGAGGGGATAGATCGGGCTGTATTTTTAAGATCAGTTTTCCTTTAGCTTCCTTGATTCAAAGTCGTAACCCTGAGGAGAAGGTATGAAGCCCACAAAAATCCTAGTCATTGAAGACGAAGTTTCGATACGACGATTTTTACGAGTCAGTTTAGAATCCAATTCTTTTGAAGTGATCGAAGCGCCAAACGGAAGAGAAGGAGTCACTCTGGCAGCTAGCCACAGACCTGAGGCGATAATCCTTGATATCGGACTTCCTGACATTGACGGCTTTAGTATTATTCAACAAATCAGAGAGTGGTCGACAACACCAATCATCGTTCTCACGGTCCACGATCAAGAAGAAGAAAAAGTCCGTGCCCTTGATTTGGGTGCAGATGATTATCTGACAAAACCTTTTGGTGTTCCCGAACTTCTTGCTCGAATCCGCGTTGTCTTAAGGCGTGTTACTTCCGAACAAAACCAAAACCCCATTTTTAAATCGGGTCTTTTTGAAATGGATAAAGCCGGCCACTTAGTAAAAGTATCAGGGCGCGAAGTTCATTTGACCTCAACAGAATATGACTTGTTATTAGTCCTTGTTAAACACGCCGGTAAAGTTGTCACTCATCGTATGCTTCTCAAAGAGGTATGGGGTCCCAACTCTGTCGAGCATGTACAATATTTAAGAGTTTACATGGGACAAATCAGAAAAAAATTAAAACTCGCAAACAACGAAATTGAACTCATTTCAACCGAGCCTGGTGTGGGTTATCGTTTTATGATGGATGCGTAAATATACGTAGTAGGTGTTGACGCCACAATTTAATTTTTTTTAAATAAAACATCTTCGAGAAGTAATTAGAAGTCACGATCGTTTTTGCAGTTAATCTCGATGAGTTCGCCGTCTTTCAACAAGGAGATGTCGCACCTGAAAGCCCGGATCAGAATCAAAAATCAGATCGTAAACGCGCTCTAAATCTTTAAACTCAAGAAAGGGAAGGTCTTTGGGGATCGTGCTGCAATTCTCAACGTAACCGAGTTCAAGCAAGACACAGCGGAAGGGTGAATCCACTGAGAGCGCTTCATGAGCTGAGCGTAAGGCCACTTTTTGATGGTCGTAAGGGATTGGATTTGGCCTCAACTTAAAGTCACTTGCTGATCGGCTGCCTATAGAAAGAATTGTTCCGGTCTTTTGATTGTCTTTCCAGGCCTGAGCCGCCTGTAAAAGTAAATCAACTTGAGACCAACCATCATGGGCGCAATTCACAAAAAAGTCGAATCCTAGACTCATTTCAACGATGCGCCTCTGATCGTTTTGCTTTGAGATATCATACCCATTTTGCCGGGAACAACTTTCAACGCTGAAGTTTTTGCTCAATAAGTATGTTGCCATGTGAGATCCAATTCCTCGGGTGGCTCCCGTTATAAGTACTCGCAATTGGGCCCCTTACAATAGCTCTTGGCTATCCACGGAAATTATGAGGTGATCCCGAAATTCTGAACCCGAATTGTAGGCACCGTGAAGAATGCCTGGATTGATAAGCCACGCCGAACCATCGGCGGGAAAATGAACTTCTTCTCTTTGGTCATTGAGGATAAAAAAGTTGCGACAGCCGTCATTGGTTTGGATGGGAATATGAACCCGAAGGCTGTAAGTTGTATCGTAGTCAACATGGGGCTTGATTTCTGAATGGGGAGCTAATCGAGCAATTCGACTCCGGTGAAAACCTTCAAAGGTATTCAGTACTTCTTTTAGGTAAGGTGGTACTGATTCTTTCACTCGACGGTACCATCTTTCATCAGCTGCAGGATCGTTTTTTGCTATGCGACGATCCCAGTGAGATTGACTCTTGGTCGTGCGGTCCTTCAGCGAAAACCCGTCATCAAATTCGGTAAGGCTCATTTGTGCGTAGCTGGCTTTTGACCATTCTACCTCAGATAAGCAGCTGACCTTTTCCAGTTCCTCTGTTGCAAAAAACATCTTCGGAAGACCTGTGTGAGACCGACATAGACCGCCGTAATCGGAGCTAAGTCCATCCCATTCCTTTTGTCGTTCTTTGAATATTTCGAGGTCTCTTCGAAGAGAATCAATGTCAAATTGATAGTCAAGCCTCCTGTAGGGTGGGACTTCATTGTGTTTTTTCCATTTATTGAATTCAGCCATATCACTCCTTTAAGCAAGCTTTGCAATTCTCAAAGCCAGTAAAATCCTGATAACAAGTCCACCCACGTCCACCTGCCAAAATTGTTCGGAAAAATAGGGATTGTTCGATTGGTGATGATGATTGTTGTGCCAGCCCTCACCCCATACGAGTAGACCTAACCACCACACGTTGGCTGCTTTGGAATTGATGGGGTGTGCTTGTGGCCCATACATATGAGCCACAGAGACGATACTAGAACCGGCATTCCATAGAATGCAGGCCGGAACGAGGAAAGCGTAAACAACTGCAAACGGGTCAATCAGATAAACTGAGATGGCATAGACTCCAGCAATGTAAAAATAATATCTATGCTGGAACAAGTAAAACCTTTCTCGACGCAAATCCATTGCAAACTTGATGTTGACGGGCTCAAACATCGAAAGCCAATGACAGTAAAAAAAACCTTTAAAGGTTGGCGAATGAGGGTCATGCTCAGTGTCAGTATATCGGTGGTGCTTTCGATGAATGGCGACCCATGATATTGCACTTCCAGTAAGACCTATCGATGCACAAAGAACACCAAAGTACTCCAACCACTTTGGGGCGACCCAGGCCCGGTGAGAAAGTAAGCGATGGTAAGTTACAGTCATTCCGATGCAGCCATTAAAAAAATAGACAATGATCGCGATAAGCCAATGGTGCCATTGACCGTAAACAATCATGGGGATCAGAGACAGATGGGCAAGCACTTGAGCTAAAAAAAGCGAACGCGAAGTCAACATGAAGCTATACTAGATAGCTTTGTCTGATTTTCCAAGTGAATGCTCACTCGGTCGTTGTAAATTGATCGGATTGTTTTAAATTTCCAACTTCAGAAATGGGGCTAACGCGCCGCCAGATGTCGCCAAAGACTTTCAGTACTTCCAATTTTTTAGGCTGTGACCTACGATTGAAAACAATGAGACTTAATCCGGCCGTCACTCAACTAGAAATAAAAATCGATTTGCCTGAGTTGTTCAGCCTTTTTGAAAAAGCTTGGATCTATGCCCCTTGGACCCTGACTTTTCCAACGGTGCAAAGTGGGGTTTCGGTTTCCTCAATACTTTCTGATGAT
>JBGSSY010000345.1:0-12132 GCA_041736775.1 Bdellovibrionales bacterium | reverse complement strand
GTTTTGTCAGATTATGAGTTGGTGCAAAAAACCAAGGATGGTTGTACACAGGCTTTCAGTGTCCTCGTGAAGAGATACGAGAAGGCCCTCATTCACATGTGCCTGAGATATGTGAATGACTTGCAGGCCGCTGAAGATGTGGTGCAAGAGAGCTTTCTCAAGGCCTTCGAAAAAATTAAAACTTTTGAATTTCGTTCGGCTTTTAAAAGTTGGCTCTACCGAATTGTGATCAACACGGCCAAAAATAGTCTTCGCTCACAAAAAACCATGGTCGACATCAATAACATTGAACTTCTCGAAGAGTCACTTTGTGAAAAAAATATGATCGATCAACAGTTAATGAGTCAGGCCATGGGTCTTGTGGACCACCTTCCAGAAAAACAAAAACAGGCTGTTCAACTTCGTGTTCTTGAAGATCTGAGTTTTGCGGAAGTGGCAGAATCCATGGACTGTCCCTATGACACGGCGAAAGCGAATTACCGTCATGGTCTTATCAAGCTTAAAGAGCAGATGGTTATTGTTTGGTAGGGTTGAGAGAGGCGACTTTCTCTTTTAACGCCGATTCAGGATTCTTTTCTTTTTCAAGGGATTTGAGAGCGAGAAAGACTTGGGTAAAGTCACGATTGTAATGCTGAGCTAATTTTTCAAAATCAGTAAAATCGCTACTATAAAGATTGAGAAGCAAGAGAAAGGCATTGTTCAGTTTAGCTTTTTCAAACCAGACATAGTTTTTGGTTTTAAAACGCGGAATATAGTTATGAGAAAATCTGTTTTTAATTTCTAAAAACTTCTGCTCTCTTAAAATTAAAAGTTGAGGATCATCCTTATTGTCTTGATACCATTTTTTAAGGTCTTTAATCTCTTGGCTAATAAACTCAGAGAAAAGAAGTTCATCATGACCTTCTTGATCAAGTGTCTCTCGAAGTTCACTGGCACGATTGAGCTTTTGATAGTATGCTTCAGCACCCAATTGACCAAGATAACTAGCGACACGTTCATTAAATTGGGACTGACTTTTGATGTAGAGATTGGCGTGAACGGTTTCATGGATGAGCAGACTGACAAACTGATGCTCTTTCATACGAAGCATGGAGGAGAGAAGGGGATCTTCAAACCAACCCAGGGTACTGTATGCCGAAACACCTCGAACATGAACGTCGAGGTTTTTATCCTCTAAGTTTTTTGCCTCTTTGAGGGCACTTTCTTTTTTAAAATAGGCTTTGTAGGGAACCGAGCCGATAATTGGAAAGGTCCATTCGTAACTTTTTAATTCATTTTTTTCTGCGGCATTCACGGCATAGGTCACATAATCATCGTCGAGCTGGACAAAACGAGAATAATGACCATCCGTTTTTAAATTTAAATCTGTTCTCATAAATTGGCGAACTTCAATCGCCAACTTAATCTTTTTTTTCTCATCGGGACTGAGGCCTTCACTTTTAAGGGCTTGATGGAGTGGTACTCTTTGACTCAACATTCGCGCTTGGTAATACCCACTCTGAGCAATATAACCAATTTGACAGCTGGTCAGAAATGTTAGAACAAAAAAAAGCGCTGAGACTCTCATTAGAAAAACCAAGAGATCCCTGCGCGGGCGGCCCAATCCCATCGGGGATCATTATCAATCGAGTCACTGGTCCAAGCTTCAACACCAAATTTAAAAGCCATGGTTTCTGTGATCCTCATTTTTAAACCAAAACCAAGGCTTGGAACAAAGGTGGGATCGAGCGGCACTGACTCGGTCGTTCTTAATCCCGTTCCGTTATCAACAAACTCATAGGTGACTTTCTTTTCGGCAAAATAAGCGAGGCCCGTTTTTAGATAGGGAATAAAGGGTGCTTTTCGATCGGCAAAAGTCAAAATGAGATCGAGGCCGATAAGGCTAAAATCGTAAGTGGTTCTGGAGTCGGCTGTGGCAGAAGGAACAAAACGTTCTGACTGCCCTTTGGTGTAGTTCAGTTCCGCAGCAGCCATTTCGGCAAAATAATATGCGAAAGAAGCTGTGTAAGAGACCGTAGAATCAAATGATTCTCTGCGGGTTTCAGACGGCAAATAAAGTTTGCGATAATTTCCGGCAAAACCGAGTTCATAATATCCGGCATGAACAACAGGAGAGAAGAAAAACAAGAAGAGAAGGCCATATTTCATAATCTTATTTTAACAAAGAACAGATGAATTTTCTCAATTCACTTATGAGAACAAGACTAGAGACTAAGAGAGATGTTCTAGTTTCAGGGCCCACCGCCTTGATAACGAACCGGAGTTGTCTGTGGAATCCAATAAACTTCAGTTTGAAACTGTAAGTGAATATAACCGTTCTCATCCACCATTTCTCGAGGTGGATTGGGTACATTTTTGATTCCCTTAAAAGAATCAATCGAGGCACTATCAATGGACCATAAACCAGAAAGTCGAAAGGGTTGGACGTCAATGATCTCACCTTTAGGATCCATAATAATTTCAACATTTGTGACCCAAGTTTTACTGGTTGCAGGAGGATCATTTTCTTTAATCCATTGATAGACCGCTTTTCTGACCTTTGAGCCCCAAAGAGGAATAAATCGGGACAGAAGTCGCTGGTTAAAACTATAGAAACGGTGTTGGTCGGTATTGAGGGCAGTGACATTTCCTAAACGCACTCCGGGTGGAAGCTGCTCTTGCACAAAAGCGGGGATCATGGCGGGACCACTGCCGCCCGCATAACCAGGAAGAAGAAGGGGTTTTCTGTTCTCGGTGAGAGAAAAATCAGGTTCAGATTTTGAAATCACTTCCTCGGGTTTATCACGATTTTCGGTTTCATTTTCTTTTTCTGTTTGTTTTTCTCCTTGAGCACCGCCTGAACTGATATTGGCCTGCATGTCGCTTCTTTGTTCCGGTCGTTTCCAAGTTTCAATCTCAGTGCGCTGAGTTTGATTGGATTTAAACTGAACTTCTTTTTTAGGTTTTTCTTTGAGTTCTTGAGCCTTTGGACTTTCGACAAAATATTGTTGTTTTTTTTCATCTTGCAAAAAGATCTCAACCAGATCGTCTTGTTTTGAGACAAAAGTCTCATTTTCAAATTGGGTTAAAATGAAAAAAAGCAGGACATGAAAGACCAGGCTTCCAATAAAGGCCACTAACGAGAGGTTTGATTCAGATTCTTGAATAGAGCCTCCATGGACATGATTTTGTCTAAAGTTGAGACCAAAAGCTACCGATAATTTATAACATAGGGAGGGGGAATGAGTACAGACAGTAAGGTATTAACATTTCCTAAACGAAAAAATTCGGGCCGATCGGGTGAAAACTCTGAGACCGCCCAAGTCGTTGATATTGGTGCGAAAAGACAGGAAATCATCGAGGACGAACGCCGTTCAGTCAAGCGCACTATTTTAACTGAATTTATCGGGGTGCACACCGTTGTCCCTGGTTTTGGCTTACAAAAATGTTCGTTACACGACATTTCAGTAAACGGTGTCGCCTTTGATCTCTCTAAAAAACAAGGTCATTTTCGAGCGGGTGAAGAGGTGGCAATGAGAGTTTATCTCAATCACAGCACTTATTTTACTTTTAATGTGACAGTTCGCTCTTCTCGTTACGTTAAAGAAGAAGATGTTTACCGCCACGGAGCTGCCCTCATTAAAGGGACAGTTAACGAGCAAGCTTTGCATCACTTCATTAGCTTTATCGAATCCGTCAGCGCCAATCTGAGAACTGATTATGGTGACGTGATCGTATCGAATTTGGATAAGCCCTAATTTTCATTTGCTCTTTTCTTTTGAGGAGAAGAGCTGAAGCAAAATCAAAACACGAATCAGCCCAATGATCTTTCACAGAGCATATTTGCTGCGCCTGGCCTCCCTAAATTGTTTGCAACCCCAGAGTATATGAAGTGGAATAAACCAAGGGACTTTTTTCTTTTTTTAAAAGAAGAAAGGTTCTTAAAATGATTGTCTTGGGTTTTGGGATTTATCCTCTGACCTCAAGCCAATAAACAGTCACCTTTTTCTTCAACAGAAGAAAAAGCTCAAGTAAGGAGTTTAACTTTGGCTACTGGAACTAGAAAAGTTGTCGTCGATACCAATGTGATTTTATTTGATGCTCTTGCTGTGAATAAGTTCAGAAATGCCCAAATTTATATTCCTATATCTGTAATCGAAGAGGTGGACCGTTTTAAACGTGATCCCGGTGAGAACGGAAGAAACGCTCGACATTTTAGCCGATACATTGATGTCTTAAGAGCCAAAGGCAGTCTTTCAGAAGGGGTTGAGGTGGGTGATGGCACCACTAAAATCTTTATTACCGCGGATCGACGTGCTGAAGATATTCCCGATGATCTTTTTGAAAATAAGGCCGACAACAGAATTTTAATGATGGCCCTTTATCTGCAAAAAAAAGATCCTTCAGCCCAGGTTGAGTTAATAACAAAAGATATCAATCTTCGAATCAAAGCCGACGTTTTTGGCATTAATGCTAAAGATTATGAGCCTGAAAAAGTGTCTTTTGAAGAAATGTATAATGGTCACACTGAGATTACGGTAACCTCTGATTTAATTAACCAATTCTATGAAGAGAAACTTCTGCCTATCTCTGATGACCAAAAACTTTATGCCAATCAGTACATTATTGCCAAAGACGCATCGAATGAAAACCATTCAGCGATCGGTCGCTATGACCTCAGCAAAAAAGCGATGGTACCATTAATCAGTATGAATGAAGGTATTTGGGGTATCCATCCCCGTAATGTTGAGCAGTCCTTTGCCCTCGATTGTCTGCTCAATGATGACATTCTGTTTGTTTCACTTGTTGGAAAAGCAGGTACTGGTAAAACACTTTTAGCACTCGCTGCTGGACTTTATAAAACTTTAGATGAAGGTCGTTTTAAGAGACTTCTTGTCAGTCGTCCTATTTTTCCCATGGGACGAGACATTGGTTATTTACCGGGAGATGTTGAACAAAAGTTGAATCCTTGGATGCAACCGATTTTTGATAACGTCGAGTTTTTGATGGGTGCTGATAAAAAAGCGGCCGGTCGCGCCCAAGAGTTGATGAATCAAGGCATGCTCAATATTGAGCCTCTGACTTATATTCGGGGCCGTAGTATTCCCAATCAGTTTTTGATTGTGGATGAAGCGCAGAATCTCACTCCTCACGAGATTAAAACCATTGTAACCCGTGCTGGAGCTGGAACAAAAATTGTTCTCACCGGAGACTGTTATCAAATCGATAACCCTTATGTGGATTCTGCGACCAGCGGACTGACTTATTCAGTTGAAAGATTTAAAGGGCATGCCATTTCAGCTCATAACACTCTTGAAAAAGGGGAGCGATCCGAGCTTGCAGAGTTAGCAGCCAACATTCTCTAGTTTTTATCTTCAGAGTTCATCACATCGTTTCTGTTCAAAGGTCTGGTATTAACCAGGCCTTTTGTCATTTAAAAAGGTCTTCTGTCTAGAACCACTGTCTCAAATTAAAGCTTTTTCTCTTTAGACCGAAAAGAAAGATGAACAAGTGTATGTGGGAGGCAGGATGCTACTACAAGGTGATTTACAAAGAATATTCGATGCTCTTTATCACTTAGGTGTGATTGACCCAGTTCTTGAAATGGATTGGACCAAAGAGTTTGAAAAGATCGAAAAAAACCCCCTTCAATTGGCAAAAATAGTGGGTGTGGTGAATGCAGTGGGAGAAACCCAAGAGGATTTATTAGTCGCCCTTCAGACCTTTGAGAAAACGGATCTGAGCCATTTAGCAATGATGGTGGCTAAAGAGTTGGTTAGTTATCACAGTGAAAAGGTGATTCACTAAAGGACAAATTATGAAAACTGTCAGTCTACTTTTATCAGTTTTTTTATTCACAATACAACTCCATGCCGAGTGGCTGGTTGATTTTTCAAGACGTCAAAAAGATTTGGTGGATATTGAAAAGCAACGTCAAGTTTATCAAGAAGAGAAAAAAACAGTTCTCGATATGCTGACGGATCGTGAAGCTCCCTCGCAAGATCTGGTTATTATTAATACACCAGAAGGTTTTAGACCTGAATTAATCCAAGTGAAACGAAATCAACGGTATCGTGTTCATGTGGTTAACATTAACAAAAATCAAAAAAATCTTAGTTTTATGATGGATGCTTTCTCTCAACACCATGGCACTTATTTTGGTGATCAAGTGGTTTTTGAAATTGAACCCCGTCGCGAAGGACTTTTCGATTTTCAATGTCCAGAAACCTCGGCAAAAGGTCAAATGGTTGTCTACGCAACGGATACTCCCGTAGAGTCACCGCTTGAAAGCATAGAACTTCGTCGTCCAGCATCTCAGTAAGGGGTTTTTAGTTATGTCGAGCGGTCGCGATCAAGCTTTTAAAGATGCTCTTCACAATTACCTCGCTCCTGTTGTCAAATATCTTGAAGACGAAAAAATCACAGAAGTTTTAATCAATGGTCACAAAGAAGTTTTTGTTGAGCAGGGTGGAAAACTTCACAAAACCAATGCTCAGTTTAAGTCTGAAGATGAACTGTTGGCCGGTATCACAGCGATTGCCAATTACGTCGGCCGACGAATCACCAGCGAAGAACCTAGGCTTGATGCTCGTTTGCCCGATGGCTCGCGAATTCATGCGGTCATTCGACCTTGCGCCCAAAGTGGACCTACGGTTGCGATTCGAAAATTCAGTCAGGCCAAAGTGGATTTTAAAAAATATATCGAATGGGGTGCAATCACTCCTGATGCGGCCCAGTTTTTAGAAATTTCCATGTTTCTAGGAAAAAATATTTTAGTCAGCGGTGGCACGGGCTCTGGTAAAACCACTTTGCTCGGACTTCTTTGCAGTCGAATTCCCAATGGTCAAAGAATTATTGTGATCGAAGATGCCTCAGAGCTCACGATTCACTATGAACATGTTGTTCGCTTTGAAACTAAAATGCCTGATCCCATGGGTGAAGGCGAAGTGACGATTTATGATCTTTTAAAAAGTAGTCTTCGTTTAAGACCGGATCGTATTATTGTCGGGGAAGTTCGCGGTGCAGAAGCCTTTGAATTGATTCAAGCGATGAACACCGGTCACAAAGGCTGTTTAGGAACCATTCACTCCAACTCGGCTGAAGATTCTTTGATTCGATTGGAATCTCTTGCTTTGGGCGCTGGTGGCGTGAGTGAGCGCGCTCTTCAACACTCCATTGGTTCGGCTATTGACATGGTGATTCAAATTTCAAGATTGAGAGATGGCTCTCGACGCGTAATGTCTATATCTGAAGTTTTGGGAACTGATAAGAATAACTCTTACATCATTCGCGATATTTTTAAGGTTCAATCCTTGAAGCTTCAAGCGGATGGCCGTTTAAAGGGTGATATTTTGCCCACTGGTGAGCTACCAACCTTTATGGACGAGATCGAAGAAAACCGTATTCCCTTTCCTCGCAGTAAATTTCTAAATCCCAATTCTCCCGGAAATAAGAAAGCTTCGTGACTGAGTCAGTCATAAGGAAAACTGCAAAACCATAACTTGTTTTATTTCCTATTTGATAGGAAAAGAGCCAACATGCAGGTGAGCTGTAAGGTCTCTTATTCCGTTATTGTTTATGCTGAGCGCCAAGGTGTTCAGCTTGAATCTTTTTTTGAAAGTTATGAAACACCTGTTGAAATTCTTAAAGATCCATCCTGTTGGATTTCAGTGCGAAAAATGGAAGAGTTTTTGACTGAGATCAGTCAGTTGATGAACCTGAGTGCCCCCGAAAAATCCTTGAGAGAAATTGGACAGTACAATTACGAATTAAAAGCTTGGGGCGTTCTTGATAGTGTTCTCAAAATGGTGGAATCACCAAGGGATATTTTTTCACAACCAGATCGCTTTCTGTCTTATTTTCTCACCCCCTATCCTGAACTTAAAATAGAAAAACTCGAAGACAATCGAATCATTTTTGAATTAACGGCCGAACCTGTTGTGCCATTGGTTTTATCTTATCTGATTGGTGCTGTTGAGGGCTTACCTCTTTATATGGGAATGCCTCTGGCGGCGATTGATCGCCTCAATCCCAAGCGCTTTCAAATCACTTGGCATGATGATCAAGAAAGTCTTTTTGACGAACAAGAAAAGATGCGCCGACAGTTTCATCCTGAAATTGTGGAATCCGTGATTCGAAGTCTTAAGGATCAACAACAAGATTCAAGCTCAGAGAGCCAACAACCTTCAATGGCGAATGAAGCTTTTGAAAAAATGGTCTCCATTGAAGTTGAAAAAAGAATGGGTGAGTGGCTGGTCTTGCAAAAAGATTTTGATGCCTCTTTTTTTAAAATCAAAAATGACTTTTACAAAATGTATGATTATTTTACCCGCGCTCAACAACTGATCACACTGATCAGTCCCTCTGCTCGCAAAGCTTCTGTGCGAGAAGCCATGCGCCGAGTGGATTGGGACCACGTGCAAAAAGAATTTCCTCGAATGGTCGAGGGAGCCTGTGACACCCTTCTCGCGATGAAGGATTCTATCAAACGACCTTTGGCTCAACCCTCTTCAGGTGAGAACACAAAAACTGAAACTCTCCCGGCGGAGACTCCCCTTCAGAGCGAGAATTCGGTGAGTCCTAGAAAATCAACCAACCTTAATGATTTGATCGATTCTGTGGTTGAGAAACTGACCTTAGGCAAACACTTTTTAAAAATTGATAAACAGTTGATGTTGGATAAAGAGATTCCGCTGGAAGCAGAGAGTTTTGCCGATGCTCTGACCGATTTGCTCAATCAATCCATTTCTCAAAGCACTCGAGGGACTGAGGTCCAAATTACCACCCGCCCTCTTGGGGGCTCTAAAATTCAAATTGAAATCAAGGACTCAGGGCTTGGATTTGCTCCGGAAAAGTTAGAACATATTTTTAGTGAGCGTAGCGATAGAAATCTTCTTCGCTCACAACAGATTATTCAAAAACACCGTGGCCAAATATCTATTTCAAGTGAACAAGGTATTGGTTCGACCTATTTGATCGAATTGCCCGTCTAAACAGGAGTTTCATCATGTCAAAAATCATCAAAGTCAGTGCCCGTGAAATTTTAGATAGCCGAGGTTTTCCCACCGTAGAAGTTGAAGTCAAAACTGAAAAAAACTTTTTGGCCCGCGCCGCCGTCCCTTCGGGAGCTTCAACGGGTGCCCACGAGGCTTGTGAACTCCGTGATGGGAACCCCAAACGTTACATGGGTAAAGGTGTTGAAAAAGCCGTTGAGAATGTGAATGGCCCCATCATGAAACGTATTGTGGGAATGGAAGTGGATCAGTGGGAAAAAATTGATCAGGCTTTGATTGAACTCGACGGAACTCGTAATAAAACTCATCTTGGAGCGAATGCTATTCTTGGTGCCTCTTTAGCTTGTGCCCGGGCGGCTTCTCTTGAACAGGGTGTTTCTCTTTATCGTTATCTCGGTGGAGAAAAAGCCCATCAATTACCCATTCCCCTGATGAATGTGATCAACGGTGGCGCTCATGCTGACAATGGACTCGATGTGCAAGAGTTTATGATCGTCCCCCGTTTAAACAATTTTAAAAAATCTCTGCAAGCGGTAAGTGAGATTTTTCATAACCTTAAAAAAATTCTCTCTGAAAAAGGTCTTACTGTTGCGGTCGGTGATGAAGGGGGCTTTGCTCCAAAACTGAAAAACAATGGTGAAGCTCTCGATTATCTTTGTAAAGCGATAGAGAAATCGGGATATCGGCTTGGCGAAGAAATTTTTATAGCTCTTGATGTGGCTGCGACCGAGCTCTTTCATTCCGAAGTTTACACCTGGGAAGATCAAAAGAAAACGGCTGCAGAAATCACTGAAATTTACAATCAGTGGCGTAAGAAATACCCCATCATGAGCATCGAAGATGGATTGAGTGAAGATGATTGGCAAGGTTGGCAGCATCTCACCAAAGAACTTGGATCTGAGCTTCAGCTCGTGGGTGATGATCTTTTTGTCACGAATATTGATCGAGTAAAAACCGGCGTTGAAAAAAAATGTGCCAATGCCCTTCTGGTTAAAGTGAATCAGATTGGAAGTTTGAGTGAAACAAAACAAGCCGTCGAGTATGCCCAAACTCATTCTTACCAAACAGTGATGTCCCATCGCAGTGGTGAAACGGAAGATACAACCATTGCCGATTTAGCCGTGGCTTTTAACTGCTCACAAATTAAAACCGGCAGTCTTTGTCGCAGTGAACGTATTGCCAAGTACAATCAGCTTCTCCGAATTGAAGAAGAGCTAGGCCATAAAGCCACTTTTGCCCAAAAACCCAAAACCTAAGTCCGGTTGTGCCTACAGCTGTTCAATAAACTATGCTCCAATAGAGAGATGTTTCAAAAGCTCTCTTTCATTATCGATGATTATCTTTATCAACCGAGAAAAATTCTTTTTACTGGTTTTTTGTTGGTTCTCTTTCTGCTGGTTTTCGACGGAAGTCTATGGCGTTTTTGGAGCCTTTATCGGGGACAAGAGGATATTATTCAAAGAACCCATGAACTTGAAGCCCGTGCTCAAAAGTTAGAATTTGAAATTCACCAAGCCGCACAATTGACCTATATTGAGCGCCAAGCCACAGACCAATTTGATTATGTTCGTGAGGGTGATCTTATATTTGTATTCTCAGAATAAGAGGTTAGTAAACCAAGGCACTATGACCGAGTGTTTCTTTCTTTTCCCATCCCTTCATTTCAGACAAATGTGAGAATAAAGTTAGACCGACTGAGTTCATTTTTCTTAACTCTTCTCTCTCCATCTATTCTCATTAAGAAAAGTGTCAGAAAAAGCCATTAAGGTTTTTTTTAAGCCCTGAATCGGCTATAAGTATTCCCTGAAACGAAGAAATCGATGAACTTTGACAGTGGTGGACCTATGAAAAAACTTTATCTTGTTGATGTAAGCTCAATGTTCTTTCGAGCTTTTTATGCGGTTCGCATGCTCAACAACTCAAAAGGCCTTCCGACCAATGCGATCTTTGGGTTTCTTTCTATGTCAGTCAAATTGCTCAAAGACGTCAAACCGGATTATCTGGTTTACTGTTATGATTTACCAGGCCCCTCCTTTCGAAAAGAACTCTACTCAGGATACAAAGCCAATCGCTCAGAAACTCCCGAAGAACTGATCCCCCAGATTCCTTATATTAAAAAAATCTCTGAACTTTTAGGAATTCCTTGTATAGAAAAAGAAAACTACGAAGCCGACGATGTGATTGGTTCTCTGGTTCAATATGGATTAAAAAACCAACTCGAAGTGGTGATTGTCAGTGGCGATAAAGATTTTGCCCAGCTCGTCAGTGATAAAGTTAAAATTTACGATACCATGAAAGATAAAGTTTTCGACCCCGATGCTGTGGTTGAAAAGTGGGGCGTGAGACCTGATCAATTCATTGATTATCTCGCCATCACTGGTGATAGCTCTGATAATATTCCCGGAGTCAAAGGGATAGGGCCAAAAGGGGCGCAAAAACTGCTCGAAAAATATCAAACTCTTGACGGTGTTTTTGACAATATTCGCCTCATCAAAACTCCTTCGGTTGTCAAAAAACTTGAAGAGTTTCGCGATATGGCTTACTTGTCCCGCCAGTTAGTCAAAATTGTTTTAGATCTTGATTTGGTCAATAACCTTAATGATCTAAAATTAAAACCCATTGATAAAGAAAAACTCTCCGAGGTTCTTGATGAACTTGAGTTTGCCTCTTTTAAAAAAACACTTCTCAATGGAGGAACTTCGAACACCTCACAAACCTCTCAAACGCAAAGCCCAAAACTCAATATGAAGACTGAAACCATCAGTCTTGAGGGTGTAGTCAGCTGGCTTCATGAGCGTGATGAAATTTTAATTTGGAAAGATGCCAGATACTTTTTTATTCATAAAGGCGATCAGTGTCGTGTGGTTGAAGGTGAGCTTTCCGAATTGGGTGAAATTCTAAAAGAAAAAAAACTAAAATGGATGGGCTATGATGTTAAGTCCCTTTGGCGTGAAATGGGAATTACTCACGGTAACATCACTTCGGATCTTATGCTGTCGGTCTATTTACTCAAATCGGGATCGGTCAAAGATCTCAGAGACCTCTATCAAGAGTATATGGGTCTTTCACTTCCTGAATTTCCCCAGCCTGAAGATATTGTGAATGCCTTTTATCAAACTCGAACGGTTGTTGATGAGCG
>JBGSSY010000321.1:0-2533 GCA_041736775.1 Bdellovibrionales bacterium | reverse complement strand
ACTTACCAGTGCCCTTGTACAAGCCAAACCCACAAAAACCGTGCGCTTTGATGTGAACTTAGATTCTCGCGCGCCCAAAGGTCGTGTGTTTGATCCGCAAAATCCATACGATTCAGCGGATTTTACAACGGGTGTTGAAGTTTATGATTCTCAAGGGGCAAAGCACTTGATTACCGTCGCTTTCAACAAAGCTGCTGATGGTGTTTGGGAATACCGTGGTCTTGCCAACGGTGCAGAAGTTGTGGGTGGTCTTCCTGGTCAATATCAACAGGTGATCAGTGGGCGATTAACTTTTACTCAAAACGGGATGCTTAACACTGAAGAAATCTTAGAGAAAAACTTTAGCTTCAACAACGGAGCCCAAGTGAATCAAGATATCGTTTTTGACTTTGGTGATTCCATCACAACCGATGGTGGCTCAGGTCTTAAAGGAAGCAAACAGTACGGATCCAAATCCGACTTGATGTCTTGGTCACAAGACGGAGCTGCTGCGGGTCGTATGACAGGTCTCTCATTTGATGACACCGGTGTATTAACTGCACTTTATTCAAATGGTGAAACCAAAGACATGTATCAAATCGGTCTTGCAAAATTTCAGAGCCCAGAAGGTCTGTTCAAATCGGGTTCTAATAAATTGCGTGAGTCTCGTGAATCGGGTGCTCCGGCATTTGGTAAACCGGCTGAAGGCGGTCGTGGACAAGTTTTTGCTAAATCAGTTGAAAAATCGACCACTGATATTGCTAAAGAGTTTGTTGACATGATTCAGTATCAGAGAAATTTTCAGGCGAACGCCAAGGGAATTTCGACAGCGGATGAAATGCTCGCAGAAGTAATCAATATTAAACGATAATTTTTTTAAGTCAGGGTTGTTAGTACCCTGACTTTCTCTCTTCTTTTTTCTTCATTCCTTTGTTTTAAGGGGCACAGCTCGTGCTTGGCCGACATCGACCCCTTTGGGGTCGAGCGCGTCACGCTTGTCGGAGCCCCTTAAAATAAAGGAATGAAGAAAAAAGAAGAGAGAAAGTCAGAAGACTTTCTGAAAAAAAATGATCGTTTGTGCTTTACGGGTGTGGGTGGGGGCGAGAAAATTTTTATCTAAAATCTAAAATCTAAAATCTAAAATCTAAAATCTAAAATCTAAAATCTAAAATCTAAAATCTAAAATCTAAAATCTAAAATCTAAAATCTAAAATCTAAAATCTAAAATCACTTCAGTTTGACTTAATTTCGCCGGATTGGACTTTTTGCCAATAGAGATTGAGTTCTTTTTTTACTCTGGGCAAAAGAATGTAGACACCAAGAATGTTGGGGAAGGCCATTCCAAGAATCATGAGATCGCCGAACTCAAGGACATTTGTTGCCGTTGTTATAGCACCTAGAAAAACCACAAGACACAGTGAAAGTTTATAGGCGAGAGAGTACTTTTCTCCGAAAATATAACTGAAACAACGTTCACCGTAGTAGGACCAAGAGATGATGGTGGAAAAAGCAAATAATACAACCGCTACGGAAAGTATGTAAGGAAAGATGGGTAGCACTTCTCCCATGGCCCGAGAAGTCAGTGCGGCCCCTTGATTGGCGGCAATGAGTTCTGAGTAAATTGGATTATTATAGGCTCCAGTAATAACAATTACGAGAGCGGTCATGGTGCAAATAAGAACGGTATCAATAAAGGGTTCAAGTAAGGCCACTAATCCCTCTTGAATGGGGTATTCCGATTTAGCCGCAGAATGGGCAATGGCCGCAGAGCCAACACCAGCTTCATTTGAAAAAGCAGCTCGTCGAAATCCAGTCACTAAGACGCCAATAAACCCACCGTAGCCCGCTTCAGGAGAAAACGCCGTTTTAACAATGAGAAAAAGCGCGTTTGGAATTTGTTGATAATAGTAAACTAAGATATAGGTGCATGCTAACAGGTAGAGTCCACACATCAACGGTACGATTCTCTCTGCCACCCCAGCTATTCTTTGAATACCGCCAATAATAACGACTCCAACCAGAAAGGCCATAATCAAACCGTAAATCCAGCGGTGCTCTCCTAAAAAGGGAATTGATTCAGTAATGGCATGAAGGGATTGGTTGACCTGAAACGAACCGCCCCCTCCATAAGAGCCTCCAATTGTGAGAAGGCAAAAGAGGAAGGCAAGAATTTTTCCAAGACGTGCATACCCTTTTTCGGCGAGACCGACAGAAAGATACTCCATGGGTCCGCCCATAATATGCCCATCGGTTCTTCGTTCGCGGTAGATCATGGCTAAAGAGCACTCGGCAAACTTTGAGCTCATGCCGAGAAGGCCCGCGATAATCATCCAGAAGGTTGCACCGGGGCCACCAATAGAAACGGCTATAGCTACACCCGCGATATTTCCAAGGCCGACAGTGGCAGAGAGGGCCGTCGTGAGGGCTTTAAAATGGCTCACTTCCCCTTCATCGTTTGGGCGATCAAACTTTCCCCGAGTAATTTGAATGGCATGTTTGAAAGCTCGAAAGTTGATAAAACGAAAATAGAAGGTAAAAAATAAGGCCCCAGAAA
>JBGSSY010000270.1:0-6835 GCA_041736775.1 Bdellovibrionales bacterium | reverse complement strand
GAGCGCTTCACGCTCTCCAGAGTCTCATAAAAGAACCTCAACCCAAAAGTTGGCAAGAATCTGGATGGTAAGAGACTTTTGTGGAGGGGTAAAACAAGAAAGGGCTCGTTTCGGCAATTAAAAAGGGCTTCGAGAAATTTTTCCATCCCCCGTTGAAAATGTTAAAAAATTTATGAATTTATTAGTCTCAAATATTCTCGTAATTGCCAAATTGTCATTGAGCAGCGGTCGTATTCAACCCAGTTCAAAGGTTTTAAAAACCTAAAATAATAACAGTCTACTCAATAGGAAACTTCAATATTTTTTGACTGACCTTACTTATTCAACTCATCCTTTGTTTAAGCCAAAAGCTAAAGAGCTTTCAAAAAACTCATAGAAAAATGTACAAATATCTGCCTATCCAAAATAAACTCCTCTTATTCAACTGTCCTAATTTAAAATAAACAAAAACCTTTAATCAAATAATTCATCCCAAAATTCCCCATAACTAATCTGTTTTCCAAATTCACAACGCATTCGGATGTTTTTGAAATGAGGTTTTTCTTATTTTGGCTTGTTTGTTGGAAAGTGAACTTTTGTAAGGCTCCAGGAAGCGTGACGCGTTTTTTGCCCGCAGGGCAAAAATCCTGGCGAAGGCAGGAGCCTGTCCTTACAAAAGTTCACTTTCCAACAAACAAGCTACAAATCAAGTAAGAACCGAATATTCGGATTTAATAGTCCGAATTCTAGAAAAGATGTGTGATGAGCTCGTTTTGATGGGGATTTAAAACGAGTTTAGATTTTGCTTTTTAGGGAGGTATGAATATTTTGCTTTTTATTTTTGGATTGTTAATGGCGGCTGAGGATTATCGACTTGGGCTTGGGGAAAATCTGAGTTTTAAAATTAAGAGTGAGGAAAGCATCAGGCTTGAAAAAAAAGGCATTCTGACTGTTACAGATGAGGGTGATCGGGTTACTTTGACGGGTAAAAAAATCGGGAGCACTTGGGTGCAGTTGGGGAACCGAAAATACACCGTCCATGTTGTTGATAAAAAAAGCAGGGATACACTTAAAAATCTTAAACGGTGGCTGGAGGGAAAGCGAGGTCCCGAACTGAGCTTGAAAAATCAGAGGATTGTCGTTGGGGGGCGACTTCTTCGTTATCAAGATTTTTTATCTCTCGGTGAAGAGAGGGTTGGTGACAACTGGCAGAATCAAATGCAACTGGCACCTTCCTTAGAAATAGAAATAAAATCCTATCTTACAAATCTTCTGAAGAGCCAGAACTTAGAAATGGGCGATATGATTTTTTACCCGCAATGGCAAATGGCCTTAGGTTCTCAATTTAAAAATTCTCTTCCTCTCTATAAAAAAAACCTTAAGCCCTATGGAATTGACATCGTTCTTGATCCTCAACAACACACGCAAAAACCCATGGTTAAAATCAAAGTGATCATTGCACATATTAAAAAAAGTTTCTTACGGGACTGGGGGGTGCAGTGGCCTTCTCAATTTTCTGCCACTCTCATTGCGCAACAAAAGACGCAGTGGGAGGCCTTAAGCCTTTCTCTCAATGCCCTGGAAAGCACAGGTCAAGGTCAGATTCTTGCCTCCCCCACTCTGGTCACACAATCAGGAAGTGTGGCACAGTTTCATTCAGGCGGTGAGTTCCCCATAAAAACCAGTACCCAATTTAACAACAACGTTCAGTGGAAACAGTACGGTTTGTTTTTGAAGACAAAACCTTCTGTGAATGCCCTTAAACATTTAAAAATAGAAATTGATCTTCGTCTCTCAAGCCTTGATCAAAGTTTAAGTTCTGAGGGTGTGCCGGCTTTAATGCAGAGCCAACTAAAAACAGAAATTAATATGAAAAAAGTCAGCCCCTTTCTTCTCT
Source organism: Bdellovibrionales bacterium (assembly GCA_041736775.1). Classification (GTDB taxonomy): domain Bacteria; phylum Bdellovibrionota; class Bdellovibrionia; order Bdellovibrionales; family JAGQZY01; genus JAGQZY01. The sequence continues at coordinate 4,959 of JBGSSY010000270.1, read as the reverse complement.
CTGGTTTTTTTCAACAGGATCAGGGGGACTCTCGGAGTGGCCTACCGTGGTTGCAACAAATCCCACTCTTTAAGCCACTCTTTTCAAGTGGGCAAATTTATAATAACGAGCTTGAGCTGGTTTTTATTTTGGTGCCTGAGTTTTATTATGAAAATAGCGAAAGTCTTTAATTTTTCAGCGGAAAATTACTTATGAAACAAAAGCTCAGCACACTGATTGAATCAATTTATGACGAATACACTCCTCTCAACGAGATAGATCGACAACTTCTCAATCGAAATCATGAAGATAATTTTAAAAAATTGGTGGATGAGAAGTGTCATCAATTGAGCGAAATCGAGAAAAAACGGATCGACTCTGAACTTTTTGGTTGGGGACCACTGGTTTCGCTTATTGATAGAGAAGACCTGTTTGAAATTATTCTTCAAGGTCCTCATAAGATTCATTATGAAGACTCTTCAGGGATGAAAAATCTTGGCGACGTATTTCTCTGTCAACGTTCTTTTAATCAATTTATAGATCGAATGATTAAAAGGGCCGGTCTATTAATTAATCAAAGCCAACCCTTTGCCAATGGAACTCTTGATGGGTTTCGTTTGCACATGGTGATACCACCTATCGTAGACACACCGACTTTAACGCTGAGAAAACATCGCAATCTCAACCTCACCTGGAATAATCTATTGGAACAAGGCTTTTTGAATCACTCGCAGTCAGAAATTTTACATCAATTGATTCAGAATCGAGCCAATATGATTATCGTTGGTCCAACAGGATCAGGAAAAACCACTTTTTTAAATACACTGCTCTCACTCGTTTCCCCCTTGGAAAGAGTGATTTGCCTTGAAGATACCGATGAACTGAGCCGAGAACATCCTTTTCTCTGTAAACTTCTCACTCGTGAATTTTGCCCTGATACTCTTAAAAGAATCGATCTTACTGAATTACTGAAACAAAGTTTGCGCATGCGTCCGGATCGAATTGTTGTGGGTGAAGTTCGCGGCGGAGAAGCAAAGGATTTACTTCAGGCCCTTTCGACCGGTCATTCTGGATCTTGGGGAACTCTTCATGCTGAGAGTGGACGCCAAGCTCTTTTAAGGTTAGAGATGCTCATCCAAATGGGTGCACCCCAATGGAATCTTCACTCCATTCGCCAATTGATTCAAATGAGTTTGGATTACATTGTTGTCCTTAAAGGCGATCGGATGAGTAAGGGGATTCAAGAGATCTCACGGATTCGATCGGTTGAAAGTTTTGGACTTTTGCTCGAAGAGGTTAAAGAAATGGAATCACTGAGAGTGGGCTAAAAGGCCTGCACAACTGATAATCAGAGCTTTGGTCCAGTTCATTTTGAGACAGTTCAACCGATCAGATGATGTAACCCAAGGAAGGGGGGACTTTATGGATAAAGTAAATGGTAATCCCACAGCAAGGAATTTCGCTGAGAGAGCAATGACGACAAAAGGACACCGCTCGGCGGTCGAAAGAGCTCTGAAGGCCCACCGAGAACAGAGTACAGAACGTGAAGTTCGAACTCAAAGTCGAATTGATCGAAATCTACTTCTACAAAACAAAACACCCAGTCTTATAACCGAAAGTGGCGCGCCGATGACTTTAGAAAATCTTGAGCAACCCCTTGAAGTGATCGATCCCGGTGCTCAATTTGTGAATAACGAAGATCGAGAAAACTTTTACAGCGAGCTTCAAATTGCTTCTTCAAAAGACAATGCCATAGCTTCCGTTGAAAAAGAAAAACTCAATCCCGAAAAAACTCCCTCGGATGAAATTCCTAAGGGCAGTTACGTCGATTTTACAGTTTAATTGAGAAGAGTAGGACCCAGAAAATGGGTCCTTTTCCTATAGATTTTTTTTTCACATTCGAAACTCAAGTTTCTAATGTTTCTTTTTCTCTTCTTAACTCAAGTTCCAATATTTCTATTTATTTCCAAACTCAAGTTTCTAATGATTTTATTCACTAGAATTCCAACTCAAATTCCTAGAGATTTTTGTTCACTGAAATTCCCAACTCGAGAAGCTGATGAGTATCCACCGTCGATGGGGTTTCTGACATCAAACATTGAGCCTTTGCCGTCTTTGGATAAGCGATAACATCGCGAATAGCATCCGTTCCCGCTAAAATCATGACTAGGCGATCCAGTCCCCAGGCAATTCCACCATGGGGTGGAGTTCCGTAAGTGAGAGCTTCGACAAAATAACCAAATTTTTGTTTGGCTTGTTCTTCGCTAAGGCCCAGAGCACGAAACATCGCACTTTGAATCTCTTGGCGATGGATTCTGATACTGCCTCCGGCTAATTCATTACCATTACAAACCAAATCATAGGCTTTGGCTTGAACGTGGGAAAGCTCTGAATTTTGACCGGATTTAAGTTTTTCAATATGTTCATCTTTGGGAGCGGTAAAGGGATGATGACAGGCGGCCCAACGTTTTTCTTTATCGTCGTACTCAAGAAGTGGGAAATTCACCACCCAACAGAACACATCTTTTGAAGTGTCGATCAGTTTAAACTGTTCACCCAAAACATTACGCAAATGACCCAAAGAGCGACTGACTACCGCTAATGAATCAGAAATCATAAGTGCTACACCAACTCCGGTTGGACAAACACGATTATAGATATTGGCAAGAAGATCTTGGGATAAAAATTTATTCACCGGCGAAGTGTACTCACCATTTTCTTTTTTAATCCAAACAATTCCACCGGCACCATCACCGTTAACAATTTTGATCCACTTATCAATCTGTGAACGGGAAATGGTTTCGGCAGTTGGTAAACCTAAAGCACGAACCACTCCACCACTTTGTAAACAACTATCAAAAACTTTAAAGCCACTATTTTTGACCAGATCTGAGCAGTCAATGATTTCCATGGGGTTACGAAGATCGGGTTTGTCTGAGCCATATTTGTTCATGGCTAAGGTATAATCCAAAGTGGGAATCGGTCCGACTTCAACCCCTTTGATTTTTTTCCAAAGAGTTCTTAAAAGTTTTTCGTTAACAATTCGAATATCTTCTTCGTCAACAAAGCTCATTTCAATATCGATTTGTGAAAATTCGGGTTGACGATCGGCTCTCAGATCTTCATCGCGAAAACAGCGGGCGATTTGATAATATCGATCGATTCCACCCACCATAAGCAGCTGCTTAAGGGTTTGGGGACTCTGGGGCAAAGCGTAGAATTGTCCTTGGTTGACCCTTGATGGGACTAAATAGTCACGAGCTCCCTCGGGGGTGCTTTTGTAGAGAATGGGAGTTTCAACTTCCCAAAATCCCTCTTCCGTCAGGGCATCTCGGACCACTTTGGTCACTTCATGGCGCATGCGTAGACAGCGTTGCAGTTCGGGACTTCTCAGAGAAAGATAACGGTATTTTAAACGAACCGCTTCAGAAACATTGCTATCACCGATCACAAAAGGAGGAGTCTCGGCTTCAGAGAGTATTTCGCACTCTTCGACCACCACTTCAATCGCTCCGGTTTTCATTTTTTCATTAATCATTCCCTGGGGACGAACGCGGACTTGTCCTTTAACGGCGATAACAAATTCATTTCTGAGTTTTTTAGCATTCGAAGTTTTCTCTAGGCTTGGATCCAGAACAATTTGCACCAGTCCTTGACGGTCTCTCAGATCGACAAAAACCAATCCACCATGGTCGCGGCGATTATTGACCCAGCCCATTAGGACAAGAGTCTGATCTTTATTTTTTTCGGTTAAATCGCCACAGTAGTGGCTTCTTTTGATTTCGCTGACAAAGGCCATGTCACACCCCTTAACAATCTCTATAAATAGCAGTTTTTATGGACAAAACAACCTATTCATTCTATCTTCTTCTTCATGCCTAAAGTGAATATTGATTTCTCCTCACCCCTTGATGCCCAAAAAACCTTCGAAAAGGTCAAAGACCTTCTAGAAAACGACGAAGGACTGCGAAAAATTGATAGCAGTATCCAGTGCAGCTTTAACGATGGTCAAAAAACCGGTGCTGTAAAAGGTTCCCGTTTTTCGGCAGAAATGAATGTTAAAGAGTCGGGTGCAAAGAGCGAAGTTTCAATTATCGTTGACCTACCGCTCATGCTTTCAGCTTTTAAGGGGCAAGTTAAAACCACGATTGAAAAGAAACTCTCTAAGATTCTTGCTTAAACGGAACTGTTTTTGGCTGCTCGTAAAAAAAAGATAACGAAGAAATCTAACAAGAAAGCTCCCGCTCAAAAAAAAGCGATTAAAAAAGTTTTAAAAAAGAAGTCAGCCCCTCTGAAAAAAAAGTCCACCCCTGCAAAAAAATCAAGTTCGAAGGTTTCAAAGACCCAAAAAGTGACAAAGTTGTCTTCGACCCCAGTCGAGCCCCCTCAAAAGTTTCAAGCGGAAATTCTGGACTCTGCGCCAATCCCTCAAGTTAAAGAACTCAATCCCTCCCCTTCCTCTAAACATGTGGCCGAGGTGGTTGAGCAAGAGCGATCACTGACGCGAACCACTCTACCTGCCCTCAGCGATGGATTGAGCTATTATTTAGAAGCCATTCGCAAATATCCCCTTCTGTCCAAAGAAGAGGAAATGAAAATCGCTCAACGTTATCATGAAAAGAAAGATCCTAAGGATGCAGAGATTCTTGTCACTTCAAACCTTCGTTTTGTGGTTAAAGTGGCCGCTGAATACTCTCAGTTTGGTTCTAAACTGATTGATCTTATTCAAGAGGGCAATGTGGGCCTGATGCATGCGGTGAAAGAGTTTAATCCCTATAAAGGGGCAAGGCTTATCACCTACGCCGTTTGGTGGATCAAAGGTTACATCCAAGATTACTTAATGAAACAACACTCGATGGTCAAAATTGGAACCACCCATAACCAGAGAAAACTTTTCTACAATCTAGAAAAAGAAAAAGCCAAAATTGATCAGCTGGGTCTTGAACCCACGGTCGCCCTTCTCAGTGATCGTCTTGGGGT
>JBGSSY010000140.1:0-9928 GCA_041736775.1 Bdellovibrionales bacterium | reverse complement strand
CAAAGAGAGTTAAACAAAAGAAGAGCTAAGACCACCACTATGATTCCTAACGGAAAAACAGCAGTTATAGGTGGGATTTACCAGCTAGACGATACCAATGTTGATGCCGGTTTACCATGGCTTAAAAATATTCCTCTTATTGGTTATCTTTTCAAGAAAACCAGTGATCAAAAAAGTAAAAATGAACTTTTACTTTTTCTTAAGCCTAAAATTCTCAAAGAAATTGATAGTGGTTTTGATACCATGATTTCAAAAGGAGCTTCTGCTGAGACTGAGTTGGAGGAACTTTCTGTTGATGAAGGCTCTATAGCGCCCTCCAATGTACCTGAGGATAGTGAGTTATTAGAATCGATTGATGAAACCATGAGTGACGAGGATTTTGAATGAAAAAATCATTAAGATTTCTCCTTTTGCTATTCACGTTTCATTTATTAATGGCTTGTGGAGAAGAAGAAGAAACCAATGCCAATGGATTTGCAATCAGCACCCAAGGTCAGGCTATTCTTTTGCCCGTTGGTGCGTCGGGTACAACTTTTGACTGTAATTTAAAAGAGTTCACGGGAAATCGATTTTCTTTATCGAACGTGAGAATGTCGTGGTCAAAATTTGACCGAGATCTGACGATCATTTTTATTAAACTAGAAGCCGAACACCCCAGCCTCGGCGGAGTTTATAGTAAGGTTTATTCAGCTGAAGATTTTGAAGATATATTTTTTTATGACGATCCTCTAAATATTATTCCCAACACTGGATTTGTTCCAGCTCCCCTCCAGGGCAATACAAGAGAAATTTCATTGAGAGCGGGATGCTCCCTCATATTCGATGGAATTGTTTTGAATAATGAAAATGTGAACTTCACGACCAGTGCCATAATAACGATTCAAGCTGTTGCGACCGGAAACGCGGCCGGCGTGGCTGCTGGCACAGTGACACAGGGAGATGAGATTTCAGTGCGTTCAACTGCCACCTTCAATTTGATCTATAACAAGAATTGATTTCAATCTCCATTGGATGTATCATCTCCCATGGATCTTTTTACTCAAAGTCTAAAAGATATAGATCAACCTTTGGCAGAAAAATTAAGACCGCAAAAATTTTCTGAACTAATCGGACAAGATCTTATTTTTGCATCTCACTCCAATATATTTGACCGCTTTAAAAAGGGCCAACTTCAAAGTCTCATTCTTTGGGGGCCTCCCGGCTGTGGTAAAACCTCTTTTGCCTCAGCCCTCATAAATGAAGTGCAATGTGAAATTTTTCAAGAAAACGCAATTGATCTTGGGGTCAAAAAAATCAGGGAAATTGGAGAAACCGGAAAGCAAAATTTGATTGAACGGGGCCTTAAAACTCTTCTCTTTATTGACGAGATTCATCGGCTAAACCGCGGTCAACAGGATGTGCTTCTTCCCTATGTTGAGCGTGGTTATTTCTATTTGGTTGGCGCTACCACAGAAAACCCAAGCTACCATCTTAATTCAGCTCTCACCAGCCGAGCTCGTCTCCTCATTTTTGAAGGTCTTAAGGCAGAACACCTGCAAAAACTCGCAGATCGAGCTTTCTCCCACTTAAAAATTGAGCCCACAGCCGTTCTGACAACAGAGTCCTTTCAATTAATCTGTGAAATGTGCCATGGCGATGCCCGTAAGCTTTATAATCTGATTGAAGAGCTTTCCCTTCATGCCAATTCCAACTCTAAACTGCCTTTTCCTCTGAATCCCGAAGAGCTTAAAAAACTTTTTGTTTCTTCAGGTCTTCGTTTTGATAAAAAAGGCGATGAACATTACAACGTGATTTCTGCCTTTATAAAAAGTGTGAGGGGCTCAGATCCCAATGCCGCTATTTATTACCTCGCTCGTATGCTCGCGGGGGGAGAGGATCCCGTATTTATCGCCCGTCGACTGGTGATTTTAGCCTCTGAGGATATTGGCAACGCCGATCCACAAGCCCTTAATCTGGCCGTGAGTGGATTGCAGGCGGTTGAGCTTATCGGGATGCCTGAGGCCCGCATCTCATTAGCTCAAGTCACGACCTATCTCGCCTGTGCACCAAAGTCCAATCGCAGTTATCTTGCGATCAATAAGGCCTTAAAGACTGTCAATCAGACGGGACCTCTCGACGTTCCCAAACACTTGCGGTCGAGCCAAACTTCTCTCATGAAACAAATTGGTTACGGTGAAAACTACCTTTATAGCCATGATGGTGATAAGGGATACATTCCTCAAGATTATTTACCCGAAGAATTAAATGAGACCCATTTTTATGAACCTTCCGATCGAGGATTTGAAAAGAGAATGTCTGAGTATCAGAAATGGATTAAAGAACAAAAGTGAATCAATTAAACAAAACAAATAGAATAAATAGACAAGCCCATGAATAATTAAAAAGGCTTATTAGCCACAATACAAACGCAAGGCTCAGTACTCAGTACTTTTTGAAAATGTTTGGTATTCGAGGGTACAACGATCTTATCACCCGCACGGAGCAAGAGTTGGTTGCCATTGACGTTAAAAGCCAATTCACCGGTCAAGATCATGCGCACTTCATCAAAGGGGTGTCTATGCTCGGGATAAACCTCCTGTTGAGTGAGGATCTCTTCATGGGGTTGTAAGTCCTCAGCGCGAAAAATCATTAAGGCCTGTTCAGGGGTGGGTTTAAGCGGTGCCTGCCAGCGAATAACTATCATAAATTGACCTCTTGTTGTGGATCTTCAGTGAAAAGTCCAATTATAGACAACAATTCCTTTTAAATCACCTCTGGCCCTAAGTAAAGGCGATCCAGAAAAGCCGTCCAGAGGGTGAGACCAGTTTGATTGGTGTTTTGACACTTTTTTAAACCTTCGTTTTTGATTGAGACAAGGGATGAAGCAAATTGAGAACTATTTGAATTTCCAAAAGATTCTGTAAAGTTCCTGCCCCTTCTCGTCGATAGTAAAATACCTTGATTTGATAACGTTGGAGGAACTTTGAATAACTCGGATATGTTTGGGACTGGCGAAAAATTGCTCGAGCAGATTTTTAAATTCGTTGATGGCACGGACAGTCTCAACTTTGTTGAAAGTGACCTTGGTGATTATTTTATCATTGAACAAAAAGTGGATAACCGTCGCATTAGAGTGAACAAGTTTGATGTTGAAGAAGTTCTCACACGTGTTGATGAAGATGGACAGGATTTCCTGCAAATTAATTTTGTCTCAGGTAAAAAAATTCTCATCACTAAAAAGCTAATCGGCTTCAGACCTCTCACCATGTTTGGTTTGGATATGGAAAAGCTCCCCAAAGTCGTTACAACTCCTGACATCATGAATATCTTTGATGCCATCCAAGAAAGTCTTTGCCACGAAGATAACTCTTTCGAAGAATTAGAAGTCCTCAGAAAAGTTTATGACTCGGTTGTTTGCGGCGGAGAGTCAGTTGGATTTGATCTCAATGTAGAAAGAACCCTTTTCGCCCGTATCCCAACCCAACTCATGCCAACCAGCGCTTAATTAATCATCAGACTTACCCTTGATTACGTTCTTAAGTCTTCAAGGGAGAGTTAAATTTCAACCCCATTTAAAAAAAATCGCCCCCTCACTTTTCTTTAAATCTAAGTTGTTGACGATTCCCCCTGTTTTATTAGATAAATCTTGTTCCTCATGTGGGGGTTTAGCTCAGCTGGGAGAGCATCTGATTTGCATTCAGAAGGTCGCAGGTTCGATCCCTGTAACCTCCACCAATTAACACCAATACACCCGATCCCGTCTATTTCTAAACAGTATCCAATATACTGTTAACGGTATACTGGATACGGAAAAAAAGCTCTTCTCATCTAATTTTTAGACGCATTTGAGGGTTTGTCATAAGAAACCCATCATGAGCGATTTATAATATTCTTATTAAATTTTAAATTTCTTGGCTTTTTAAGGCTTCAAGTGAAATTAAGAAATCTTCAATATCTTCCTGGCTCAAGAGTTCTTTCCATTGGATTCGTGCAAATTCAACCAAAGACTGAGCCGCTGGGTTGGCTTTAACATCATCAAGAGATGTTCCATTTTTCAGATCCGCCACCAGCCTGTCCACATCCGTCGATTTAATTTTCTTTTCTATAATAAAAAGAGTGAGTCTTTGAACAAAATGATCAAACTCAGGGCGAAACACAAGATTTTCAATTCTTTTAAATTTTTGATAAGAGTCTTGAGCAGCGATTTTTTCCAGACTCATTATTGGTCCTGAGGCTAATTCGGCGAACTCTTGATTCATCGAAAGTGATTTTCGAAAATAAGCCCCATTCGTATTTTTCTCGATCATCTCAATAACGGTATAAGGATTAAAGTGCATAGTATTGATGGATGGGATACCTGCACTGAGAGCCCTTAAGGCATGAGTCACGCAACTGTTAAATACGGTGTTATAGATTCCAGTTTCTTGCTCTGTATTGGATGTTTGCAGGGCATTTAAAAAGATAGCTTTTTTCTTTTCAGTATTGAGCCCCAGGATTTCGTAACTTTCAACAAAAGAGCTTTCGATTTGTTTACGAGCTTTTGACGAGGCTGAAAAAAACTGCAAAGCATTGGCAAACTCCCCCATAATTCCTTTAAAAGGCTCCCAGTTTTGTGAACCCGTTTCTGTCCTGATTGCTTGCAAACTATAAATCAAATCACCATTTTCTAAACGAAAGAGGGGAAGGACATCTGATTCTTGTGGGATGAGGTATATCGGTTGATCGAGTTTCATTCTAATTTGATTGTGAGCACCCACACCATTTCCAAACCATTCAATTTGAAAATAAACTTTGCTGACATTCACTGAGCGAGGAATCAAGGCGATGTAAAATTGATTCTTTTCAGGAGCACTGATGTCAGAATGAACAAAATTGGCAAATATAAAGTAGGCTTTAAGCCCAGCTCCTTTAACATGTTCTTTAATTTTATCAGCAAGAGCTTGGGGCAAATCATTCAGTTGTTCTTGTGTTTCGATCAAAACAATACTTCTTTTTTCATCAGTATTGAGTTTTTGCCGACCTTGAGGTGAAAAGAGTTCCACCTGTTGTTTCTTATTATCAAATTCGATCTGTATTTCCTGTTTAGAGCTCATGAAATCGGAACCAAATATTTTCTCATGGGTTGACCGGACTTCACCGAAAGCAAAATGGAGTGAGGTGATTAGGGAGAAAAGAGAAAACATAAAATTCATCAATACGTCCTTTATGCAGAGGTCAATTTCAAAGTCCAATGAGCTTTTACAATATTTGTGCCATTTTGATACAGACTTTTTTAAATTCAACACGCCCTTTCTTCGTTGATTTGATTGAGTTTGTTTGTTTTGAAAAACCAACGAGTTAAATAGAGTCCTACTCAAATCTCTCAGGTTCAAATTAACCTTATTATTGAGTAAAACAAAAACCAGCCAAGATAAGCTTTTGAAATCCCTCATGTTCAAATTGATATGGAAAACAGTTAGACACTAACTCCAAAAAGTGACACCCGTAAAATGAGCTGAGCGCAGGTCAATATTCAAACCCTCTAGTTTCAATCCTGCTTGAAAAACAGATTCAGTCTGATACAGGAAAAACCTTCAGAATTGGTATGCCCCTTGCTTAACCTTATAGTAACCAGGAGAGTGGTTATGAAGGGTTTAGACAAATTAATAGTAGCCGTGTTTTGTAGTCTTTTATCAAGCCAAGTGGCATTGGCAGATATCAGTGATCTTAACGAAGAGCTTGTTGAAGCAGAAGCTATTACTTCTGATTCCGAAGCTGCCATTATTGAGGCTCAAGAGCTTAAACAGCAATTGGCTGAGGATCGTGCTGAGGCTAAAAAGCTTAAAGCCAAATTAAGCCAAGAAAAAGAAACAGCTCACTTTCGTAAAAAGAAAGCGGAAAGCGAAATCGCAGCTAACGAAAAAAAGATCACAGACGTTAAAGCGACAATCAGTCAGTATCAAAAAGAATTATTAGCGCTTGAAAAAGAACAACAAAAAATTCAGGCTAAAAATGAAAAAGTAAAAGAAGAGCTCAATATGATTGAGGCTGAAAAAGAAAAGGTCGCGAGCCATAAAGCTAAAGAAGAAGAAAATCTGAGCGACCTCAACAAAAAACACAAAGACATAAAAGCCAATGCAAAAAAGACAGCTATTCAGGTCAGTGCTCTTCGTGCTGAAGTCAGTAAAGCGAAACAAGAAATCGCTAAAGTTTACCGCGACATGAAAAAGGACCAAGGCGATTATAAAAAGATGATTAAAATCTACCGTCAGTCATTGACGAAATCGACCAAATTATTAGATGAATTGGAAATGGCGATTGAGATCGATCGAGCCTACGACCAAAAATTGACTCAAATGGGTCGTTTGCCAAAAGGAACACGAACCGTTTCTGGTCTTAATCGTACGATTGCCGGAAAAGTAAAAACAGGTTCTTGTGATCTTCGTGCTTTTCCATCAGCTCAAGGCGATCTTTTGGGTAACTACAAAGGTGGACAAGAAATTCAAATGAAATATCATTCTAAATCTTGGTACACCGTGGTTCATGGTGGAGAAAAAGCCTTTGTTGGTAAAAAATGCTTTAATTAATAATAATCACTAATGGTTCTTTATTATCCTAAATTTGTATTTCTCAATCTAAAAAGAAATAAAAAAGCCTTACTCAAAGAGTAAGGCTTTTTTTTAATAACTTTTTTAAAGACCAATCTGGTTATTCCAGAAAAAAATCAATAACCCCTTAAATCGTGGGTTTGAACCAGCAACGTGGGCGAACACCATCAACATATTGACCAGCTTCTGTGCAACTCACTGTTGCAGCTTCTTTTTCGGCTTCAGTTCCATAGGGATCTGACAACTTTTTACCAGGAATAAAATCGATGTCGAACTCTTGAGTACAAAGTGAAGCGGCATAGGTGGTGTCTAATCGACACTGTGCTTGGGGGTGGTTATGATTGGTCGTACTTACCACTTTTGAGTCTGGAGTCTCAAAGCTAGGAGCAACTGGATCTTTTTTAAGAGCCGATAAAACTCGGGCTAAAGACTCACCACCAGAGTTCACGCGATAGCAAAGATTTTGATCTTCGACCGTAGACCAAACTTTATCACATTTTTCTTGCACCAAAACAGGTACAGTTTCACGAAACTCAGCATTTTTTTCGATTTCATCCACCCACAAAACTCTTGAGCATGAATGAGCTGCGAAATAATCTGACTGCCCCTCATTGGCGGCCCAAACACCACCAAAACTAAATCCCCCTTGACGAAAGCTGTGCCCGGCAAGGTGATGACCCAACTCGTGACAAAGAACCATTGAAAATCCATCAAGAGTCATTTCAGGATGTCGAGCTAATCCACCATACATATTGACAACCCAGGTTCCAAACATTTGAGAAGCACTGGCGTTTAAAGTATCGTCGGTCCAGAGAGCCTTAATATCAAGACTTCCGCCATGAGACGCAACGATGGGTGCATAGATTCTTCGCGCTTTCTCAATCACCCCATTGAATTCAGCTTGAGTCATATTTGCATCACGTTCGCTGTAAATCCTATAAGGCTCTTTAATGTCCTCATCAGGTATAAAAGTCGCGTTTGCAAAATTGGTTAATACAGTTAGTCCTATGAATATAAATAATGTCTTCCTTAACATTATTCCCCCTTTGTGTGCCTTTTAGGCTAGCATGCGCTATCCTTGGTCGAGCACTCGAATTTCTCAAATCACCCCAAAACACCCCGCAAATGAGTAAAATCAACACAAAGGTCTTGGTTTAAAGCCCCTTAAGCTGTCAGATGTTGTCACTTTTTAGAACAGCCAATATTTCACAATTCTTATTTCAACGTTTTAATCTCAACGAATAAATTTGAAATAAAGATTTTCCACTTAAGATGGACCAGGGGGGCCTTGTTGCGCAGACGAGTCACACCTGATCCCAGATACAATATGTACCAGGGTTTTGGTTCTCTTTCCTTGTTAAGGCCGTTCTGTACTTTTTCACCCATCCATTTATAATGAGTGGATGATCCGCCATTCTCCCACCAAGAATCCTATCAAGCCCATCTTGCAACTTAAAAATCTGAGTCAGAAATGGTCTCGTTTCTTCAATAAACCAGAATACTTTTTTAACCCCAAGCAAGTTTTGAAACGTCTTTCATATAATAAAAATGAAAATCAAAGGATCAACCTCTATCAGGGAAGTGAACAAAGTCCTTTTTATGTCTATTCAAAGGATGTGATCGGCCGCTCCCTTCTCACTGTTGGAGTTTATGATCTTATCGTTGCAGAAGCGATGGTGAGAATACTTCGCCCTCAAGACACATTCTTTGATGTGGGAGCTAATATTGGTTACTTCTCTCGCCTGGCTCTAGAGAGAGGATGTGTTGTCCATTCTTTTGAACCCCATCCCCAGATATTCAAATCCCTTAAAGAAAACACCAATACAATTCACCCTAAGGGACAATGCTCCCTTTATAATGTTGCTCTATCTGATCAGGCGGGCTCGTTTGATCTTTACATACCTCCTCACTTCGAGAACAACCATGGGATTGCCTCTTTAGAACCTCGTCCTGGCTGCGAAAAAGTAAAAGTTCTCACTCAAAAGTTAGATGACATTTCTGAGTCAAATATACGTTTGATAAAAATTGATGTCGAAGGCCACGAACTCTCTGTTTTGCAGGGGGCGAAAGAAATACTAAAGAGAAATCAAATCGAATTCTTGGTCTTTGAAGATTTCAGTGGCCCGCAATCCCCAGTTATCCAATTCTTAGAAGATCAAGGTTACAAAACATTTCTTCTGCGAAAAACATTCTTTGGTCCCGAGCTTTCTAACTCCCATTCCTCATTGAATATTCCCCTTTGGGAGCCACCGAATTACATAGCCACCAAAAATCAAGAAAACCTCCAGGCCCTCTTTTCTCAAAAAGGCTGGCAATTCTACTCCAAGCATCTAAACACATAATCCCACTCAGTTTTCGGTGAGACTCATTCGATTTTTCTCACAAACCCCAAAGTGTAGACCTTATTTGTTTATGTCCTTAAATAATCTCAATTATTTTGGTACTAAAAAGAAAAAATGCAGGTTTTTAGAGAGGAAATGACTTTCAACTCAGATTTAAATTTAAACTTTATTCAAACCAAAAAACCAAATTAGAATTATGAATAGTATGGTGAACTTAATTTCGAACATTCAAACTCCGCTCAAAACTTAAACACCAAGAGCTGTTGAATGACTCATCAGCTCTTTCCCTGCCGTAATAGGATAACCCAGTCATTTCAGATACTTAAATTTTATGAAAACACACTCGACTCTCAAGTTGAGCTCAAAAAACAAACCATCAAAATAATTTTAAAAAATAAAAATAATATTTATATTTCCCTATTGACTCCCACAAGCTCTTCCCTTAAAACTCCAATCCTTGCTTTGAAACACGACTCTTTGAAAACTGAATAGCTAGTTAAATAAACTTTTGTGAGTCTCAATATATTTATATATTGGGTTTTAATTTTAAATTAATTTATGAAAATGAACATTAAGCAATGCTTTGTTTGATGGTTAGAATTTAAACTGAAGAGTTTGATTCTGGCTCAGAACGAACGCTTGCGGCGCGCCTAATACATGCAAGTCGAACGAGAAAGTGCTTTCGGGCACGAGTAGAGTGGCGGACGGGTGAGGAACGCGTGGATAACCTTCCCTTCAGCGGGGGATAACTATTCGAAAGAGTAGCTAATACCGCATAAGACTACGACCTCTGCGGAGGATGTAGTTAAAGGCTTCGGCCACTGATGGATGGGTCCGCGCCCGATTAGCTAGTTGGTGAGGTAACGGCTCACCAAGGCGACGATCGGTAGCTGGTCTCAGAGGATGATCAGCCACACTGGAACTGAGACACGGTCCAGACTCCTACGGGAGGCAGCAGTAGGGAATATTGCACAATGGAGGAAACTCTGATGCAGCGACGCCGCGTGAGCGATGAAGGCC
>JBGSSY010000241.1:0-2308 GCA_041736775.1 Bdellovibrionales bacterium | reverse complement strand
GACGTGATGCTCTTTCGTAGGGGCCTAACCAAACACTTTTTTGTTCATTTGTTGACTGTGCAAAGCTTTCGCCAAACTCAAGATGATAGATAAAATGGGGAGAGCCGAGCAGGGCCGTGATCAAATTTTGATAGCCTAAGTCGGATGCTGTAAAAAGAGAGTAATAAGTTGTTATTTCTTCAGAAGTCAGCGGTCGACGAAAAAGTCTTGAACCTACAGAGCTAATGAAATCTCTTACACAGCTTTCTTGTGTAGGAGTGGCACAACCGGTAAGACTTGAGAGTGCGGCTGAATTTGTTTGAAAATAACGACCAATCCCATCGCCCAATAAAAAATACTGTTCAATATGTTGAAATGTAACACCTTGATCCAAAAGGCTCATTGAGTTGAAACCTTCATCCTGAGGTATTTTTTGAAGTAAGGGTTCGATGATCGTAGTGAGTTGTGATTTTTGAGTCGTATTAAGTTTTTCAGTAAGTATATCTTCTAATGTGTTTTTAATTTCAAAGGTGTTAAGTCTGCGAAGAACACTAGCTTCAGGGTTCCTCAAATCTCCAGGTTGGCATTTAAGAAGGCTTAGGCTTTCACTTGAGTTGGATGAATAATCAGAGGTCGATTTAAAGGGTGAACAGTTTTGGTAAAAGAAGATAGAAATGCTTGCTAGCAAAAGACTGAAAAATCTCACTTTAAGCCCCAATCATTTGAATCGATTTATTAACTAACGGCCATTCTTAGTACTTAGTTTACCTGTTAGAAAAAAAAAGTAAATTTTTAAGCCCCCCCCATTGATCCTAAACCATTTAAATCACCACTCTTGTCTCAATTTGAGATAATAAAATTTTTAATAAAAAACATTGATCAACTTAGACATTTTTTTGAAGTTTCCTTTGAATAAGATGAGAGGCGATCTTTAGGAATAGGCTATCAACTTTTGGAAAGTCAAAATTTAACCAAGACGGATAGTCAATCTTGAAGAATTCTCTAAAAAGAAAATGGAATTGTGAAAGACGCAGCGATGGATTAAGCCTTCTTAAGAAGCTTTCTTTTGGCACTTTCGCCCAATTGCAGTGTCCGCACCCAAATCCATACAAGCTCTAAAATAACTTTTTGGAAAATCAGCAAAGTTAAGATTTTTTAACCTTTCAGAAATGACTCCTGAGTAAAAAAGAACGGCCTGTTTCTGTTTTTTATCTTTAGTTCCACCTTGTAAAAACTCATTAAGCATTCTGGAAGCACGTAAATTGTTAAGTAAACCACTATGGGCTAACTGACGATCTTGTTCCCCCGCTTTTTCGAGAAGTTTGACCACTTTAGACAGACTCATGTCAGCTTTAGGCTCATTACCCCAGCTTTTTGCATCTTGGCGCCACTTTTCGGCTACTTTTTGCATCGACTCAGGGTATGAACGTCTATCTTTCATTTGGCTTAACATTTCTAAGGCAAGGTTAGCGTTATTTTTTACACGTATGGTGATCGCAAGAAGATTCATAACTGAAGATTGCCACTTTTCAGGATGACGTTGTCGCCAATTTTCATCAGCAATCGCTTTTTCGAAGTTAACCAATGCTCTTTCAAATTGTCGAACAGCGGCATTGAAAATGGCTTGATCATAATGGATGAGAGTACTCATCTGATCGCCAAATTGACCGGAATAAAAACTGCTTCCCGATTCGGTTCGGGTATGGCAAGCAACGCAGTAGCGTGAAAGATTTCTCAGATCGGCACTGGATTTTTCTAAAGACTGTTGATCCACTTTTTTACTGAGAGTTTGTATTGCACTTTGAAAATCCTTTGTTACATAAAAAAGACTTGGATCTTGACTGGGCACACCCATTTCAACCGAAGCGAGATTTTCTGAATACTTTTTGAGATCAGCAATGGCTTTTTCAAGGTTTTGTTTTTTTCTCTGAGAGGCTTCGATCGGGTTAGCAATCAGCTCTGGCATTACAGCATTGAGACTTTCTGCCAAACCTTGCATAGAACCGTGCCACGATTGCTGACGTGCCTTTTCCTGCTGACTTTGACAACCTATGTTCAAAAGAAACAGAATCAGTATCCATCGAAGGCCCATGTAAAACTCCTTTTTTATCGTTAGCAACCATTCTAAACCGATTCTATGGATGTCCAACAAATTTTTTTATAGCCTCGATTTACTTAACATAATATTTCGAGCTCTCATCAAGATCTAACCTGTTGTTAACCGGAATCAAACAGAGAGGATAAAAAGAAAAAGCTAAACTGTTTATAAAACAGGGAGGTTTTTTTATGAAAATACTCATCGTTACCGACGCCTGGAGACCACAAATCA
>JBGSSY010000228.1:0-9603 GCA_041736775.1 Bdellovibrionales bacterium | reverse complement strand
CAGTGAGTTTTTGTGATCAACTTAAGGGGACTCAGTTTTAATTCTAAATGCTAATTCAACAACAGTTCCAGCACCCAAAGTTGATTTAATATTAAGGCTGCCACCAAAGCTTTCCATTGATTCACGAGCATGGGCTAAGCCGAATCCACTTCCAGTCGCTTTGGTTGTGTAGCCATAGGCAGTGACCTTTTCGATTTTATCTTTACTGATTCCTCTTCCATTGTCGGAAAATGAAACTTTTGATAAAAACTCACTTTCTTCAACAGAAATAATGACTTGCGGATCAACAGAACAAGCTTCAATAGAATTATTTAAAATATTAGAGACAATCCTCAGTACGGTGTCATGTTGTCCAAACAGTAATCTTGATGTTCCTTGTTGATCGGCAGAAAAAAGGATCTTTAAAGTTTTATTCTCAATTTGTTTTTCTTGGATAATTTCTAGAAGAAGCTCTTTCAAATTAAAAGACATATCATTTTGACTTTTATTTTCTTTATTCTCCTTTCTGTAAATGAGTTCACTCAGAATACTTTCCATCCTCTGTAGGGCTTTTTGAATCAGTTTAGTGGAAGCTTCTGGATGAGTATCAATAGTGCTTACGGCAGCCTTGAATGCTCCAAGAGGTGATCGAATATCATGTGCCACTTGATGGCTGATCTTCATGTAAGATTCTAACTCGACTTGTTTAACCAGCTTCTTTTGAGCTTCTAGAATTAGGCTATCTCGATGACTTAAGCTATCAATAATGGGTTCAAATTCAGCGGGAAACTTTTCCTTGAGTATATTTTTATTTGGCAAAGTCAATTCACTAGCAACTAAGTCTCCAAATTGGTCGAGCGGTTGAAACACATTTTTACCGAGCGCAAATCTTAAAACAGCAAGAAAAGCAATGATCACAATTAGGGGAAGAATAATTAAAAAGAAGAAAAAACTTCTGTCAAAAACAGGCATTCGATCATTCTTCGTCATAAGAATATGTTTTATGGATTGGCTTGATTGCGAGAAGAGATTTTGATTAATAAAGATGAGGGTGTCGGCATCAGGTTTTGCACAAGAATTCCGAATTTTTGCATTTCGTGGTTTAGCAGCAAGCAAATTGCAATCTTTATCAAAAATCGCAACTTCTTTAACTTTTTCAAGTTGGTAAACCGTTCTAGCAACAAAATTGATCTGATCTAACGTCCGATATTGATCCAAGTTATTAACAATGAGATTCACTTGTTCGAGCAGTAGATTGTTCACAGATGCTTCAATCTGACTTGAATACGATCGATACTGAACCAAAGAAATAACGGCTAAAAGAGCAAAAGCCAGTCCAACGAATAAAAGTGACATTTTTTTTCGAATCGACATTTTAGCTGCTTTTCCTCACCTAATTCATTTTTATTGTCGCAAAGTCGGCTGATTCACGCAGATTGAGCTTTGTGGATTGGATTGTTTTGTTGTTAAGTATAAAAGGGGATGAGAAGTAATAGAGAGGAACAAGTTCAGCATCTTCTATCATTTGCAAAATAATTTGGCTAATGAGCTCTGATTCAGCAGAAATTTTTTCTTGTTGCTGATATTTTTTCAAAAGTTCTTTGATCTTTCCAGTCGGATCAAGAAGTGCTGGATGGCGACTCAGGTACTGAAGATTCATAGCCTCACCAAGAACTTTTCTAGTCATTCCCACTGCGATTATGTATGCGTCAAAACTTCTATTAATCAAAAACTTTTCTGTACTTTTATTGTTTGGAACAACTAAATTAACAATGACATTTGTCCCAAGTGCGTTACTGAGCTTCTGATCAAGATTGCTAGGCACATAATTCTTCATTCCAACAATTCCCTCAATAATAAATTTATCACCCAAGAGATTCTTTAGTTCAATCGGGGAGACTTCAAGTGAGATAATTTTGTCTAAAACTTTTTTATCATCAACATATCCAAGTGCGTCTGGCAGAAAAAACTGTGTCGCCTTTGCGGCTGCTTTTTTCAAGTTTTTGTCAATGTCAAAATGAATTTGAATAGCTTTAAGTACTTTCCTTCGAACCTTAGGATCTTTGAACTTTTTTGAAGAGGAGTTGAGGTTAATAAATGTCAGAGCATCATATTCCTCTCCAAGAATTGTAAAGTCTTTTTCAGTAATTAAGTTTTCATATTTTAAATAGTCATTAAACGTAATGAAGCCAAGATCAAGGGTATTTGAAATGAGTGCATTATGAAGATCTTTACCATTTAGATTATTAAATAAAACCACTTTTGGACGATCCTTGTTCTCTGTCATGAAATATTGATTGGATATAAGCTTTAATTTTTTATTTTGATCTAAAGCTCCAACATACGGGCCAGAAGATATCCTTGTCCAATCGTCTCCAGTGAGAAGAGTTTTATTATATTGAGAAGAATGGAGTATTCCTAAGTCGGCCATCGAGAGAAAATAAAGTATCTCTTTTGCCTCTCTAGTCAGTTTTAATATTAATTTGAAGTCGTCAATAACCTTTATACCAGCTATTTCATCGTTTATTGTTTTAAGATTTTCTGATCCAAGCCAAAGGTCTTCAATGTTGGTGTGTGGTGACCCGAGTAATATTGCTCTCTTCAAAGATTTAGCAACGTCTATGGCCTTAATATAACTTCCATCACTAAATTTTGCTTTTTTAAGTTCGATATATATTGTTTTTTTATCTTCAGAAAATTCTACTGATTGTGCGAGTTCATTTGTATATTCATCTTGATAACCAATTCCGATGAGTTTAATAGTCATATTATCTATTATAAAATACTGCTGTGCGAAGTTTATGAATGCAGGATCCATTTTGTCACTGTTGCTGTAGCTGAAGAAGTTAGTTCTAAGAACTTTATTAGTATTCTTCTCTTTACAACCTGAAGTTAAATAAAATAGTGAGAGCAAAAGGCTTATAAATAATCTTGATTTCATTTTTTCTTTGAAATTACCTATCAAATTGGTGGTTTAATTTTATCTCAGATTTTATGGTTATATTACTTGTGGAGTTAGTCAAAGGTTAGATGAGTTGATATAAAACATTCTTACTTATTTTATAAATAAGTCGTCAATGATGCCATTATCATTATAATCATGATTTTACAGATTTTGTAAACTCAAGTCGATTGAAGCGCATCATTCGATAAAATGAAAGGTGTTGTAACTTCGATTCATCACGCGGTCTTTTTGTGTGAGCAGGGCGATTGTGGCTTCTGAACGCATGTGGTTTCCGATGTGAATGAGTTTTTCGTTTTCGTTTTTTACTTTAACTCGAGCTCTAAAATAGACTAAATCACGAAGGGTTAGTTTTGGGTTTTTCTTTGCGCCATAGGCAAGGAGACGCACTAAAAAGGCAGAGCCAAAATCTCTAAAAATGAGATTGCTCTGCAAGTCTTTAAAAATCTCCCATTGATTTTCATTTTGTTGAAAAGAGTTTGTTCTTTGAAAGGCAAGATACAAGCTTTCTTTGATTCGTCGTATTCTTGAATCATTGAAAAACTTTTTGGGATCTCCAGTATTTTTCAAGTTATCAATCGTTGGAAAAAGCTCTAAATTTCCGTAAACAAATCTTTCATTTTTTTTATTGGATACGATGAGGGGAACCGCAGAGTCCATGAAAGCGTCAATGACACCAGAGATCTCATCGTAGCTCAGTTGTTGAACCACACCAAGAGCCAAAGGACTGTAGGTCATCTCCATTTGCACCCAAGAATCAAGCTTTTGAGTGTAAGCCGGATTAAGGATTTCATTCAGTCGATTCAAATCTGTTCCATACAGTTCAGCAGGAAGCATCTTTCTCATCTCGCCAATGATCATCGAGGCTTCGTTTTGAAAAGAACTTTCTTTGAGTTTGTTGTCCTCACGTCGATATAAAAAATGAAGTTCATGAAAGTTTGAAATCTGTAAACTGGCGTTGCTATCAAAAACTAGTGTGGTTTCTCGACTGACCTTGGATTCAGCGACATTAAACAAAAATTGATAATCGTCCTCGACTTTAAAGTTGGCTATTCTGTAGTTCTGAGGCTGTAAGTGAGATACGGGCTGATAGGAGTAATCGGCTTCTATAAAATGACGACGTTTGTTTTTATCGGCCAAAAGAACATCAAATCTGATCCCCTTAGAAGTTTGCTCATAACCTAGTTGAGAATTATCAACATGAACCACCCCGGGAGTGTTCGTTTCAGCCAATTCCTGAGACAGTGATACATCGGCCAGCCAAAAGCTGGATTCAATGGGGTTTAGTTTCCCAGCCACTTTCTTGTTAAATTGAAGAGTGGGCTTTTTCCACTTTCGGGGATCCATGAGGGCGTCGTAGGCTTTTTGACCAGCCTCCTCACTTAAATCATAAATGTATGAGACAGAAAAAAGGTGTCCTTTATTTTTTTCATAAAGAGTCCAATCAATGAGATCGGCACTGATTTTTTTATTAACTAAATTGTCTAAAAGACTAAAGCCAAAAACCTCAATATCTGGAACAAATCTGAGTTTGGCTCCGGCACCAAGAGTTTTAGACCTTAAACTCGAGGCAATGACTTTTACTTTGCTTTCAGAAAGTCTGTAGACTTCAACTTTGAAGTCCCCCGAAAGAATATAACGAATGAAGGCCTGGTTACCGACAAAATCAATCCCCGTGGCATGAGCGGTTGAAGGCGCAATTTGAAAGGCAAGCGAAGCTGTAAAACTAAAATAATCTTCTTTTTTAAGTTTAAGTGCGTTTTCATAACTGTAAGGAACTTTTGATGGACCATAAGGAGGACTTGTTGTTACAGACTTTTTTAGTGCAGTTAAAGGATTCTCTTTGTCGAAAGGACGAATAAACTCGGCAGAAAAGCGAGGTCCTAACTGCACCGGCACTTGCGCAATAGGATTTGCTGGGATGACTAAGGTCAAATTTAAAGTTTCTAGTCTAATAAATCGATCGGGATCATCGGGATGATTTCTGAATTGAAAGGCGTAACCCAACTCTGGACGTTTCCAGACACCATCTTGCAATTTATTTTTTATAAAATCAGCTGGAATTTCAAGTTTGGGAGAACTGTCATAAAACAAATCCGTAAACAGTTCTGAAGCGGATGAATTCGCATTCGCAACGACGCCCCCTAAAAAATTGAATCCCAAAAACACGACAAATAGACCTAAACCCCTAAAACACATAAGCACCCCGCTTAATTGAACAGGTGCTTATATATCAGGATCTTACTTTAGGTCCTAGGAAGTTTTTTTGGGTATTGTCGATGATCAAACTGGGCACATCATTAATTGGCTAATTATGAGTGATTCTAGCTGGTTAGAATGGCATCAACAAACTATATAGTAATTTCATATCTGTAACTATCAGATACTTCATTTTTAAAATTTCTATTCGCAATAAGGTGACCGACTCTTTTCATACCGATTTTTTCCATCACCTTGTATGAGGCAACATTACGGGTATCACATGTGGCATAGATGACTCTAAGATTTAAGTCTTCAAAACCAAATTGAATTAATTTTGAAGCCGCCTCTGTAGCATATCCACGTTTTTGAAATTCAGGATTGATCGCCCAACCCATATTGGCAACCTCACTCGTTTGAGATTCTCTTCTCAATCCACACCCTCCTATTTGTCTGCTTCCCTCTTTTAGGCAAACAGCCAATTCATAGTGAAACCGAGGGTTGAGTTTTGATTTCATGATGTTATCTGCAATAAAGTTCTTAGTATCCTCAACAGAATTAGGACCCCAAGGTTCATACTTGGAAAATTCAGGGTCTTTGCCATAAACATGCACAGACTCCCAGTCTTCAGGTGTGTAGTCTCTCAGTAATAAGCGATCAGTTTTTAATTTCAAAGTTATTTCTCCATTCTTTTCTGCATCCAAAGTGAACTGCGGTACTCACCCTTGTAAAAGGCATAATCATCGAAGATACCAATTTCCTCAAATCCAAATTTTTTATGGATCGCCACAGAACCTTCATTGGGCAAAGCGATACCGACAACGACTCGATGGATGGCCAGGCCTTTTAAATTTTCGAAGAGTGAGTCGTAAAGTTTACTGCCTAGACCTCTTCCCATAAAATTTGGATGAATATATATACTAGTTTCAATTGTGTTTTCGAAGACGCCTCCGCCTCTGTAGGCAAAACTACAGGCAATGCCCACAACTTTCTCGTTTTCTTCTGCAACTAATGCAATATGTTTTGGCGAGTCAAAGCGTTGGAACCATTTTTCACGTTCATGAAGAGAGGTTTCTTCTGAAAATGTTGAGAAGCCGTTCTGCGAATGCCAATTATATATTTCATTGATTGAGTCTATGTCACTTCTAGAGGCTGATCGAAGAATCATTTACAAATCTCCTTAAATTTTTCAATGTAATCAACTAACGGCTCAAGGCCAACCTCAATCCGAGTACCTGGTTCTTTTTGCGAATCCGAAAAGCTGAACATTGTCAGTGTTTCCTTTCTCCCGCTTTCAAGGTGTTGGTTTGCCCTTTGAATGATCAGATGGTATGCCACGCAAAAAAGTTCCTGTTTCTTCAGAGTATCCCTATCACATCACAGCCCGTTGTATTAATCGCCAGTGGTTCTCGCTCAGTCTTCCCTGCCTATGGGACATTATGTGTGATTACCTTTATCTGTGCCACTTACTCTATTCAATAAAAATACATTCCTTTGTCCTTATGCCCAATCATTTCCATTTAATGATCACTGCTCCTCAAGGGAACTTAAGTGAGTTTTTGCTTTATTTTATGAGGGAGAGTAGTCGTTCTATTTCTAGACGTTCAAAAAGAATCAATCAGACATTTGGCAGTCGAAATCACAAGTGCATCATTCAAAATTATAACTACTTTATAAACTGTTACAAATATGTTTATCAAAATCCGTTAAGAGCGGGGCTTTCAAAGACAGTTGAAGATTTTAAATTTTCAACCCTCTCCGGGCTTCTTGGTCTCAGTCCACTTTTGCTCCCGGTGGAAGAAGATACGATTCTTTTTAATCCCTTCCCTGACCAAGAGACATTGAATTGGCTGAACCAGAGAAGAGAAAAACACTTAGAAGAGGAGATGCGAATTTCTTTAAAGCGACCGATTATGGAATTTCATCCGTCACGAAAAACAAAGAAAATAAGCCTTCTGGCCCATGATAAATTTTGAAAGTCGATGATGGGGACCCACCCGAAGGTAACTGGCTATATGCATTCACAAAAAGAACCAGGTACCCTCGGGTGGAGGCGCCGGGAGTTGAACCCGGGTCCGCAAATTGTCCACGTTAAGGCAAGCTACATGCGTAGTCGTTGTTTGTTGAAGCTTTGAGTTTCCAACGACAAATACTCAAAGCCGTGCTCCGAAAGATTTAAAGTTTTAAGCTCGAAACGACACTTAAAACTCGAGGTGGCTTAGGTGACACCTTGACCCCCGACCCACCGACGGAAGTTTTGGTGAATGGCATTAGCTTATTAGGCAGCCATTGGTGCGAAAGATTCGCCAATTAACAAATAATGCACGTTTTTTAAGAGGTCCCCATGCGGCCTCTGCATGCTCCTTAAGCTTCTCAATCCACGTCGAAGCCATTACGCCCCCATTCAACCCTCATTTAAGAGCTCAATGTAAGCGTAATGACAGACAAACTGATAATAACACATTTCATATAAAGATTAAATGCTTCAATCACATTCACTTTCGTTTTAGATTAAAAAATCCCGCAGACCTCATCTCTCCATTTGAGATAAGTCTTGATTCAGTCTCAGTTTTATCGGGTTTGATCTGACCTTTAAGGAGCCTAAGTACGATGTCTTTTAACTTTATCAAAAACACCACTGTTACCCTTATTATAATGCTCAGCCTTGATCTGCTCTGGATGAAGCTCTTTGCGGGTGCTTTTTACGCTGGCCAGTTCTCAGAGATCGGCCGTTTCACTGAGG
Organism: Bdellovibrionales bacterium; assembly: GCA_041736775.1. GTDB lineage: Bacteria > Bdellovibrionota > Bdellovibrionia > Bdellovibrionales > JAGQZY01 > JAGQZY01. Next base: position 1,720 of record JBGSSY010000228.1, on the reverse strand, counting down.
CCGGAGACTTTGACATCCACTTCCTACCGGCTGTTCTTGCCTACGTGTTAATGGCTTTTGCGCTGGAGTACTTTGTCCTCTCTCGCCCAGGCTCAATGCGTGAGCAACTTCTCTCAGGAGCCCTCTTAGGGCTTTGTCTTTTCGGAGTCTATGATCTCACCAATCGCGCCATCTTAGAAAACTATTCCATGGCCTTAGTTTTAACCGACATGACTTGGGGAGTAGTTCTTTACACCACCACCACCGCGATCAATGTTTTGATTCGTCAAAGTATTTTCTTTTTAAAATAAATTTTATTTTGAGGAATAAACTTTCGTTCTTATTGAATCATTTAATAAATGGATAATTTAATAAATGAAGAATCTAATCATTGAATTGATTCCTCAGTTTTCGATCACTTAATCACACAGTTGGGTGCAAATAAATAACTGTCGACGGCTCGCCAAAAATGGGGGCTGCAGATCCCTAAGTTTTCTCCGGTTTGACGATGGCAAAGATCATGGTTGAGACATTCTTGGGTGTACTGAGTGGGATGGGTCTTCTTTTTGGGGCAACCAAATCCACAGCGACCAATGCATTGAGTTTGGGGATCACCGACGGTCACAAGGGCCGTTCGAAATTCGTTATTAATGGTGTAGTAGGCGGTGTGTTTTTGTTTGAGCTTATGGCAAAGCAAATTAAAAATTCTCTTTTTCTCTTTTGCAATTTTTTGATCTTGATCATTGGCAGGATTGTTGAGCGGCCAAGGGATTTCTCCAGAACGATCATCCGTCAACGGATCAAGAGATTCATTGGCGGGGAGCTGGGTAAAAAAATGAATCAAAGAGTACTGTTCTATTTTTCCATGGGCGAGGAGCCAATCTCGAATTTGTTGAATCTCTTGGACTTCATCAGAAGTCAGTCGCGAGTGAGATCTTTGGCCTTTATCAATGTTAAAACTTTTAATAATTTCAACATTTGTGACTTGTGAAGGCAGAAGGGGAGTGAATAAATTTTTGTCATCCAGAAGATTGTTTTCAAAATCTTCAAAGGGATTAAGAATTTCAAACTTCATAGAGAATGAATCAGGGGCCGTTAATAAAAGGGCATGAGAGGAACCCTTGTCCATCTGAACTAAATTCCAAGAACTGCATTGCAAAGTATTATTGTTTGAACTTTCAGGCACAAAACAAAGTGCAAAAGCCTTAAAAGAAAATACCAAAACAAAACAGCTGGTCAGTAGACGTATGAGCATGGATCCCCCTTTAGGGAATGCAAGTTATCCACTATTGGCTCAAGTTTCCAGTTTATTTTTTGTTGGTTTTTGGTTTTGCATCACATTTGATCAAAATCCAAGTTGGCCTGGTCTGCTCAAGTCCCTCAGCCTTACAGGTGTTCGCACGAACGTTGTGTTTTTGATCATTTGACCTATTGTTTGTCAGTAGAAGACGTTTTGACGAAGTGGTTCATGAAGCCAGAGTTAAGGCCACAACAAAGGAGAGACACATGTCAGTCGCTAAAGGATAAACTCTTGTAATGCCAAGGCTTTATTAAAGTTACATGGAATAAGTTGTTATTTCAGTTTTTCATTTTAATTCTGTTTTTATTAAGGTTCCTCTTTTCAAGAACTTAAAACCTTGTTAGTTAAGGGTTCGTCCTGGGGGGATTGAGTTTGTTAATACATGGGGTCTTGTTTCCATATTCACTTTCAATCAAAAGTGTTTTCATTTTTTTGTTCTCT
>JBGSSY010000219.1:0-2166 GCA_041736775.1 Bdellovibrionales bacterium | reverse complement strand
GGTTTAAAAAAGCCTCTTGAATTGAGTTCGAGAGGCATTTTTTTTAATAGTTTTCAGGAGGGAATTGATCAATTTTAATCGCTCAATCAAGAAAAATATTTTTACTTAAGAATAACTAATTCAACTTCTTTTGATTTAAGAACTTTTCCTTTAGACGTTTGTGGAAAATTTCTTGCAGCAGCGGTTCTCACCATAGTTATAAATCTTTTGTTATTTTTATAAGTACAATTCGATACATCTAATACAATTTTCTTAAAACTCGAGTAGTCATCACTTTCTTCTGAGCTCACCACTTGCGCGCATGAAAGAGCGTTGATGTTTGTTACCGAAGTATCGGCATCTCCGCATCCCATTGTTGATTTGACGTTAAACTCTGCCGTAAATTGAACAAGTTGAGGACCTTGCGCTAGACCGTAACAACCAATCACTGGAACCTGCTGTAAAGAAAAATTTTCTTCATCTTGAATATCTTGAATGACGATCCATGCCGTAGTCATGGCATCAACGGTAGCAGAAGCATTAAAAGCGAAAAATGAAATTAATAAAACAAAAACAATTTTAAACATATAAATTCTCCCTTTGTTTAAAGTAAGTGATATGCAGCTTTCATAATTACCACGCTCTTTAAAAAACACCGGCTTTAAACGTTGAGTCCTGTAAATTATTCAGGTTTATCTATTGATTTCTCAACAAACCCTTTTTTTTTAAAAGGAGGCTTTTTCCATTTCTAGCGATTCTGTTAATCCTTGAACTTTTGTGAAGCTCCAGCAAGCGTGATGCGCTTTTGCCCAAAGGGCAAAATGCTGGCGAAGGCAGGAGCCTGCCTTCACAAAAGTTCAATGATCCACAGAATTGCGACAAATTAAAAAAAGAACCAATCAAAAATGCGTGGTTTTTGGTGATTCCAGAGTATAAAGCAAAAAAAGTTTAAAGACCTCAGTGAAAGTGCCAGTTGGGATGTTTTCCAACCACATTTTCCTTTGAGAGCCCGAGTTTACTCAGATCCATCTCATTACAAGTTTGAATCTCTTGGGAATGGGGGGCGTACATCTTTTGACAGAGGCCCTTTCTATCAACAAGTTGACCATTCACCATAACGCCACGAATATCCCTGGTGTTGAGAATACTCTCTAAAGGGGATGAGCCAAGAATAAGCAGATCCGCTTTAAACCCAGGCTCAATGCGACCGCGATAGTGGCCTAAAAATTCATGGATATGAGATGTGCTCGTTTTAAGGATGTCCATGGGATTGAAATCTCTCGATGGACCTGCGCCAGAGAAGTTATCCATGTGCATCAGCTCCTGGTGAAGGGAGAAACCAAAAAAAGTAGACTCCCACATAGCGTCGGTTCCTGAAAGAAGTTTAACTCCTCTTTTCATCATTAAATTGAAAGTGTAGGGACGGTATCCTAAGCCATCATAGCCCAGAACATTGTGATCAACGGCCCAATCGATCCAAGTGTTGGCACTTGAACCGTCAGCGTTGACGTAAGCCCCGATGTCTAAATAGGTGCTGCGTAGGGGTTCGGTAGAGAGAACTTTTAAAAGATTATCAGAATCCATCCGATGGGCAAAATCTTTGGGGTCTTCGAGCAATTCGTTTTTGTAGAACCCTGGTTCCATGTATGCCGTCATAGTATCAATCATGAAAATATCTTTTTCCACCATATCGTCAATCACATCATCCATGATCGGAGCATACGGAAACTTGATATTTCCATCAGAATCGCGCACTTCTTTGTCATTGCTAAAGGGGATATGAGTGAGAGCTTTAGCACCGGCATCGATACAATCTCGAGCATCTTGCCAGGTGCCGATATGACAGACGATCTTAGCGTCAGGAAAAATCTTTTTGGCCTCATCGGCGATGATATTGAGTACAGTGCGAGACATTCTGGTTTTTTTCTCATACTGACCGGGTCGGTTTTGGTTGTGATCATAAACAATTTTAATCACATCAGGAGCGCCAATGGCTGCTTCATCAATTTTAAAAAGAATTTGTTTAATTTCAGCGCGCATTTCATTTTGTTCAGCACTTCCGCTTTGAGATTCAAGATATTTGGCTTCTGTGACGTAGGACTTCGGGATTGTAATCGATGGGCTTGCGTCTGGTTTCCAATCTTTAAAATCTCCAATTCCACCTTCCATGGTAATCCCTCGACCCGC
>JBGSSY010000201.1:0-2339 GCA_041736775.1 Bdellovibrionales bacterium | reverse complement strand
GATGGTTCTGGCACCTATTATCTCGACCGTACAACGGCGACAAATAATATTATGAGTTTAAAGGCCGTGGGTGGCAAACTTTGCATGCAAAAAAGAAACAATAGTGGAGGAAATTTGGGTTGTGTGAGTACAACAACAGATATTTCAACCACGGCCATTCAATCCCTCTATACGAGCCGTAACTACAACACAACTTATAGTGTCTATTTAAACAATACCGGTGAGACTGTAGTTGCAGAAACCAATGGCCCTTTGACACCACCGAATCCCAATATTGGTCGACACCAGTCCGGCACAACAACTTCAAATTTTGGGCTCTATGAATTTGTGCTCTGGGATAGTGAACTCTCTTCGGGAGACCGCACGACCGTTTACCAGGACCAAAAAAGTGGATTTGGTTTTTAGTATTTTTTTTATTTTCACACTCTATTTTAAAATTAGAATACGAACATCAATTTAAAGTCCGCAGTCCTCAAAAATGGCCTCTGGAGAATCATTATAAAACTTCATATAATCTGTGAGCTTATTGTAGCTCCAAAAATGAGGCCCAGATAAGACCTCATTGATGTTGTAATTTGTGTGACTGATATAAACTTGATCATTGTAAACCGAGAGTTTTAAGTTGTTTTCTGTATGGATAGCGCCATCGATAAAAAGCCAATCAAGATGATTGGTTTGAAAACGAGTTGTGCCTGAATTTGACAGATTTTTGCTATTCCAAGAAAGAACCAGCCCATTTTTTTGAGCAGCAAGGACTATGTTAATTTTGAAATTTTCATTTGAGTTTTTACTGCTCACAGTTTTTGAATAAATATAATACTGGCCACATTTTTGCGATGGATATAACAAAGATCGAAGTCTGGTTTCGTTAACGCCGAGGTCGTTAAAATTTCGAGAGGAAATAGGCTTTAACCGACTCTTGAAAATAAAGGGTGCATTGTTACCTTGGTTGGTTCCTAAAATTTTAAATTTTTTGCCTTCGTAGGTAAACTGGTTGAGCACTTCGACGATTAAATTTTTATTCAATCTCGAAATCTGAATGAGAAAGCCCCCTCCGCTATCCAGTTGACCAAAAGAACCTTGGTTTTTTTCAAGAGCATAAAAAGCCTGGAAGGAGTCATTGTTAATACTTTTTTGAATAACACTTAAATTAGAACCCAGAACATTCGATTGGATCTGAGACTGAGGATTGCCTTGACCAAGACAGTAAGGGTTGTTGTAGTTCACTTTTTCAATATCGAGTTGACCCGTAAATTCGAGAGAGTCTTGTTCAAAAAAACTATCTTTCCAAGATAAAGGTTCATGAAAAGAGAATTTCATTTTTTGAAGTGAAGACTGATCATCCGCATCTGTTATACAAACCGAAGAGTACCATTCACCCTCTGCCGCATTCAAAAGGGGTTCATTGGTCAAAAATGGATCGTTGGGATTAGGGGCTATTGGGGTATTTTCGTTATTTCGGTTGCATCCAGAAATAACAAACACGAGCAAAAAAATTTGAAGAATGTATTTCATATAACCCCCCAAGGTTTAACTTTCACTGATTTATTAACACCTTTTATTTAGGGTTAATAAGTTAATTTATAGTTTTTCACTACATTCATAGACAATTTACAAGCCTCAAATTGAAGCAAAATGAAAATTTTACTGAGATTCGAATAAAGACCCAGCTTCCATCCTAATTTAAAGTATGCATTCAAATCATTGGGTTTTTGGCGGGGGTAAAATGAAAGCATTTAATCTTAAGTTCTTTTTTCTATTCATTGTGTCCACATTTTCACTAAAAGCCAACAGTGCTTCTGTTTGCCAAACCCAATACACCAATTTGCATTATGCCCAAGCCGAGTGTCATCAAATCGAAAGACCTTATGGAGAGAATCAAAAATTTTATATAAAATCAGTCCATCTTAAGGCCAATCATCCACAGCCCGAAAGTCGTCCGACTATGATTCTTATTCCCGGTGGGCCCGGCGAGGCGGCTGACGGGTTTCGAGAGCTTCTGGAAAAGAAAGAAATTCTTAACGCCCTCTACCATCATCTCAAACTCAATGTGATTTTATTTGATCCTCGCGGAACCGGTGAATCCACTTTTCCAGAGCAGACCAATGCTCCCTTAGTCCTCAATCAAGAGAATATGTCGTTTAAACTTCTCGTCGAAGATTTTGAAGCGTTAGTGGATTATTACCAACTTAAAAAAGTCATGCTGATGAGTCACAGTATGGGATCTTTTACGGCGATGAAGTATGCGGAGCGAAATCCGAATCAAGTCAGTCAATTGATTTTGATTTCACCATCCTCTGGGATTAAAGGCCTTGGGGACATCAATCTATGGTATTACG
>JBGSSY010000199.1:0-7322 GCA_041736775.1 Bdellovibrionales bacterium | reverse complement strand
ACTTTAAAAGCCTCGAACAAAGAAGAAAGTGTTTTGAGATTTTTTACTCCGGTTGCAAAAGCATGGACGGCCAAAAAATCGGTTCAAGGTGTGAGCGAGTTGATTGAGGCCTTTGGTGGAGCTGGATATATTGAAGACACCCATTTACCCCGGTTCTTGCGTGATGCCCAAGTTTTTTCGATATGGGAGGGTACAACTAATATTATGAGTCTTGATGCTCTCAGAGCGGCCCACAAAGCTCAGGTTTTTAATGATGTCCTTAACTATTTAGTTTCAGGATTTGAAAATCTAAAAGATCAAAAAAATAAAACAACAGAAGCTCTTCTCTTAAGACTCTCTGATGTTGAGAAATGGTTTAATCATAGTCAAAACTCTAAGGAGAGCCTTGAAACTGGTGCGAGGGAATTCCTTTTTGCGATGGCGGATATTTTTAATTCCTATTTATTGCTTCAGTTTGCGGAGAAGACTCAAAAGAGAAGGGATCAAATCTTAGCTCAAATTTTTTGTGATTCTGTTCTTAAAGTCTCTTTGGACTTTGCTCAAAAGCCAAACTTCTCTCTTCAAGAATTGTCTGTTTAGATGTCATTGTTGATTGAACCTGAACTTCATCTCGAAAGAATTTCAAGTTTTGACCCAAATCAATCTCCACTTTTAGCTGTTCATGGACTTAACCAGAATCCCGACTCTCTTAAAAAATTATTAAATGATTTAAGTCACCTTGGTTTTTGTACCTATCTTCTTCATTTACCCGGTCATCAAAAAAAAGAATTAAGATCTCATCTAACCGCCAATGATTTTTACTCCGCTTACCAAAAAGCTTATTTGTACCTTAAAGAAGCCCATACACTTCCCATCGTGGGATTGGGGTATTCCCTCGGCGGACTCATTATGTATTCACAGCGTGAGAAGTGTCCTCTGGGTCGAATGATTTTAATGGCTCCGGCTCTGGAAATTAAACCCTATACCCATATCATTAAGGCCTTTATCCCATGGCTTTCTCATATCCGCTCCTATCCACTTGAAAAAAAGATTTATGAACCGATTTATCGTTATCATCAAACGGGAGTCCCAAGTCCCATTTACAAAAGTTTTTTTTCAATCTATGGGGATTGGCAAAAAATAAAAAGGAAACAGGCCCAACAGAGAAATGGATCAAAAGAAAGAGTTTTGGTTTTCTCCCAACCGGGAGATGAAATTGTTTCCCATCAAGGCTTAAAAAGTTGGTTTATTCAACAAGGCAGAGGTCAGTTTGTAGAAATCAAAGGCAAAGACGCTCAGCTTAAAAGCTTTAGACACCTTTTTGTGGATGACACCACCTTAGGAACAGAAAGCTATCGTTTTTTATTGGCTTCAATCGAAGATTTTTTAAAGAAAAATTAATAAAAGTGGGGACGAGCGAAGGAGCAAAGTACGAAAGAGACAGGATGTAACCTGTCTCTCGGTAAAAATAATTATTTTTTCATGAATTTTTCGTAACCAGGAGCATTGGGATCTTGATAGGGGTTGCCATCATGGGGAAGGCGGCTGTGATAAGAATCATTGCCTTCAAGATCGAGTGTAACTTCACCAGTCTCACGACTGAATTGATCAATGTACCAATGAAGAGCTTCTTCGCTGAGTATATGAGTGAGCATTTCAGGATCCATTTGATTAAGGACTTCAATCAACTGAATTCTTTGTTCTTCTGGAAGTTGGTCAGGACTGGTGATTTGAGCGTTGGCGTTAAGACCGAAACTAACAATAAAAGCGATAAGTAGTGTTTTCATTTTTTTCCCCCGAAGGAAGTCATTGTTCAATGAAAACTTTGTACCCCTCTTAAAACATTATTGAAAATTATTCATTATTTTAGTGGCTGATTAATATTCGTAATGAGAGGGGTGTTTTAGATAAACCCTCTTCAGGGGCAGGAGCTTGATTTTTAGCGAGAGGTCGGAGACTCTTTTAGGGTGAAAATCATCTCGGTCTCTTCTTCCTTTTTTGCACTGCTGAGTCTATTGCTCATTTTTTCATCATGTCAGAAGGGGAATAACCTTAATTTAGCTTTGAAAGATGGGAGTCGATTAAAACTGAATTACGAAGAGACTCTAGCGACGGTACTGAGTTCTGAGGTTCCCGGTATTGATTGGCTTAAAACCTCGGACACCAATTCCACTTGGATCGAAGAGCAAATCATGGATGGCCTTGTGGCCTTTGACCTTAATGATCCCAAACTCTCCTTAAAACCCTCATTGGCAGAATCTTGGAGTTCAAGTGAGGGGGGGAGACGTTGGGTTTTTACTTTAAGGAAAGATGTTTACTGGAGCGATCAAGTTCCTTTTCGGGCCCAACATGTTTTTGATGCTTTTGAAAGAATTCTTGATCCACGAACAGGTGCCATTGCCGTCGACAACACTTTTCCGATTAAAAACGCCCAAGAATTTTACCAGGGAAAGCTTAAAAATTTTAATCAGGTCGGGGTTAAAGTTCTAGATGATTATCGAATAGAATTTGAATTGACCCAACCGATGATATTTTTTCCAATGATACTGACCCATCACACCACCTTTCCCGTGCGTAAAGATCTCATTCAACGCTATCAAGAGCGTTGGACGGATCCAGAGAATTTAGTCACCCTGGGTGCTTACCGTTTGATTCACTGGCATCACGATAGTCTTATGGTGCTCGAGAGAAATGAAAACTATTGGGGTGAAAAAGCAAAGATTAAAAACGTCTTATTTTATATCGTAGAAAAAAGTGCGACTTCCCTCAGAATGTTTGATCATAAAAAAATCGACTTTATGCGAGATTTACCCACATCAGAAATTCCCCGACTTCGCTTAAAGCCTGAGTTTCACTATCTCCCTGGATTACGACTCTATTATTACGGCTTCAAGGTTCAAAAAAAACCATTCAATGACGTCCGATTGAGAAAGGCATTTGCCCATGCTATCGATCGAAATGAATTGGTGAAAGTTTTAGGAGCAGGGCAGAGACCCTTAAAGTCTTGGATACCTGAAGGACTTTTGGCTCATAACCCTCATATTGGCCTTGAGTTTAATATCGAAAAAGCCAAACATTTTTTAAAAGAAGCGGGCTACTCTGATCCCCAAAAAATTCCTCCTTTGGTCCTTGGCTTTAACAGTGAAGAAAAACATCAGAGAGTGGCTGAAAATATTCAAGCTCAAATTAAAAAAAATTTAAATGTCTCTCTTGAATTAAAAAATGAAGAATGGAAATCCTTTCTGACGGGCTTAAGAAGTGATTCCTATTATTCACTCTTCCGTTTAGGATGGGTCGCTGACTATGCCGACCCTCACAGCTTTATGGCCATAATGACAAGCTTTTCGGCCAATAATAGAACGGGTTGGGTCAATACAGCTTTTGATCAGGCGATTTCACAAGCGCTCAGCGAGGGCGACGTTGAAAAACGTATTAAAATTTACAATGAAGCTCAAAGGTTATTAGTCGAAGAAGATGTACCGGTGATTCCGCTTTTTACCGATATCAATCAGGTGCTTGTGAGCCAAAGAATTCTTAATTTCACCATAAATTCTCTGGACACATATCATTTTAAGAACTGGGAGCTTAAAAAGTGAAAAATCTCCTCTCGTTGAGTTTTTATATCAGTCTTTTCTTGATGATTCTCATGATCATCAGTGATTGGACGGCCATGATGGTTCCACAAATTTTGACCTTTCTCTTCATTCTCTCGGCACTTTTCTGTTTTTCAATCGCACTGAGCGAGCAGGGGCTTGTGGTTTATTTTGTGAAAAGACTTTTTTCAGCACTTTTTGTTCTTTTTGTTATCGCAACACTCACTTTTATATTATTGCGACTTCTGCCCGGCGGTCCCTTTGATGAAGAGAAAGCTTTACCTCCTTTAGTGAAAGAAAATATTGAGAAAAAATATGGTCTCGATCAGCCCCTTTACAAACAGTACGGCCTTCACATGGTGGGTTTGATGAAAGGACATCTGGGTTACTCTTACAAGTATGAAGGGCGAGAAGTGAGTGATATTTTAAAAGATGCCTTTCCGGTTTCTTTCAAGTTGGGCTTTTATGCTCTACTTATTTCTTATTTAATTGGAATCCCACTGGGACTCATCGCAGCCGCTCGGGTCGGAAGTGTTTGGGATTCTACCGCGATGATTATTGCGATTAGTGGAATTTCTCTCCCTAGCTTTTTAGTGGCCCCACTATTAATTTATATTTTTAGTTTTGGTTGGCCACTTAATATTTTGTATCCGAGCTTTTATCAAAATATGATCGACTATGATATTTTGCTTCCGGCTGCCCTTTGGCATACCCCCAGACATTATATTTTACCTGTGGTGACTCTCGGAATTCGGCCAGCGGCTTTTATTGCTCGACTCACTCGCGCCAGTGTTTTGGATGTGATTCAGTCTGATTTTGTTCGCACCGCACGTTCAAAGGGTTTGAGCGAAAATATTATTCTCTACCGCCATGTTTTAAGAAATTCTTTGGTTCCGGTGCTGACATACTCTGGTCCACTGATCGCAGGTATTCTCTCGGGCTCGTTTGTGGTCGAAATTATTTTTGCTGTACCAGGAATTGCAAAATATTTTGTCCAAAGCGTATTCAATCGAGATTATCCTCTGATTATGGCTCTCACTCTTCTTTTTTCAGTGATGTTAGTGATTTCAAATCTTGTTGTGGATGTGATGTATAAAATTGTTGATCCACGAATTGATGTAACATGAGTCAAGTGCAATGGGTGTCTGAAGGATGGACTCAATTTAAAAAGAATCGCTTGGCTTTTTCTTGTCTGATTTTTATTTTTCTAATTTGTCTCGTGGCTCTTTTTGCCAATCAACTCTCGCCCTTTCCTTTTGATGAACAGCATATCGATGATATTTTACAGCCCCCTTCCAAAAAATATCTCTTTGGGACCGATAAATTAGGACGCGATCTTTTGTCGCGCACTATTTATGGCGCGCGTATGTCGATGGCGGTCGGTGTGATTACAGCTCTTATTTCTCTTCTGATTGGAGCCGTCTACGGAGCCTTATCAGGCTGGTTTGGTGGTCGCATTGATGCTTTTATGATGAGGTTTGTGGATATTGCGTACTCTATTCCCTCACTTGTGATCATGATCATCATTAAGGTTATTTTTGATAGTGTGGATTGGATTACCCATCCCGAGTTGCGAGCATTGACTGGTACTTTAATTGCCTTAAGCATTGTTGGCTGGGTGAATCTCGCTCGATTGGTGCGAGGACAAGTTTTAGAAATTAAAAGTCGACTTTATATTGAAGCGGGAGTGGCCTTGGGCTACGGAAACTTGCAGTTGTTATGGCGTCACGTCCTCCCTAATATTATGGGTCCGATTATTGTTATGCTCACTTTCCGCATCCCTTCTAATATTCTGTTTGAGTCTTTTCTCAGTTTTATTGGTCTTGGTCTTCAGCCCCCTTACAGTTCATGGGGAGTGTTAGCCTCAGATGGTGCGGATACCTTAGAGAGCTTTCCCCATTTGATTCTTTTTCCGGGTGCAGCCCTTTATTTGACGATGATGGCTTTTCAATTATTGGGTGATGGTTTGAGAGATGCTTTTGATCCAAAAATGAATATTGAGGGAGTAATAAAAAAATGAATAGAGAGGGAGTCGAAAAAAAAATGAATACTACAGAAAATAACTTCTCTGCCTTACAAGATCTTTATAAAACATCTTCTGAAAAAGTGAGAAAAATAAAGTTAGATCCTGTTCAGGCCCAAAAAAAATACTTTGGCTATGTCCAGTTCGTCAAAAATTTTACAAAACCAGAAACCTCTCTTCTTGATGTGGGTTGTGGATCGGGTTGGTCCACCCACTTTTTGGCCCAAGAAGGTTTTCAAAGCACCGGTGTTGACTTGCATGCCGATGGTTTTGAACCTGAACCGAAAAAAAATCTCAAGTATCAGACGGGAAGTGTATTAGAACTTCCCTTTGCGGATCACACTTTTGCGGTCACAGCCACCAATGAGTGTCTGGAACATGTTCCTTCACCTGAAAAAGCTTTGGGTGAAATGGTTCGAGTCACTGAGCCCGGAGGACTGATCATTGTTGTGGGCCCCAATCTCTTAAGTATTGGCTTATCACTCAAAGCCCTCACTCTTTATGTTTGGCAACAAAGACCCATCCGTCGTATTTTTTGGAGAGAGGAATCCCAACCTCGCCATCCCTTGGGAAATACTCTGGTTGAAGTTCTCTTTTACCTGATTAGAAATGTTTTTTTGATTTTTTATAAACTCCTCAGACCCAGTCCCCATTTCAAAATGAGAGAACCTGACCTAAGACCTCCTTTTCACGCCGATAGCGATTCATGTTATCTTCTGAATCCCATTGATTTAAAAAAGTATTTCTCAGATACATCTCGTTTTAAAATCATCCACTCGGGTGCTCTGAATCGACCGAAGTCAGTCGAACTGATAGCAGCGGGCACTTGGTTCTGTGTGCAGAAAATAGAGGATTTTTAAAAATGAAATTTAATTAATAATTAAAGTCTCATACCAGATTGAGTTATAACATTGATTTTTAAGTTTTAAGGATTATTTGATTGAAACGTTGGTATTTGCTTATCTTAGTGAACCCTTCAAATTTTTTTAAAGAAACCAAATTTTGAGTTTCGAAAACAATTTATTTTTAGCACTTATAAGAGTTGGGTTTGGTAACATTTGTGGTTCTTGTAGGGGGGATTGATTCTCAAGAATCAATTCACCGACACTCATCTCACCATCCGTGTAATAACGATCGCCTCCACCATTTCGACCATTTAAGGTGGGTCCAATTCCAGTGACCTGATACCATCGAGATATTTGACCCGCTTGAATTAAAGCCTGCAAAGTGTAATCACGTTCGGCATCAATGTTGGCGCCAATATGGTGTGTGATCTGCCCTGTGAGATGACTTAATCCGGATCCACGGTCGAAAGCCGCAGAACCTAGCCAAAGAGGCCGCCCGTGCTCATCTTTCTTTTTGGACTTCCAAAAGCGAACATGGTGACGGTGGTCTGCACTTTGTCCCACTTCCTGTTCAAAAGCGATGTCTTGTTTTCTCCCCCATAAGTATAAATCACTGACTGGCGCATTTGGATCTGGCCGATCGAGTACGACGCTCAAGCCTATTTTTATATCACTCCGCAATCGCAATCCTGTGGCCGGTACAAAATGGGCCTTTTTAAAGGCATTGACCAATTCGACTTCTGTCCCAAACAGGGCCACATTAAGAGGATCACCTGGGATATTATCAGCGGTCCGTGTATAACCTGGTTTTTTGGATAAGGAGGGACGATGCTCGTAGTGAATCCAAAATTCTGGAAGAATCAAATAAGCTAAAGAACCATA
>JBGSSY010000188.1:0-4040 GCA_041736775.1 Bdellovibrionales bacterium | reverse complement strand
ATTCTTAAAGATCAAAACCGCATTCTCCCCTGTGCAGCCTATCTCAAAGGTGAATATGGAATTCAAGGACTCTTTATTGGAGTGCTTTGTCAGCTTGGTAAAAATGGATTGGAAAAAGTGATTGAAGTGAAATTGAATGCTGAAGAAAAAGCCGGCCTTGATAACTCTCACAAACATGTGAAAGAGTTGGTCGAAGCCCTCAAGAAAATTGATTACTAAGGACGTGCTATGAATATACATGAGTATCAAGCCAAAGAAATTTTTCGTAAATACAAACTCAAAGTTTTAAAAGGTAAAGTCGTTACCACCGGGGATGATGCTGTTAAGGCCGCAAAAGAACTTGGCGGCTCAGTTTGGGTTGTTAAAGCTCAAATCCATGCCGGCGGTCGCGGTAAGGGCGGCGGTGTGAAAGTCGCCAAAACACTTGATGAAGTTAAACAATTTACTAACCAAATGATGGGTATGACCCTTGTCACACATCAAACCGGACCTGAGGGTAAAGAAGTTCAAAAAGTTTACATCGAAGAAGGCTGTTTGATCGAAAAAGAATACTACTGTGCTGTGTTCTTGGATCGTTCCACTTCAAAGATTGCCATCATGGCAAGCAGTGAAGGTGGAGTGAATATCGAAGAGGTCGCCGAACACACTCCTGAATTAATTCACACCGTGCAAGTGGATCCCAGTTTTGGAATGCAAGACTTTGAAGCCCGTAATCTCGCTTTCAAAATTGGCCTTAAAGGATCTCAAGCTTTAAAAGCGGCGACCTACTTTAAAGGTCTTTATGAAATTTATATCAAAGAAGATTGCGCTATGGTTGAGATCAATCCTTTGGTCACAACAAAAGAGGGCGATGTTATGGCCCTCGATGCAAAAATGAATTTTGATTCCAATGCTCTCTATCGTCACCCCAGTATTGTAGAACTTCGCGATATCAGCGAAGAAGATCCTGCCGAAGTCGAAGCCTCTAAATACAATCTCGCCTTTATTAAGCTCGAAGGAAATATCGGATGTTTGGTCAATGGCGCCGGTCTGGCCATGGCAACAATGGATATTATTAAACTCCATGGTGCTGAGCCCGCAAACTTTCTCGATGTCGGTGGCGGTGCTACTAAAGAGAATGTTATTGCCGCTTTTAAATTGATCCTTAAAGATCCCAATGTAAAAGGAATTTTGGTCAATATTTTTGGTGGCATTATGAAGTGTGACGTTATTGCTGAAGGCATTCTTGCCGCAGTAAAAGACGTTGGGCTGAATGTGCCATTAGTGGTTCGTTTACAAGGAACTAATGTGGATTTAGGCAAAAAGATTCTCAAAGAGAGTGGTTTGAATGTCATGCCGGCTGACTCACTCACCGATGCCGCTCAACAAATCGTTAACGCTGTTAAGGGAGCATAGTCATGGCTATTATGATTAATAAAAACACCAAAGTCATTTGCCAAGGGATCACCGGTGCCCAAGGAACATTTCATACTGAACAAGCGATTAAATATGGCACTCAAATGGTGGGCGGCGTGACTCCTGGAAAAGGCGGAACCACCCATATCAACCTTCCAGTTTTTAACTCAACCCATGAAGCGATTGAAAAAACAAAAGCCAATGCAACAGTGATTTATGTTCCACCGGCTTTTGCGGCTGATGCGATTATGGAAGCCGTCGATGCTGGTATTGAACTTGCCATTTGCATCACAGAAGGGATTCCGATTAACGATATGGTTCGTGTAAAAGCTTTTATGCGCGGTAAGAAAACTCGTCTCATTGGCCCCAATTGCCCAGGGGTGATTACACCTGACCAATGTAAAATTGGAATCATGCCAGGGCATATCCATAAAGCGGGACGCATTGGAGTTCTCAGTCGTTCGGGAACACTCACCTACGAAGCCGTTCATCAATTAACCGCCGTTGGTCTTGGGCAAAGCACTTGTGTGGGAATCGGCGGAGATCCTGTTAACGGGACTAACTTTATCGACGTCCTTGAATTGTTTAACGCTGATAAAGAGACTGATGCGGTCATTATGATCGGTGAAATTGGTGGCTCTGCTGAAGAAGAGGCGGCTGAATATATTAAACGTGAGTTTAAAAAGCCTGTAACCTGTTTTATTGCCGGCGCGACAGCACCTCCCGGTAAACGCATGGGTCATGCGGGTGCGATCACCAGTGGCGGAAAAGGAACTGCTGAAGGTAAATTTGATGCCCTCCGCAGTGCTGGCTGCTCCATTTCGATGAGCCCTGCAGATTTAGGCAAAACGCTTAAAGCCAGCTTATAAAAAATTATATTACGACTGTTGAGCCCTGGGTTCGGCAGTTTTTTGAGGCTCGAAGATGGGGCATCACACTAAACTTTAAACTTGGTCCTTTGACCCTCCAACAAACTTGGAGAAAACAAATCGGAGAATAAAATGGCAAAAGAGAAAACATTTTCAATCATCAAGCCCAATGCAATGAAGAAAAATGCAATCGGAGCAATCATTACTAAGTTTGAAAGCCAAGGTCTTAAAATTGCGGCTGCAAAACTCACTAAAATCAGCAAACAACAGTGCGAAGAGTTTTATGCTGAACATAAAGCCCGTCCTTTTTTTGGTGAACTCGTTGCTTTTATGACTTCTGGTCCCGTTCTCTTGATGTGTCTCAGTGGTGAAAATGCCGTTTTAAAAAATCGTGAAATTATGGGGGCCACTAATCCTAAAGACGCCGCCAAAGGAACCATTCGCGCTGAGTTTGGCGACAGTGTTGGTGAAAATGCTGTGCATGGAAGCGACAGTGTCGCTAGCGCTCAAAGAGAGCTTGGACTTTTCTTTGAAGATCATGAAATCGTAAACGCCTAGTTTATGGTGGGTGAACGCCACACCATCACTATTGAATCCTTGTCCAACTCGGGAGACGGAGTTGGTCGGATTGAAAACAAAGTTGTTTTTGTTCCCTATGCTTGTCCAGAAGATATTTTATGGGTTGAAATCACCCAAGATAAAAAAACCTTTTTCAAAGCAAAGATCATTGAGCAAATAAAGCCCTCTCCCTTTCGAGTCGATCCCCCTTGTCGTTTTTTTGGTGAATGTGGTGGATGTGATTGGCAACATATTCAGTATGAAGTCCAGTTGGACTGGAAGAAAAAAAATTTGACTGATGTTCTTAAAAAGCTTGCAGCTTTTGAAGATCAGACCCGAATTCAGCCGGTCGTAAGAAGTCCACAGGTCTTTCATTATCGAAATCGGATTCAAGTTCAGGTCGATTCCAAAGGCTACAGTTATAAAGCAAAAAACAGTCACAAAAACGTCACAATTGATCAGTGTTTAATTGCCAGCTCAAAAATTAATGGAAGACTCCAATCACCGCCTCAATCCACAAAGCCGACTAAAATAGAACTGGCGGAAATCAATGATCGAGTGGAAACATTTAAAGTGGACTCCGTCAAAGGTTCTGAATTGGGTTTTCGACAGGTCAATACCGCCCAAAATTTGAATCTGATTGAAAAAACTTTGAAAACTATTGGTCAACGAGGACCCCTTTCAACCGTTTATGATCTTTACTGCGGTCAAGGGAATTGGAGCCGTGCGATTCACCAAAAATACCCTGATCTTCAATGTATTGGAATCGACATTAATCCCATTAATATTCGAAAGGCCCAAGCTCATCAATCCACCCAGCTTCGTTTTTTACTGGGTCCCGTTGAAAAACTCTATGGCGAACTGCCAGAGCCGGCTGATCTTGTTATAATTGATCCCCCTCGCGCGGGAGCCGATGAGAAACTCATTGAAGCTCTTTGTAATAAACCCCCTCGATATTTGATCTATATCAGTTGTCATCCAGCCACCTTAGCTCGAGATCTTAGATCTCTCCTGGATCAGGACTGGATTATTGAGGAGATTTGTCCCTTTGATATGTTTCCGCAAACCTCTCACCTTGAAACATGGTGCTTGTTGCGCAGCGAAAGTTAGGGCATTGATGCCCATCAGTTAAAAGTCTGATAACTTTATCAATATGTACAACTTGTTGAAAATCAAAAACGCCTTCTTTTTTGGTCTTTTTATGCTGGTCCTCGGCTG
>JBGSSY010000181.1:0-21433 GCA_041736775.1 Bdellovibrionales bacterium | reverse complement strand
TTTTTTAAATAATATGGATTACTTCTTCTTTAGGAATGCGGAACTGTGAGCCCCATGTTCCGTTCTCTGTTTCTCGACCCACTGCGATCACCATAACAACACGCTCATTCCATTTAAGTCGAAGGAGTCGAGCGACGCGATACTCGTCAAAACCCTCCATCATGCAACTTGAATAACCTTGTGCTGAAATAGCAAGCACAAAGTTTTCACAGGCGAGGGCCGCACTTTTAATGGCCACTTCTTGCATATCCCTTTTTGTAAATGGGCCGCGGACTATGGGGCGAAAGAAACCTATAATAGTTATGATAAACAGTTTCAAATAACCCAAGCTATTTAAAAAACCCCAACGATAAACATAGGGCACGATTTTTTTATAATAGAGATGGACTTTAGAGGGAGCTTGAGATTTTTTAACCCAATCAATCAATCCTGGTTGAGAACGGCGCCAGAGTTGAGGGTCTGCGGTCACTACAAGTAATTGATTGGCCAAACGAGCCGCCGACTGGTTCAGACAAGCCTCAATCAGTTTCTTTTTTTTATCCTCTGATTTGACCCAAAAGAAATTCCAGGTTTGTGTATTGGATGAATTGGGGGCAATAAGGGCAGCGTCGAGGGCTTTCTCCATAACAAGATCGGGGACTGGTTCAGTTGTGTAACGACGAATACTGCGGCGACGACGAACGGTTTCGAAAAAATCCATATCGGAATCTACCATAGCTTCATCTTAAATAGCAAAAAATGGCTCTTTTTTTTGAAATTGACAGTTGTCTCAAAATGAAACAACTGTAAAAAACAAGAGTGTCCAAATTTAAAAGACTGAATTCATTAAGATTTTGATAAAAAGTAAAAAATAAAATTTCTCATTTTTCTTCAACAAATCTGGGTTTTTTCAGAACAATTGCGCCTTTTTGATGGCCCTTCGATTGCAAAACATCACTTAAAACAAAACCTTATTTTTAAAAGTTCTTTTGATCAGGTTTTTGATGAAAAGAAAAAGGATGCTATGAAAAAGAATATTTTTCCACTCTTTGTTGTGTTTGCTCTATTAGCTGTTGGATGTAAATCCGGAAAACACTTTGGATGCAGTAAAGATAACTCACAACCCATAGATTTACGTTTGGGTGAGCCTGGAAAAACAGAGGTGAAAAATAATCTTCCTCAAAATGATAACGTTAAAACTCTTGAGAGTGACGAAAATATTGAATTTACAAGTGACGATGGTGAAGCGATTATCACCCATAACTCAAATCGCGAGATCAATGTGGGTGATATTATTGTTGCCAATCCTGAGCAGCGTTATCTGGTTCGGGTTAAAGAAATTCTTACCCGTGCCAGTGGACGTACCCAAGCGATTCTGAGACAGGGTCGAATTGATGACCTGATTGGTGATCAAACCGGATCTGTCCATATTGAATCAACTCCAGTCTATGATCTTGAAGACATAAAAAAACTTGAACGCTATGCCAAAGCTCAAAAAGCCGCCGGAGAGGGGTTTTACGAAGTGGATAATCGCGGACGAGTTCATATTAGAAATCTAGAGCTTTTCTCGGTTCACATAGCAGATGGTCAGATCAGTGGTGGAGCTAACAAAATAATGGGCTTCCCGATTGCTAAACCCAATGAAAAATTCACTGTGACCAATGCTGTCGGTGGAAAGTACCGAGCCGTTATTAATGAAGCTATTATTGAGATTGTTCCCACCCTTCGTTCTGAATCTCAGTGGGAGTCCGGAAAGATTTCTCATCTTCAAACTCGAATTGATACCAAAGTTCGATACCGAGTGGATATTAGTTACGAAGCGGCAGGGGAGATTCAACTTGAAGCGGTGATTGATGCTTTTATGCCTAAAAAAGTAATTCCATTCCGTGTTCCTGGTCCAACTCCGGTTTATTTAGATATTGAATTAGGAGTTCCAGCCGGCGTGTCGCTACAAGCCTCTAAAAATGGAAAAACTCGTGTGATCTATGAATCAGAATACGATTTTTTTACCACAATGAATTATAATAAAGAAACAGGAGTCACTACGGATAAAGATCAGCGAGTCGCAATTAAAGACACCCGAATAGAAAGTTCAGAAAGTGATACAAAACTTCAAGCCGAAATTTTCTTAAAACCTCAAGTAACCGCCCGTCTCTACCGAGTCGTTGGACCCTATGCCTATCTTAAACCCTACGTTCGAGGAGAAATAGAATGGCCATCGGTTGAGAAAAAAGACGATCTTTTTGTCGGTGTTACCGGTGGAGTGGGAATTGAACTTTCTGAACCTATCTTTGTCAGTGAACTCGTCAGTTATGAATCGGGAAAACTTTTTGATCTCTTTTATTCTTTTGATCTTGATAAAGCGGGAGGTCGTCAGGCTGAAAAAGTGGCTATCGGTCAAAGACTCCAGCAAAAGGTCAATGTCGATGAAGTTGGGCCTGAAGGTTTTGTCCGCTTTCAACTTAAAGAGCATCTCGACGATGGATTTTTAAGATATGAACTCATTGAACCCACCCATACTGGACTTCTGGTTCCATCAGAGACATTTTACATGGACGGGGATTTGTTTTATTACCCCATGCCCCATTCCCAAAATGAAAGTTTTAAAGTTCGAGTCTATGGTAAAAATGGTCACTATGAAGATGTAGCCATTGAGATCGGTGTGAGCAGTTCTGTTACTCAACAAGTTTCTCAGGATCGTTATGGACTGACAACCAATTCCTATAAAGTTTCTAACGGAAATCCCAATGAATTTAAGTCACAGGTTCCGAATTATAATTTGGGTGGTTTTACGGCCCGTGTTCAAAAGGGGGATGTTACAATGGGCGACTGTATCGTTCATCGATTTGGTGACCCCTTAAGAGACCGTGAAATGTCTCGACGCTCAAGAGAGCTTTGTAAAAAGTATGCCCATTTAGAAGAAGATTATTACAATTATCTTGGTCAATCTGAAGGTGGAAACGAACTTGAAACAGCGAATGGTGGTTTTGGGCGTCCTGAATCAGGAAATTCAAGAGAGACTCAACCCATACTCATCAAGAGAAATTCATTTTTTAGTCTTCAAGAATTAAGTGACCGAATGACTAAAATTAAACTGGTGAAAAGTGAAGAGAACTATTTTCGTTATGAGTTTTTAAATCTTATTCATTTTGGTGATTATGTTATATATCGCGAACCCAAAACCATTGCTTGTGTACCGGCATTAGAAATTAAAACCGTAAATACGAAAACACATATGGGTCTTCGATTCATAACAAAGGGCTGTGGAGATCTCTCGCCCGTGAATGACATCAATGTTAATGATCTCAGAAAATTTATGAATAACTCAAATTCTAAATTATATGAAAATAGAAATGAAGCTTTGAAATGGCAGGTGAAAGCTGAAGAACAAGAAGATGATATAAGAGTCGTAGAGGTTTCACTTGAAAAATCAGCTTTTTTAAAAATTGAATTCAGCGAACTTTCAAGTACACTTTTTGTTTCATTTCCTTTGAATCCTTCCATCAAAAACCTATTTATCAGTCATGAGCCAAAGCTATCATTTGGTTATGATTCTGAAAATCCATACAGTAACAATCACTTTGATATTTTTAATTTAGATATGCTGGGAGTCGATTACTCGTTACAAAGCATTATTTTTCAATTTAATATTCAACAGAAATACTACGATGAGCGAGATATTGTCCTGCAAAATCTAAAAAGCAAAATAATGGTCTTTTGACAGATGTAAGAAGTCCTATGAATTTGATCTAAAAAGAAGGGATGGTTAGCTCCCATTAAAAAGGCTGTAGTCAATGCGCCCATTCCATCAACTAAAAATATTGTCTTCTCGTTGAGTTTCATCATTTAAAAGAGAAAAGGAACAAATCTTTTGGTTTTTTCTTTGTATTCACCGTAAAGATTTTTGTGCTCAGAGTTTAAGATCAGCTCTTCTTCATTTTGGGTCGCAAAGTAATAGAGAACAATGATCAATGCAATGGGGATAATCAATAAGATGGATTGAGAAATGAAGAGTATCGAAAGGTAATTAATCATATAGGATGTATAGTAGGGGTGCCTTATAAAACGATATGGCCCGGTATTAATGATCTGTTGGGGTGCTCTGTGAGTAAAGATGTTGTCAAATTTGAATTGAGATGTGGTTCTGTATGTCCAAGCAAAAAGAAGTAGGCTTGTAAAGTTAATCAATACAAAAAAAATTGTAATTGGATTAATAACGAGCACACTTTGAACAACTAAAAAAGAGGAATAAATCCAGAAGACCATAGTAGTGATCTTTAAGAAATGCCATTTCCAATTGAGTTTTATACTCTTTCTATTAAAATAAAAAAGCGAAAAGAAAAAAAACAGAAGAATATTAATAATATAAATAAACTTTAAACCATTCATTTTTTATCTACTTTTCGACTAGAGTAATTGGCCATAACATGGGCCAGTGGTTTTAGTTTTTTGAGAACCTTGATTCTGATTTTTTCCATGGGTGTGTAGGAGACAAGATCATAGTTTTCAAAATAGTTATAAAGATCACCCCAGACCAGGTTCCAAATCAGGGGATTGATATCCTTTCCTAACAGCAGGGTTTCAACATTAGCAATCATGACCTGGTCAGGAAAACCTTTAAATAAAGGATTTTCATAAGTGATTCCAGCTTCTTTAAAGCCAATTCTTTTATAGAGTGGTTTAAGACTTTCAACACAGCTTGTGACTATATATTTTCGTTTGGATTGAACAACAACAATAGCGAGATGTTTAAATAGTGAGTTGAGTAAGTCAGAGCCTCGATAGGAAGGGTGGGTGCAAAGTCTCATAATCTCTATCACTTCATCGCGCCTTGGAAAAGAGTCGGGGAGTATAGTGTGTTTTTCGATCTCCATACGATCGTCAAGTTCATGAAAAGCCATACGAACCGTGCAGACAGTATTCCCGGCGTGTTTGCCAATAATAATGCGAGAACGACTGTCATACTCATCAGTCATATCTTCCATTTTTGTATCATCTTTTAATTTCTGAGCAGCTTGATTGGCCATAAGCCTGAGTTTAAGACAATCTTGAAAGTCTTCTTTCGATTTGACGTAAGAGAAATCAATCGACGAGGAAAGCTTTTTTGTCACAAATCCTTCATCCCTCAGATCTTGAAAAGTCGAGATGTTTGAAAATTGAAGTAAATAGTTACTAATAACTTCAATTAAATTGGGGTCAGAGGTGTCGTAAGTCACACCCATACTTATGACTTCTTTTCCTTCTTCGGTTCCAATGTTGAGGTTTTCAATTTTAAGTTTTACATTCATCTGAGAAACCATTGGAAAATTGATCATTGCATTTAAATTCATACCAGGGAGCAAAAATTTATTTCGTAATGAGCAGACAATCTTCATTCCACCAAAAGAAATATCTCTAATTTTAAAATAGATAAAGTCGTTAAATTTAGCGGGTGAATTAGCCATCCCGGTAGGGAAATACTGTGAACTACAGTTCCAACGACTTTTAGCCCGTCTTTCGATATTATTATAGGGCTTTTTCTCATTGGTAAAACGGATACAGACAATGATTTTATCATTATGGTTATATTCATACATCAACACACCATCGAGGACACTGTACTCTCCTCCAATAGCGACTCGAATTTTGTAGAGCTTTGAGGTGATCAATTTAAAAGATTTATCCGTGACCAATTCAATTCCAAAGGGGCTTAATTTCCACACATCAAGATTATAATCTCGACTGTCGATGGTCATGATCGCTTTGATCGGATCGTTCGCTCTGATCTCTTGGGGGATAAAAGGAAAATGTGTTTCTGCGGGTTTATTTTGTTGGAGATAGGGGGCTTCGGACTTCATGCTGCACTTGACCTTTTTTGTCTGTTGCTAAGTAACTCTTTGGCGTAAGTAAAATCAATATAGTTTAGTCTTTTAATTTGAGAAAAATCACGAACGGATTCATTTTCTTCAAATTTGTAAATTTCAGTCTCAATATCTTGAGTGATCATCAGTTTTTCAAAAAAGCTTTCAGAAAAAATAATTTTATTATAAAACAAGCTGTTCTTTTTGATAAATTCGTCGATACGAGCACATTCATTTGAAGGATTGCCCATGGCTGTTATTTCAATAGCTGATCCAGCTCCACCAATATTTCCGACGATAGCATCTCCATGGGAAAGTATAATGCTTCGATTGATGGTGTTCCCGTCAGATAAGCTTTTTGTCGCCATGTGAAGGGCAGAAAGGAAACAATTATTAATATTATCAAAAGTGGAATCTTCGTCAAAATAAGCGAAGATCAAATCACCAATTTTGCGAGGAATTCCAAAGTTGTCTTCAATAATAACACTGCTTTCTTTGATGGTCGGCAATATTTGATTCTCTAAAACCATCGTATTTTTAGAATGTTGGGTATAACCACGAATATCAGAAAAAAGACAAGCGATCTCTTTTCTTTTGGGCCGTAAGATATTATCAAGTGCAGCCGCCGTTGAGTATTTGTGAATGGATGAGAGTTCATGAAAACGCTGGAATATTTGTTTTGGCAAAAACCCTCTTAAATGATCAACGATTTCAATCTGTCTTTCGATGAGGAGCTTTTGTGCCATTAATTTTTCAATGTTTGATTTGTAAAGTAAAATCGAGGAGAGATTGCGAGTCGACATAATGAGTGTGATAATAAAAGTCACAAAAGCAGCACTAAAAATATTCATTGGAATATTTGCTGTCTTTAATAAAATCTGTGTGGAAACGATTAAACAAAGAGAGCTGTAGATTATATTTTGCATAACAGTTAATCTTAGTAAAAATATTGAAACCAAAATAAAGACATAGGGGTAGAGTAAAGGAGCCTGCTGATACAGGTAAGTGGCATAGGCCTGAAGGGTGATGGCCGCCATCAAAACAAGACCAGCATAGAATCTGTAAAAATTATGATGTGGTTTGAGAACTTTGAGATAAAGAAGTATACCTAATAATGAACAAACAGACATTCCGAACCTAAAGTAAATCCAAAAGGGAGATTGTTCTGCGAGCCCCATTGGTCCATCAAAATAAAAATAGTGAAGTGGATATCCAATGGCAATCAGTGGAAAAATCGTAAGCATATTCAGCTTAACCGCTTCCTTTTCTGAAACAAAATACGCGTGGCTCTCATTTTCCTTGAGGTGAAGATGGGGAAAGAAGAAAGCTATGATTTTATTGATAAATCCCATAAATCACTCATCGGAATTGTATAGATGAGCCTGAAGTAATTTAGGCACATTTGTTTGCGTTTTTTAGGTCTATAACCCGACAAAGGTTTGAGAAAATGTGCCCTCATTTGGGTCATTTGCAAAAAACGCGACTTTTTATAACGATCAATGGGTTGTGCATTTTTTGGAAAATATAAAAGTCATCGATGAATTCATTTGGTCAGGGTTGGGGACGTCTAGTTCAATAATTCAAATTGCAATGAAAACAGTTTCCCTTCAGAATATTTCTATTATGATCGCAAAATTTTCTCTTATTCTTGGTGTTTTGGCAGCGGCAATGATTTTGGCTCTGCAAGTCTTAGGGGTTTTAGAGTCGCAAGAAACTTCAGATCTTCTGACCAAAGTCCTCGGTGTCATTGCCATTTTTGGTATTGCCGGGGGAGTGATAGGTCTGATCGCTGGCCGCTCTTCAAAAGAGAATGAAGCGAGCTCATCTTCTAAACCAGGACCTCGATTTTAGCCGAGAGGTCGCGTTAAGTTTCTTTTACCAATACCGAAAAATAAACATTATTAGCTTGGGAGGCCTATGGCTATCACAGTGTTGGTTTTTTTGGGTATCGTTCTTTTTGGACTCTCTGTTATGGGTATCAATATCTATAATGGACTTGTCAGTTTACGAAATCAGTTGGAAAGAGCATGGGCCAATATCGATGTAATTCTTAAGCAAAGATATGACGAAATCCCCCAACTTGTTCAAGTAGTCGAGCAATATGCCAATTATGAAGGGGCCATCTTAGAAAAGTTGGTTGAAGCACGTAAACATTATGGCTCAGCCCACAATGTGCCTGATAAAATTGAAGCCGCTAAAGAGATGAGTATTGCCCTACGTGGGGTACTGGCAATCGGTGAAAACTATCCTGATTTAAAAGCCAATCAAAGTTTTAACCAACTTCAGACCCGTGTTTCTTCACTAGAAGAGCTATTGGCTGACCGTCGCGAAACTTACAACGAAGCCGTTGCCAACTTTAATACAAGGATTGACCAATTTCCTGATGTCCTGGCGGCCAGAATACTTAATTACAATCGACAAGTGATGTTTCAAGTCAGCGAAACAGAAAAAACAGCTCCCAGTCTTAAGATGAATCTTCCTAAGTTCGGAAAAAGCGCATAAGGCACCCAGGGATTTTACTTTCATACAAAGGTTTTAGATGAATTTAGCCTTGGTTCTTTTTTTTGCTGGTGCGGCCCTTTTTTGGGGAGTCATCAAACAACACCGACGAATTCGTCAAATTGAAGATACGGCTAGCTCTAAAACTTCAACCGCCGCTCAAGGGTTAGTTGAACTTCAAGGTTTTGCTTGGCCTGCGGGGCCGACCTACAAACTCAAAAATCAACAAGAAGTGGTTTATTACTCATGTGAAATTCAGTATTCACGTTCTGGCTTCTATTTTTATTTTTTAAGTAGTCAATTTCGCTGGAAAACTGTTGCCAAACGCGTTCATGCTATCCCGTTTTACCTGATTGATGATGAAGGAATAGTCAAAGTTAATCCAACAGGAGCAGAACTCTATTTGAACTCCAATGTTAAAAAAACTTGGAAGGATCTGAGCGAACTTGAAAAACAGGATTTTTTGAGTAAGGATTTTAAACCTCCCATTCCACTTTTAAGTCGCATCATGGGCGGTTACCGATCCTTTTATACCTCATCAATTAAAATTCCAGTGACCTTCTTTTTTTCATTTTTTTTCTACCTTTATGACAAATCACTTTTCTTTTTAATACCCCACTATCCTCCACGGCCTAAAGATAAAAACTATCGAATTTTAGAGAGCTGGATAGAAGTGGGTTCACCACTTTATGTGAGTGGAAGTTTTCAAACAAGTCGTAAAGAGAATTCATCGTTACAGCAAAAGGGACTCTCAACTTTCACAAAAAACATATTGAGCTCATCTTTTGAAGTCCTCAGTGAGTCTGCAAAAATTATGGACCTCGAAGAATTTAAAAAAGACTATATCACTTTTGCACAACAGGCCCGTGCTGAAGCTGTTTCAGAACCAGAACTTACATATCCTGTACACGGATCAATCCAACAGAATATGAATCACAAAATTTTTATTGGCGACGGTTTCGAGTCCCATCTCAAAGAAAAACTTCGCGCATGGTTACCAGCTCGTTTTATTGGTGGTGCCGCCGTGATGGCTTTGGCTGTGACTTTGTCCGTGAGTGATTTTCAATCTCGAATGAGAAAAATTTCCTTAGCCAAACAGCAACAACAAGCTAGAACGATCTCGCAAATTCCCCCCGCTAGCGAACTTCACCAAAAATGTGTCGATGGATCTATAACCGACTGTCAAACCCTCATGCAGAATCATCAAGTCTACCAACTCCCCGAAGTAAATCTCAATTACTACAAACAACGCCTCAATCAACTCCAACAATAGGCAGATTTGTAATCTCAAACCATAGACATTAATATCCAGTTTTGGTTTTTTGAGTTCATTTTAAACTGAGCCTACTTTTTTTTTATAAACAGAGTCTAGAAAACAGTCTCAAAATGAGATTTCATTTAAAAGCATAAACTTTTTTATGGATGTTAATTTATAATGTTAAGATGCTTAAATCTGTATTCCCTTTTGTGATCGCTGCCGTTTTGTTGGGTTGCTCTGAAATGCAAAATGAACAAAATCCACAAGAAATCTACTTTGCTAATAAATCCAAGTGGCAAAAAAGTATATCCGAAATAAATGAGTATAAAATAACAACCTATCAAAGTGGCATGTTAGGATACTATCAATCTGTCGTCATTTTTGAAACTAATGGTAACACAGTCCTATCCTGTGAACTCACAGAAAAGTTATGGGATGAACTCTCTCCAACTGTAAGCGACTGCCTTTCTCAGACACAATACCATAACAACGTCGACGACTACTTTGAAACCTTGTCAGACATGATCGCAAAAAGTGATCTCGCCCAATACAAGTTTAACGAATACGGAGTCCCCATTTTCGCATTGGGTTCCATCGAACCCACTCTGGCAGACGCCTCAATGTCCGGCTTTGAAATTTCCTTTGAAGTCATAAAATAATTTCCAAGTTCGAGTTGCGCAAACCCGCGTGAGCGCAGCGAACCAATTAGTAGAAAATGGAAAATGGAGGATTTTTTTTGCTTTGCAAAAAAAATGGCGGGCCAGAGTGTACTAATTTAGAGCTTACTGCTTTGAGTCAGAGTTGAATTTCAATTGAGTTTATTGAGTGTGTTCTAAATTTTAGCTATCGTCGTACCATGCTTAGATTTTGTTTCATATTACTTTTTATTGCCTGCAGCTGTAGTCACTCTGAAATGCGAGATGGGAAAATATGCCAATTTCCCGATTCTCCACAAGTTGTATTTGAAAAAGGAAATACGCTTTTACAGTACTGGGATTACGAGAAAGACTTTATGTCTTCTCCATCAAACTTCCAGAATTTAAAAAATCTCAAGAAATATCAAAATGCTGTGAAAACCAAAGTGAACAACCTTGATCAATTAGCACTTATAAGTAGATCTTACCCTTTTGAAAAAGCAGGAGATAAGCAAAACTTGGATCTCGCAAGATTATTATTAAAGAAAAACCTCCGACCAATGACTTGTGAAGAAGGTCTTCTACTAGATTTACAAGGTAGTCGTATCGATTTAGTGGCCACACCAACAGAGTTTTTGGCTTTTATTTTGACCAAAGCTAATCATAAAAGACTTGTTTATTTTACTTCCAATATAAACGGTGTTCGGGGGCTAGGAATTATTCATAAAACATTAGAGGGTTTTATTGATCAAGGATGGGTGCTAGAGAAGAACATTCATAATCATACCTTAAACATAAATGAATCCAATTACCGAGGTGTTTTAGCACCAAGTACAAGTGATGCTTTTGTTTATCAAATGGAGTTAAAAGATCTCAAACTTCAAACCGCAGTGATCACCAATGGCTTTGAAACACTTGAGATTGATTCAAAGAATTTTGGTAAACTATCAGATAAGTTCTAATGGCTCGTTAATACATTTTGTAAATTTTTATGACCAATACTTTCATGTGACTTCCAAACGTTCGAGACCCGTCAAATCCGTGTGAGCGCAGAGAACCAATAATAGAATTTTTCATAGTTCGGGAAGTGTAATCGACCAGAAAAGTCGTTTGAAAAATATCGGGGCAAACTGCACGAATTTTGAACTTTTTGCTTTGAGTATTTGGCATTAGGATAGAAAAAACTATGCCTTGGATATAGGCTGTGCTATGCGACGATCCATGGATACTCATTTTTATGATAATCATACCTACTCTATAAGCAAAGAGGAAAGAAGGTATATTTGGAGTGTAAAGAGATTGTGGGAGCTAACTCAGACTTTTCCGACGTTCAAATATCAAGTTTCCTCTTTTGACATGTTTGAAAAGGATATTTGGTTTTGTGGTTACAAGAAGCCAACTATCAAAAGTGTACTGAATCACATGGAGAGGATCAAACAAGCTGATCTAAGATTTCCGATTATCATTAGTGAAGAAGGTTTAGTTATGGATGGAGTTCACCGTATATTGAGAGCACATATCGATGGGCTTGAGTGGGTGAATGCTGTCCAGTTTATCAAGAATCCCCAGCCAGATTTAATCGAGTGAAGTTTTTAAGGCCAGATCAATATTTAATTTAGAGAAAACTCGGACTATCTTTTGTTCCTCAAGTTGAGTGGTCGGAAGCAGAATTCCAGAACCATCAATGAAAGCGTGACAAACTGGTTGTGCAGAAAGAAGCAGGTACCTCAAAAAATGGCGGGGTTGACGGGACTCGAACCCGCGACCTCCGGCGTGACAGGCCAGCGTTGTAACCAACTCTACTACAACCCCGCAAAGGAATGGTCTTGATAGTATTATTTGATTTGATTGTAAAGCAAATAGCTCCAAATGCCGGTTCAGGGTGAGAAATGATGCGTAAGAGGGTATTTGAGAGAGGGAAATGTACTCATTTGTGTAGGCCTTAAGCAATTCCATTGCGGTCCTTTCAGAGTTCTTGTAGTTTCAGCGACTTCATGACTTTAGCCCTTGATATACGACAGCTTGTTAAAAAATACTCCGGCTTTGAGGCACTGAACAAGCTCAGCTTTCAGGTTCAGGCAGGGCAGTGTATGGGGCTTCTGGGTTCTAATGGGGCCGGTAAATCGACCACCATTCGAATTATCACTGGACAGTTGAAACCGAATCAAGGCGAGGCCTTAGTGTTTGGCTTTAACCCCTCCCTTGAGCCTAAAAAAATCCATGCCCTGATTGGCTATATTCCAGATTCACAGTCGCTTTATGATGAGCTCACCGTTTTTGATAACATCGACTTGTTTCGCCAACTTTATGGAGTTTCAAAAAATAAAACTTATGAAGTGATAGAAAAACTCAACCTCACCGAGAAAATAAAAGAGAAAACCAAAGCTCTCTCTAAAGGACTTCGGCAGCGGGTGTTGATTGCCCGAGCGCTCGTCCATGGACCCCAGTTGATTATTCTTGATGAGCCCACCACAGGGCTTGATCCTAGCTCGGCGGAATCGATTTACCTGATTCTTGAGGAGCTCAAAAAAACGGGTTCGACTATTTTACTCACCACCCACCTCATGAATGATGTCGAGAGGCTCTGTGATCAAATTATCTTTATTGATAAGGGGCAGAAAATTGAAGAGGGGACACCTCTAGAACTTAAACGAAAATTCAGTGAAAATACCGTGGATGTTGTGGTCTCAGAAGAGGGCCAGTATAAAAATTATAAAATTAAAAAAGGCCCCGATTGGCTCGAAGAGCTTAAGCAGCTTCAAGCACTGGGTGAAATTATTAAGATCAATAGCCATGAACCTAAGTTAGAAGATATTTTTATTCGTCTTTTGAGTGAGAAAAAATGATTTCAATCTCTCGAACCCTCACTCTTTTTAAAAAAGATATATTATGGTCGATGGCGAACCTAAAGCTTCTGGCCGTGATGATTTTGCCGGTGGTTTTTTTGGTGTTACTTTCTCGAGATGAGAAGACCTTTGTTTTTTCCATTATTTTTGTGAATGTGTTTATTGGTCTTTTTTCGACCAGTTATCTGGTGATCGAAGAAAAAAATAAGGGCACTTTACTCGCCCTCATGACTTCACCCTTACAGAGTATTGAAGTGCTCCTTGGTAAATTTTTGTTTAATCTCATGCTATGCATGGGTTTTTCACTTCTTGGAATATTTCTGAATCAGCGTTTTGATCTTTTGGCGCAACCTTTAGTTTTAGTGAATATCTTGTTTTTTGCAGGGACCACCTGTTTTATTGGCTTTATCATGGGCCTCTTTTTTAAGAATGAGCAGGAGATGAGTGTTATTGCCCCTCTCCTTATGTTTATTTTTTCATTGGGTGATCTTGTCGGAAAAGTATCATCGACTCCTGCAATCAAGGGCTATTTTCCAGACTTTCATTTGGCTCAGGTTTTAAATCATCTCCCTCTTCCACAAACCCTTTGGCATACACTTTGGAATTTTAGTTTTTTTACTCTCTTTCTTTTAAGTGCTTCTTTTTATGCTCAGTTTTATTTCTCTAACAGCCGGGAGCGAAGATTTTCTTCGATCCTTTTTTTTACGATTGCTGGCTTTTTAGTTTTAAATATCTGTTCTGGATTGTTTTTTTCACAGCAGTCTGTTGAAAAGAACCGTGATCAACTTATTGAAGTTATAGCCACACGCTTTAGAGGATCTTTGTCTTTCTCCAGTGAAGACCTCATTTTTAATAAAATCCATCAGAGTCCCGAAGTTTTTCTTTATGAATTCAAGTCAAAGAAAAAAGATAACAATCGTTTGATCGTTTCTGTTCGCAACTTGGAAAATGATGAAAATACACAAGAGTTGAGAAACAAGAAGGTCAAAACAAAGCCAGGTCGACAAATCCTTTCTGAATCTCAAGAGAGTCTCAATGGGATCTCTTTTAATCAGTGGATCTATATCGAAGAGAATCAGTTTTTGATTTTAAAAGAATTTATCTGCGGTCAGCAGATATTTCAAATTTCAGTGGGGACTGATTTTAAAGAAGTGGATCGACTCTCTGACTTTCTTAAAAGCACTCAATCGATTTTAAATGACCTTAAAATTCAATGTTTGGATTAAGTTCTAGTGAAATTCCCAATTTTTTACAAATTAACTTTTTCCCACACACCCGTACTTGATGAGTTATTTTTTGTCGTTCCCATTGTTGAAAATATAACCAATACCCGGAAAAAACTTTAAATATTGGCCGTTCTTATTCAATTATAAAAATTATTTATTTTGATATTGTTTGAGTTCAGCTTCAAGTTCTTGGTATTTTTTTAAGCCCCAAACATCTTTACTCTTTACGCCTAAGAGTTCCATTGATGGGAAGGGGAGGGGCGTTGGGGCGATGAGAACCTTGGTATTTTTTGCGCCGAGCTTATGAACTAAATAAAAAAGTTCTTCAATGGCTTCGTCTCCGACTGGAATACAACCAATGGTCTTATCCTTTCCATGGATAAAAATATCGCCACCAGGGTCTGCTATTGATAGGGCTTTTCCTCTTTTCCGATCCAGCTCATTGGGATAATTTAAACCAATTGATAGATAATACTGACTCCATGGATTCAAACGATTGACATGATAAATGCCCTCTGGAATCTGTCGATCACCTTGTTTGTTTTTTGGTCCGAGTCGTCCAGAATATGCTGTAAAGTGATAAGTTTTTATTTTTCTTTTTTCTGGCTCTACTGTCCAGAGTTCTAAAATTCTTTGTTGTTTATAGGCGATCAAAACAAGCTTTACCGGTTTTGTTGCCCATTTTTTTAATATGTCTTCCAATCGACTTTCGACTTGAGCCCGAAATCGTGAAATTTTAACTTCTACTGGATCTTTCTGAGTGGATTGTTTGGCGACACTTATTGAACTGAAAATGAGCCATGATAAAATAAATGAAATAATCCTCATCTTTTATGAGAAAGGGATTGTAACATTCTGATCCCATAGGCGATTTCATGGCCTCGTTTTTGGTGCCGCACCACTTCGCCATTGAATTCAATTTGTCGATCCGTGAGATGGCCTATTTTTCCCTTTAAAATTTGACCCACCTCAAGGACTTTTCCAGAACGAGTATCTTCAAGAATAAGCATACCAAATTCATTGTAGTTCAAAGTTTGAAATTGAATAAAACGACCATCGATTTCAATAAAAACAGGAATTGATCCTTGGAAACGTTTAGCGACACGAGAGATTTGTGGATCTTCCTTTAAAAAAACATGGGGTATTTCTTTTCGAGCTTGAACTTGAAAAATGGATTGGGAGGGGAGCTCAATGGCGGTCAAAGCTCCGTTATAAACACATCCGGTATCCAAGTTGATTCTATTTTTTTTGATCTCCACTTCTTGCGCTGGGGTATGACCGTGAACGATAGTTTTACCCCAATTAAAATGACTTTCGAGAAAAGACTTTCGAATCCAAAGGAGTTCATTGATGTATTCTTCTGGGACTAACTGATTTAAGGCAACATCCGGAACACCGGCGTGAACAAAAAAGTATTGATCTGTTTCGTGAAACAACTTCAGTTCTTGCAAAAAAACCATATGACTATCGGGTATGACATAATCGTTTCCTTGGGTCACATAACTGGCTAGGGTCGCACTCCCCCCGTTAAGGATAAAGTACCCCGCAAGCGAAGAGCTTGGGTCTTTAAAGAACTCAAGCATCATGGCCTCGTGATTTCCGAGAAGGGTTATCACATCATAGGTTTCTTTGAGATTGAGAATAATATCGATCACTTCTTTTGAGTGAGGACCACGATCGACGTAATCTCCCAGGAATACAATTTGAGAATTGGATTTTAAGGGTAGAATTTTAATCAGTTCTTTAAGCTCATAGGCACATCCGTGGATGTCACCTATGGCAAAAATGGAAGGAGTCGTCACCATCGCACAATTTTAGCAGATGTTGAGTTTCTGTCATCTGCTATGTCCAAAGGTCAGAGAAGTCTAGTTTTTGGGCTTGTCTTTAGCCCTCAATTTTACATGGTTGAATCCATGTCAAAAAGACGTTCCTCATCTAATACAACCCGTTCTGGGTTAGTGACTTTAAGCTGATTCAAAAGCTTACTCTCTTCTCGAGAGCAGACTGAAACTTGGTAAGAGCCGAAATCACAGCTCAGACTAAACACATAAATGAATTTACCCATTTTCTCGGGGTCATCATTCAGTTCGCAAGCATCAGCAGAACCTTCGGTTTTAATCACACCTTTTACATCACAACCGTTGCTGGCTGGACCGCGGGTGAATTTGGATTGCACATGTCCTGGCAAGCTTTGACGAACAGTATCTTGGATGTTTTGAGCATTCCAAAAGACTTGTGTCACTTTCTGAGCTTCGGATTGTTTAATGGGGAGTTGGTCAAAAGCTCCATCTTCTGGATCGACTTGGGCTGCGAGTGTCCAGGGGTATATTACAAAGAGGATGAAGGTTACCATTATATTTTTCATACGAACCACCTTAGCATGGGTTTACTCTTTCTATGTTACTGGAATTACAGAAAAATCCAAAGAACCAAGATGAGAAAATTCAATTTTCTTTAAACTTAAAAGTCGAACTTTTTGACAACTTCTTTGAAGTTCATAATTTCTGAAAAATTCCTTTACAAAATTTCTTCTCATTTGTTTATTCACGTTCGCCCTTTGAGAGTGAGAGAAAGAGAACAAAACAGACCCCGGCTCCTGCCTAACCTTAATTTTTGCCCTTCGGGCAAAAAACGCATCCGCTTTAAGGAGATCTGTTTTGTTCTCTTTCTCTCACTCTCAAAGGACAACCAAGATCTTTTTTTGCATTCGTTGGGAATTTTTGCGATATCAATTATGAATTAAAAATCTTAGGAATATTAAAATCTACAATTTAAATTTTAAGGTTATTTTATTGATGGTTCACAATTTGACTTCAAAAGTATCAAGAAGATGGACCATTGAGCTTTAATTTTTGGTCCTAACTTGTATCTCAATGGATTGATCTTTTAAAATATTGATTCATCAACAAGTCACTTTTTTCAAAATATGTGAATAAGCTCAGTTTCAATATATGAATATGTTTTTAGGTGTCATCAGCGAATCGTTATTATTACAAGTTTGTGAGATTTTCTTAAATGTTCAATTTTGAAAAAATAATTAAGACCGCCTGATCAATTCTGATAGCTAAGTCAAATTTAAATTCATTTCTATAAATGTCATATTTAATTTTACACTTAATCCTTATCATAAGCCCCCCATAAATTGATCTCCTTAAAGCGGATGCGTTTTTTGCCCGAAGGGCAAAAATTAAGGTTAGGCAGGAGCCGGGGTCAATTTATGGGGGGCTTATGATAAGGATTAAGAACCGAGGCCTATGTTTGAATAAGATTACAAAGGTGTTACGTCTATTTCAAAAAAAGAACTGAATGAAAAAGCTCCGCAGGAGCTAAGAAACAAGATTAAGGTGGCCACCTTTTTCCATGACTCGTTTGAAGGGTTCTTCTTTGAAGAACAGAAAGCCATCAAGATCGTAGTAGTCAAAGGCGTCGGCGATTTGTAGGGCCGAAGAAATACCGATGGTGGTTTCGACCATGCAGCCGAGCATAGTTTTTAATCCTAAGTTTTGAGCTTGCAGAAGTTGTTTAAGGGCTTGTTGAAGGCTGCCGGCTTTCATGAGTTTGATATTAACTCCATGAAAGGCACGAGCAAGGGAACTATCAATGTCTTGTTCTTGTAAGGATTCGTCGGCGAAAATAGGGTAGGCGGATTTTTCTTTTAGTAATATTGCTTCTTCGATGAGATTAACGGCAAAGGGCTGTTCGATCATTTCGATTTTTTGATTCTTTAAAGTTCTCAAAAACTCAAGAACCTGTTTGTGATCCGTGAAGGCTTCATTGGCATCGATGCGAAGAGGACCTTTATAAAGTTGAGCCATTTTCTCACAGGCTTTGATACCGCTGTTTTGATCAATTTTTATTTTGAGTGAAGAGAATCGATTTAAGTCATAGAGTTTAAAAAAACTTTCTATCTCTTCAGGTTCCATAATGGGGAGAGAGAATGAGGTCGGAACAGAATGTTTTAATTTTTTGTTGAGCAGTTGAGAGATTGATTTTTTTTGAAGTTGAGCCTCAAGGTCGGTGAGGGCAGAGGTTATGCCAAATTTTAAATGGGAGGGGAGTTGAAGTTTTAGGGCATCGCTGAGAGTTTGAATCGATTGGCTTTTGAACTCCTCAAAATATTGAGGGATAAGAGTGTTTGTTCTTTCGGCCAAGGTGAGGCCGGCCACTTCACCTTCTCCGCACAGCTGCTCCAATTGAGCTTTAACGATGTAAATAGTTTTGGTTTGACTGGAGCCACGGGAAATTTTCCAATTGAATTTTAAATCCAGAATATGTTCTTCGAGGGACCAATGAATCATCTTCTTATTTTGAAGCTTGCTAAGTATGTGGGCAAGTTGATTTAAAAAATTGCAGGAACCCCGACCTCTTTTCAACAACTTCCTTGCCATAACAAAAGAGAGAGAATTAGTATATCTGTATGCGTCGACGTCCATGGCCGCTGATCATTTTAGCGGTACTTCATTTGATTGCCCCCATTGGTAACATAATATTTAATGCTTATCTTTTGGACCGATCCATTCCAAGTTACTTTGTTTACGCTTTAAGTCCTGAGTACTTGGTCACCAATTGGGTCATTATTGTTGCACCAATAGTTGCAGGTTTTTCGATTTACTCTTGTAAACGTTGGAGCTTTTTTGTTTACCTGGTGTCAATCACGGCACTTTTTGTTTTTAGTTACGAAGGTTATCACAGCAAATCCCATCTCATTGGCTTGTTGCCAGTTATTCTCGTTTATTTCACAAATATCTTAGTGGTGAGTTATTTTTTAATTCCAACTGTACGCAATATTTATTTTGATCGAAGAATGCGTTGGTGGGAGATTCAAGCTCGCTACAAATCAGACTTCAAATGCAATTGGAGCAGTCATTCATCGACTCAAAGTCACAACGGCATTGTGTCCAATATTTCAATCAATGGTTTATTTTTAAAATCCGATGAACTTCCAAAAGACAAAGATATTTTAAGTATTAAAGTTCATTTTGGTGCACAAGTGATGGGCTTTAAAGGCGAAGCCATAATTCACAATAGGGTGGATGCTCTTGGGTTCGGATTAAAATTTAATCACGATAAAGAATCTAAAAAACAAGCGCAAACCATCGTTGATTTTCTTGAAAGTAAAGGTCATCGGATCACGCAACTGGATGCCCGACCAGAGGATTCTTTTTCTTTTTGGTTAAGAACTTTACTGACAACGGGTAAGGGTTTCTTTCCCAAAAAAGAAAAATAAATCCTCATATTACTAAGAGCAAAAAATAGTATTAAAAAATAATCCAAATATAAAAATGAGAATGAACTTTATTTCTAAATCGAAAAAAATAATTCTATAATTCTATAATTCTATAATTCTAAATTTTAATAAACATATATAATCCCTAAAATACATATCTTATATACGAAAAAATGAAATAAGATTCTGCCTAGCATAAGACTGCAAAGTAAAATTATTTTCAACCATAGGCTTCATTCATTTGATGGATCCAAAGAGAATCTTATAAGGCCAATAAGTTTTTTTGCTTAGTTGAATAATTATTTTTTCTCATTTTCAAACATAATGGGGCTTTGATAAGAGGGTATTCTTATCTCTCTCTTGTGTTTTAAGGTGGGAATCTCTAAAATAGAAGGTGAGGATGAATTTTGAAAAAAACTAGACTTGTGAGTTTGAGTGAATTTCGTACATCCTAAAAGAGAGCGATATTGAATCGCTTCAATGACAGGGAGGTGGATTCCTAGCCATCTAAACTTACCCCGAGTATTGCTTCTCAACGCCACCTATGAACCTTTGCAAGTGGTGACATGGCAAAAAGCCATGATCCTTTGGTTTCAAGAAAAAGTCGATATCCTTGAATCCCACGAAATCCTTATACGCTCAGTACGCACCAACTACGCAGTCCCTGCTGTCCTCAGACTTCGCAGCTATATCAAACCCAGAACCTATCGCCGTGTCCGATTGTCGCGAGAAAATATTTTTTATCGGGATCATCACGACTGCCAATACTGCGGTAAACATTTTCATCCTAAAGAATTAACTCTTGATCATGTTATGCCAGTTTCACGTGGAGGACCAAAAAGTTGGAAAAACTTGGTCACTGCTTGTCATAATTGTAACCGTAAAAAGGGCAATAAAACGCCTACGGAAGCGAATATGCCTCTCAGAAGTAAGCCTGGGCCACTGCCATGGACTCCGCAATTCGATTTGCGTTCAAGGATCAGAGATGATGATGAGAGATGGACTCCTTATTTGAATTTAAAAGAGTCCTTTTTTTAACATCTAAAGTTTTTTGATATTCATTGATCCGCTGCCCACTTTTGCGCTCACAGAAAATTGTGAAGAAGTGGTTTCGCCCAATTCATTTTTAATACGACCGCTGCCCGATGAAAAGTGGGTGAGAATTTTCATATTTTTAGGAAAAAATAAATCGATATTGCCACTTCCGGCTTTTAATAAAACTTCACCTTTTTCAATTTTTTCTTTGTAGGTTAATGCAATATTTCCGCTACCCACTTTAACATCGACATTGCCGGTGAGTCCTTTGACATCGACATTACCAGCACCGGCTTTACCGGTGAGTTGATTCACATCAGAGTCGATATCAAGATTTCCACTGCCGATTTTAAAATCCACCTTTCCATTTATTCCTTTAATTGTGACATCTCCAGAGCCATTGACGAGATCAACGGCTATGTTCTGAGGAATCATAATGAGAAGATCTGCTTTACACTCAGATGAGCCGAAAAATTTCCAGAAGCTTCGTTGGTCTTTTTTTGTAATGACCCTCGTTTCAAGAGTGGAGCCATTCATTTCGGCGGAGATGTCACAAAGGGAATCCGTACTTCTGTTGTCAAAAGAAACAGTCGCTTTTTCGAGGTCGGTGGCGGCGATGGTGATTTGGCCCGCTTGATTATTAACATAAAGTTCTTTGATAGATTCAGCAGGGAACTCAAGGGTTTCAGCGAAAGCGGTGTGAGCCATGCCTAGGGTAAAAAAAACCATTAATAAATTTGAAATCATTGCAAGCTCCTTAAAGTTTAACTGTTGAAAATATTCTTAGCGGGATTCTTTAAGAAAAACAAGCTGTTGAAACCTAGCCCTCATAGAGAGGATTCCTATTTTTCAAGGATATGACGTGAGATCATTGGAGCCATTCTTGAA
>JBGSSY010000129.1:0-7487 GCA_041736775.1 Bdellovibrionales bacterium | reverse complement strand
CACCACCCCATGAGACGTCGAGCATATGAAAATTCATTAATGAAATGACCAGGCCAATGGCGCCAATCACTCCCGGAGCTATGGCACCGGGATGAGTCAACTCAAAATAAAGAAGTCCAAGACTCCCCATAAATATCAGATAAACCAATTGTGGATTTGAAAAGAATTGCAAAACATCATGGCGAAGCCCCGGTTCGAACTCGATCAAGTCTCCGACAACCACAGGAACTTTTTCTTTGGATTGCAGTCTCACTTGGCGAGTTTTTGCAAACTCTAAAAATTCATCGATGTCTTTAACCACCACATCAATCGCTTTTTGTTCAAAGGCACTTTGAGCATCAAGGGCTGTTGCTTCTGTCACAATATCCTTGGCAAACTTTTCGCTTCGACCATGATACTTCGCAAGCCCTTCAACCCAACTTTTGGTGTCTTCAAAGAGTTTTTTTCTAAGATCCTTTGGAATTTCTTCGCCCGATCCAGAAACCGGAGAAGCCGCACCAATATTTGTGGCTTCAACCGCACCGTTAACATGGCAAGCCTGCATAATAATAGCTCCCGCACTGCCGGCGTGCCCGCCTGAGGGATGGATGAGACAAAGATAAGGAATGGGTGAAGACATCATCATCTCAACAATTTTACGGGTGGATTGAAGGTTGCCTCCGGGAGTGTTGATTTTAAGAAGAATCGATTGGCATTGGTTTTTGTTCACTTTTTCAATGGCCTGCTGAAGATAATCGTAAGTCGCAGGACCAATGGTGTCTTTGATTTCAAGAGAAAGTGTGCAGTCGGCAAAACTGGGAAGACTGAGAAAAGAAAAAAGTAAAATTATAAAAATTTTCATCTAGAGTCCTGCAAATTGTTTGAGGTGAGACCAAGTTTCTTTT
This sequence comes from Bdellovibrionales bacterium, assembly GCA_041736775.1. Lineage (GTDB taxonomy): Bacteria > Bdellovibrionota > Bdellovibrionia > Bdellovibrionales > JAGQZY01 > JAGQZY01. The sequence goes on along the minus strand of JBGSSY010000129.1, from coordinate 6,603 downwards.
TTGAGTTCCGGATGATTCTGCAACTCCATCAAACTGTAAGTTTTCATAACTTGATGGCCTTGCCAGTGGATAATCTCACCTAATAAACCCGGATAATCAGAACCAAAAAAAATCATCTTTTTTAAAAAGACATCATTCTTGAAATTGGCAAGGTCATTCGGATGAACTTCAGTAATCGCCAGAAGCCGTTCGGTGAGTTTAATTGCTGAACGCATTTTTTGCGCCATTTCTAACAACTCAGGGTCTTGGGTCGGTTCTATAACAAACAAAAGAGATTGGTCAGGCCAGGTTTGCAGATTGTTTTCAATTTGTTGAGGGGCGATCAGCCATGGACTGCTCAGACTTTCTTTCTGATAAACTTGCCAAAATTCCATACCAAGGTTTTAGTCGAGCTGACCCCAGTTGGCTAGTACCCATTTTGCCGCGACTGCTTGGTCTAAAGAGCAATATTTTCCCCGGCGAGAAGACCATTTTTCGTTACTTTTCAATCAGATGCCTCAAGCTTCAAGGTGGCCTGCCGATGAAGAGATGTAACAAATCGAGACATCATCCTTGGAGGACGGGTTCATGAATCCAGCAAAATTAGCGACAAGCCTTCTCACCCCTCAACAAGAAGACTTTATTGAAATTGAAAGTCAGTGCTGCTTGTGTGGCACTCCCTTGGTTTTTGTCCATGAATCGGTTCTTGAAACGGCGGCGATAAAAGAAAAAGCCCATTGCCCTTGTTGCAAGGTGCAACTTAAAGAGAAAGAATTTACAATTCACTAAAATTGAAAAGTAAATTCTTCTTTTTCTGAGACTTAATTTAGAAACTTCCCATCAGACGAACATCGACGGTCAACAGCATCAATGAAAAATCACTCACAGCTGTGGTTGAGCCCAGCGGAAAACTCACGTCCATCATAAAAGAATTGAGCTGCCCATAAACCCCAAAAGAAAGTCCTTTGGTGAGGGGTCTTTTAAAGCCCCCGGCAAATTCAAAATTAAGGGGAAGTGCTGATTCAATATCAAAGGCATCACCTGAAGAGAAGGGATAAAGATATCGTCCGTAGATTTCATAATCAAACAGTCTTTTGTAGCGGTTTTGATAATAAAGCCCGATATGAAGATTATAAGTATCATTGTCAAAATAAGCTTCATTCAATAAACCAGGGCGAGGTCGAAAGAGAGGGAGAGATTGCATTTGAAAACCCAGATCAAGACCGAGACGGCCCACTCCCCTTTTTAAGAAATCTGGAAAGTAGACCACAGCGGCCTGTGCTTCGAGCCAATTAAAACTGTTTCCCGTGGTTAAGGAGGCATCACCAATGTCATCAGTAGAACCCGAAGAACTTCTTAAGGCGGCAAGAAATTTAAAACGGGATGAGTAGTTCCAATCCGCACCAAGGCGCCATGAAGGAAGGACGATGGTACTTCCAGAGCGATTGGTTCCTAATGAGCCGGTCTCAACGGATGTACGGTAATAAGAAAGTCCGGCTCCTCCCCAAACTTGAATTTTACTTTTGTCATACCCCTCTTTACCGAGACGATCTTTAACGATGAGTCCCTGATCTCCTTTACGAGTGTAGTAACCTTCACCCGCATCGACTTTTTCAATTTGGGTTTCAACATCTCTAAAACTTTCTTCAATGGCTTGAAAATCATTGGCCGCACCCGCATCAGGAACTCTGAAATTAAGGGTGTGTAATTTCCAGACTTTTCCTTCTTTCACCTCGAGAGGAATTTCAACGGCCACGGTGGGTAAATACAAATCAAAACCAAACTGACCATCACCATCAGCGGCCACGGGAAACTGAATTTTATTTTTTTGGGGAATTTGGGAGCGGCGAGCTTTTCCGCTGTCTAAAAAAAGTTTCACTTCATTCTTACGGATCCGTATCATGGCGCCCGGGGTTGTAACACCAGAAAATCTCAACACACGACGATTGGCACGCACCAATTTTTCTGGAACAACTTCAGGTTCGTTCCACTGAATTTTAGCGTGGGCATTCCAGGTTTGAAGAAAAAGAAAGGTGGTTAAAATCAGCTGAATAATTCGCACGTTGAAGATCTCCCTCATGAATATCTTGGGCCATATATGACACTTACTTTATTGTGTCGAAAAGAAGAGGGAGGTTCAACCGTCACTGTGATTTGCGCGATGGGTTAGAGAGTGGTTTCTAAACTCTCTTCATACTCGTCTGGTAACTCAGAAAAAAAGTTGTAGCCCGTCAACTCTTCGATCTCGCGAACAGTCACTTGAACATCATCGGGTTTGATTTGTTTACTGTAGGCTCGGTTATCAACATAAAAGGCCAGCATGACATTTTCTCGAGGGAAATAAGCCAATTTGTAATAAGAATCAGGAATACTGACACCGGATTGGATTCTTGGTAACCCCTGGGTCAAAAGAGGTGCCGTTATAATATGAGCATCACCCCAGCGCTTCACCGCTGCTCGCATGGAAGATTCTATTTTTGCCCAGAGACCTCGATTAAGTTGAGGCACTTGTGGTGACATATTAGTCATTAAAAATGTTTCACTCATCATAACGCGATTGAGTTTCATGTCTGCTGCCGGAACCAGGTGCCCACGATCAAAACCTGAACCTTTATAATCACGTTCGGTCACAGGATCATTGATTTTATCATCGGCACGATAGTCGTCCGTGCGTTTTTCAGAACCACTGATCATCTCTAATGTAAGCTTATGTTTTGTCCAAGTGGCTTGACGGTGTGTTGAGTCGTAGCAAAGAGTGTAATAGCTGTAATTGATGGTTTTTTTGCAAGGTCCAGAGGGTAGAAAGTCATCACCCTTGGCAAAAAGGGTGGTCGTGTAAAAGATCAAACCGAACAGTATAAGTTTAGATTTGATAAGGTCTCCTTAAGCTGCACTTATAATTATAGACATAGACTCCTTTCGTTTATGAACTTAAAGAATTTTAAATAGACCTTGGTCTGGGTTTATCTTCAATGCATCATCAAGAGCTCAAGCCTTTGGCATAATAAAGGCTATGAAAAAATCATCCTCTATCTTGAGTCTTCTGTTTTTTTTCCACTCCCCATCGGTATGGAGTAAGATCGATTTTGAAAACCTCAAACACTGCATGACCAGTTTACGAGCTCCTTTAATCTCAAGAACAGATAAAGCCGTTCTTCCGCGTTCACAATTTATCAGCACATTGAATTGGAAAAGTCGCGAAAACTATGAAATCAATGCTTTAATCTATCATGAGGAAGTTGATGGAATGACAAGAGTCCACGTGATTCAAGACATAGAAACCAACCGTCGTGGATTATTTTCAGGTCTTCGCAATCAATTGAATCAAGAGGTTCCTAACATCAATCGAACTTATGTTTACAACTCTTCAGATTTGAAGGCCTACCGCTGCAATTCACGTGAACCTCAAAGCGTTCTCCCGCTCGGCGGACACTGCAAAGGGAGCGGAGAGAGTCGATGCCCTATGGCCAAAGTGGGATTCAGCTTAGGAGTCGAAAATAATCAAACGACTTTCTGCCCCTCTAGTGTAACACATGCCGAAGTCAAAAGAGGCTATCAAAGAGAAGTTGATCTGACCACTTCACAAAGCGAAGAGATTGTGAAAAAAGCGATTCTCGAACAAATCGAATTCCTGAGTCGTTATCAAGCTTCGGGTAAACTGCAATTTGACAAAAACAATGTCATTCAAGCTCTTTATAATAAAGCTTATTGTCTTAAAGCCCTTGAGCCTTCACCTGTTGAAATTCGAGCGGCCGCTTCTCCTTTATTATGTCAACTCTCACCCCTGGATCGTGAAGTTTGTCTTCAAGGTGATGTTGGACCCAATCCAATAGATCCACAGATGATGAAGGCGACAGAATAAAACCAATTCTGAAATTTTCTTTGCGCCAACAATAAACTTTTTATTTATGCTTGTTCCTTAATCCTTTTAATTGAACACTATTTGTTTCCTTAAAACATTGGGAGGTTTTAATGTTCCAAATTTTGTTCAGTCTCATATTTTTTTCTTTGAATACAATGGCTCAAGTCAGTCTTCCCACAGAAGCAGACCATCCGGGAAATAGCCAATTGACTGTGCCTTATCAAAGAGTCGTCATCAAAACTCTGAATCGGGACTCTTATCTCTATATCCCTCAACGCAGTGATGGTGTAAAAGCTCCCCTTGTGGTTTTTGGTCACGGCCAAGCCCTTGATGAATCCGCATACGATAAAACTTTGCAACATATTGCCAGTAAGGGGGCGGCGGCTCTGTTTGTTCAGTACGACAATGGATTCTTTGACCAAAATTGGGCACGAATGGCCAGCGACTTTAATGAAATTACTAGAGCTGCCGCTCAGGATTGGCCTGATCAAATTGATAAAGAAAAAATTATTTATACTGGGCATTCTAAAGGTGGATATGTGGCACTTATGGCCGCAGGTGCAGCCAATAAACCCTTAGTTTCTTCATTGGTTCTTGTTGCCCCTGCCGATTACAACAAAGAGTATTTGAAAAAAATTGACCCTCAGACGGCGGTGACCCTCATTATTGGTGAAAATGACCAAGTCATTAAGATCAGTGCCGTTGAAGAGATCTACAAACAACTTTCGGTCAAAAACAAACAATTTATCACGGTCAGAAGTTATAGCAATCTCAGTGCAGATCACTACTTTCCGCTCAACAAACGTTTTGCGTTTGGTGGTCAAAACGGCACGACCGCTTTTCACCATCACGGTTTATGGAAATGGTTTGTTGCCGCAGCCTGGGACGCAGAAGACGGAGGCCTCCTGACTCAACCTTATCTTTATGGTGATCAAGCCAGCTCCAGTGGTGACCCCAATGTCGTCCATAATGTTGTGAGAAACTTTAAACCCCGCTCTGAATACCTTGTTAAAGTTAAAGCGGGCATTTCCCCTCTGATTCAACTGTCAAACTTAAGTTACGCATTGGAAGATCTTCACCATCAATGGAGCAAAATAATTGCTGACGAAGAACAACTCCGTCTTATAACAAGAGACCCCGCAATTTTGACCATTGGCAAAAATTATAAAATTAACTCTCTCACGACCCCCAATGATCTCAGTTCTAGCCTCTGGCATCTCAATCAGAGTGATGGTCATGATATTAATGCCCTTAACGCTTGGAAACTTTCAACAGGCTCAAACGATGTTGTTGTCGCTGTGATTGATTCGGGAATTAAAATCAATCATAGCGATTTGAAAGATAATATTTGGACTAACCTGGCAGAAAAAAATGGGACAGCCGGAGTTGATGATGATGGCAATGGATATATTGATGATATTCATGGGTATAACTTTGCAACTAAAAATCCTAATCCCGATGACAGCCGTGGACATGGAACTTTGGTGAGTGGTTTGATTGGGGCTCAGGCTAATAATAACCAAGGCATTGTGGGTGTGAGCTGGGATGTCAGCCTTATGGCGCTCAATATGTTCCCCAACCTCTGGGGCAATGCCACTCTAGCCAGTGCTGTTGAAGCCATTGATTATGCCACCCAAAATGGTGCACAAATCATCAATGCCTCGTGGGGAAGTGTGACCGAAACAAAAGAGATTGAAGGCTCAGTAAAAATCCTGTTTGAAGCCGTTGAGCGTGCTGAAAAAGCCAATGTGCTTTTTGTGGCAGCGGCCGGCAACAGCGCTTTTGACAACGATGAAAAGGTGATGGTCCCCGCCACTCTCCCTAATACCAATATAGTTTCTGTGGGTGCAGTTAATCAAAATGCCGAGTTGTGGTCTAAATCCAACTACGGATTAAACAGTGTTCATGTCTTAGCACCCGGTGAAGAAGTCACATCTTTGGGCTTGAGTGGTGGCACAACTTTAAATTCAGGGACTTCGTTATCGGCACCCATTGTCAGTGGCATTGTCGTTTTAATGCTGAGTCTTAATCCCGAACTCACACCCTTGGAGATTCGCCAATTGCTGATTGATTCTTGCAGACCTCAAACCAATCTTAGCCAGAAAAGCCAGTGTGGTGGATTTATTGACGCTGAAAAAGTTCTCCTTAAAACTCAACAAAATCTTTAAGTCATACACAAAAAAAAAGACTTCCGTTAAGGAAGTCTTTTATAAAACCATAACTTTTAAAAAATGAATTACTGAACAGTTGCCACTTTCTCAAGAACAAACAATTCAATAAAACCAGAATAAACATTGGGAGCGGTTCCAATTTTTAGATTTTCATCTAAATAAAGAAGTGTCAGGTCACTTTTTGCTTTAATTGGACCTTTTGGAAATTCCCCAGCATTGACGGGTGTAAAATATTGAAAATCTTGATTAAGAATATCAAGGGCTAAAGTTTCAATTGATTCACCTGAAATTAAACCCGAATTTCGCGAAAAGGCTTTGAGAATTTCAGTGGTTTGTTGATTACCGACAACCGTTCCAGCCGCTTCAAGAGCAAAAGTCACTCGCTGTGATTCTGATAATATTCTTTCTCCAAAATTGACCGCTCGTCCTTGCTTAGTCACATGTTGAAAGATTTTTTCAAGATCTCTTGGAGGAGAACCCGCAGGACTATTATCGGCCTCATCCGACCAAAGCTGACGCCAGCTGCCTGGAGAAAAATTAACCCAGTCTAATTCCGTCACAAGTGGGGTTTGTTGAGTCAACTCATCTATC
>JBGSSY010000120.1:0-11415 GCA_041736775.1 Bdellovibrionales bacterium | reverse complement strand
GTTGATACAGTAATTATCTGCAGCTTTATTAGTGGCATCATTAGTAGGAATAACTTTAGGTGCACCATTATTGTTAGAGCTACTAGAGCCACATCCAACGAGTAAAATTGTAAAGCATGCTGTTATTGCAAGCGTGTATTTTGATTTCATGTCCCATTCTCCTTGTTTATTTTTTTATAACGATAGGGACCTTTACAAGGTTCATGCCACGGTGCAATTAGCCTCTACTCAAATATAAAGCACAACCATCTCTTAATTGAAAAAAGGTAATGGTCGATGCCATTCAACGCTCTGTTATTTTGCTGACCACTCAAGAAAATTTTTCAAAGTCTCTTGCCGGTGCGTTTTCCCTCTCAAAAAAGGCGTTTTTAAACCCATGAAACTCGACTTGGCGCCATCAGAGGGGGAGGGTAAACTTTAAGGGTAGAGGGAGAAAAGCATTGGGGTTTTTAACCAGTTATCGTCAAAATAAAAAAATACTTTTCTGCTCTATATTGGCTTTCTTCGTAAGCCCCTTCGTTGAAGCGCGAGTCTTCTCATTTGAAAACGAAAGTTTTGCTCCCTACCTCAGTGTGCTTGGGGGGAGCCCATCCACCCAACATCAACCTTACAGTTGGCAAAGTACTTCTGGTTTTACCGGTGACCGTTTTGATCTTATATATGGTGGAGAGTTTGGTTTTTATCTTCGCGGCGGGTCCATGGGTATGAAATTGGGCGCACTCGTGCAAAAGTTTGACCCCGTCCAAGGAGCCATCGGTCGTAATGCCGCAGGATTGGCGCTCTTCAGTGTGGATAGCGAAGGTCTAAGCTATGGTCCCCATTTTCAATTGGATTATCAGTTTGCAAAAACTCCGCAGTATCATTGGATGATTCTGGTCGGGGGTGGGATTCAATTCGCTAAAATAAATAACAGTTACAGCATGACCACGGCCGGACAAGCTTTAGTGGGTGGTCAGACCAGTCTCAATGAAGCTTATAAAACCCAGTATAACTTTGCCACTTTGGGAATTGGAACTGAGTTTTTTCTAACCCGCACCACAACAATGAGTTTTGTCTTAGGTTATCATTATATGTTGGAGCCCCAGTGGAAGTACGTCACTACGGGTGAGAACTTTGCTGGGCCGAACAGCGACGGGCAAGAGGTTCGCTTAGAAAATGGAGCCCTTAAAAACATCAACTGGTCCCACATCTTTTTACAATTGAGCTTTCAATTTTACACCAAGACCTTAAGATAAATAACAAGATCTATTGATTTTAGCTGTAGAGCTCATCAATCAGACCTTGAAACTTTTGATCGATCACTTTTCGCTTCATTTTTAAAGAAGGGGTGAGTTCTCCACCTTCGATTGTAAAATCTTTATCTAGAATTTTAAAATTTTTGATCGTTTCAAAAGAGGCTAAATTTTTATTAATTTCAGCGACCACGCGACGGACTTCTTCATTGAGTTTTTTGGATTCCAACATCAGAGCAAAAGTTGAGGCCGAAAGTTGGTGCGCCTCTTTAAACTTCAACACCTCTTGTTCATCGAGTGTTAAAAGGGCAACAATAAACTTTTTCTTATCGCCATGAACATGGACGTGACTGATAAGGGGTTGAGTGGCAAAAAGATTTTGGATTTTTTGTGGGGCCACAAACTTTCCCCCTGCCGTTTTTATAAGATCTTTTTTTCGATCAGTGATTTTAAGATAGCCATTACTATCTAATTCGCCAATGTCTCCGGTTTTAAAGTAACCCTCTTCATCAAAGACTTCTCGAGTCGCCTCATCGTTGAGGTAATAGGACTTCATGACTTTATCACTCTTAATGAGAATCTCACCATCTTCGGCAAATTTAACTTTGACGTCACCAATAGCTTGACCAACTGTTCCTGACTTCATCTCAAAAAGGGTATTCACAAAAATGGGACCCGTGGTTTCAGTCAGACCATAACCCTCTAAAATAGAGACCCCGCATTTCTCAAAAAAGTGACTGATTTGAGGATCAAGGGGAGCCCCGCCGGAAACTGCAAATCGAAGCCGACCTCCCAATTTTTGTTGAATATTTTTAAACACAAGGTTGTGTGCCAGTAAAGATCGAAGTCCTAAGGTCATGGGTGGTGTTGACTTTTGGGCTCGAAAGTTGATGACACTTTCTCCAATTTCAAGGGCTTTATTAAAGATAAAGCGTTTGAGCTTTGAAATTTCAACTTGAGCTAAAATACCAAAATACATTTTTTCAAAAATCCGAGGCACGCCAACAATCACGGTCGGTTGTACAACCAGAAGATTTCTTTTAATCCGCTCAATCGACTGAGCGTAACCGATGCAATAACCACAGAAATAATGTCCCCACAGCTCGATTCTGCCGAGAACGTGGGAGAAGGGGAGAAAGGTGAGAGTGGAATCTTCATCAGTGATTCCGAGTAAAGGATAAACTTCAGAAACAGAAGACATGACTTGTTTATGAGTTATGCAGACCCCTTTAGGGCGTCCCGATGTGCCCGAGGTGTAAATCAGGGTCACTAAATCGTCATCGTTGATGGCATCAAGGCAGTCTTGTAATGGAGAAGACTTTCTTTTGTCAGTTAGAATTTCTTGAATCGAGGAACATCGCTCATCATTGTTTGCAAAACTTTCCATTAGAATGAGTTTTTGTGAATGATTGAGAACACTGAGGCTCTTTATTTTATTATAAAGCATCTCATTTTGAATAAAAATAAATTCAGGTTCGGTTTCTTTAATAATAAAATCGACGTCATCCATCGGACTTGAATGGTAAATCGGAACACTGACCGCTCCGACCGCCATAAGAGCAAGATCAAGAAACCCCCAATCTTTACAGGTGTCAGAGTAAATACAGACACGATCGCCTTTTTTAAGATCAAGACCGAGTAAGCCTTGATAGATCTGTTCAATGTGATCAAAAGTTTGCTGCCAATTGAGAGTGTACAGGTGATCATTCTTAAAATAACGGACAGCGGGTTTTAAAGGTCTTTTTTCGATATGCCCTAGGAGTTTGTGAACAAGAGTCATTTTTATGGATCCCCTTAAATAAGGGGTACAATATTTAAAGAGAGATCAACTTACAAGCCATTTGTTGTTGGTGGATCGATAAAAATAGATTTTAATTGATTGGCATCAACCCTGTGAACTTCTTCTTTAGATTGGCCGCTAAAGGGGTTCACAACCTTAATAAGAACATCTTTTCCGGCGGGTACAGAGACTTGTTGATTGGATTTGACCTTGCGTCCATCAACGTAAATTTCAACACCAATGGATTTCACTTTGAAATATCCTTGGACCGCAGGGGGCATATGAATAGACAAGGTATTATCTTTTGGAATCGTCTTTAAAAGCTGTTCAACAGTTCTATGACCATCTTTTCTAAAGGTCAATTTCAGCGGCAGCTTTTTGATGAGAAGCTCTTTGGGTGTAATACCAAAAAGTTCATTATCAATATAAATTTCAGCGTTATCCGGTGAGCTTTGTAATATTAAGAGATTGGTCGGGATATAAAAAGCCCGTGGACAAAGATTGTAGTTTTCTAGAGATTTACAAAATCGACTTTTGAAATCGGGGTGAAATTTATTGAGATAAGCAAAGAAAATAAGTAAAAAGCTGAGTGAGAAAATGAGGGTCAGCAAAGTCGCATTACGATTTTTTTGCTCAAGTTCAAGAAGTGTATTTTTGGTGTCGGTATAGGTGTTCTTTTTATACTCTTTGGTTTTCTCATGGGCCGTTCTTTTAGCAACATGCATACGGTGAGCCCGTGTGGCTCCGTCATCAAACTCAGCATTTGCAAAGTCAATGGATCCCACAGCTTTTTGCAAGATCATCGTATTGGGATGACTTTTAGAATTTTCAGAAAAACTCAGGTCGGCTTCAGACAAAGTGTGATCTTCATTGGATCTATTTCCGGCGAAGACCTCAGTGCGATCATTTTGGACTGAAGGGTCGACGGTGACTTGGGCATAAAGAATTTGTTTTTTTCGAATCTCAATAATTTCGTCGGAAAACAAATTTTTAACAAACTGTCCCAGATCCTGCACTGAAAAATCAGGATCAAAACGGCTTAAAAAACCTTGCAAATCACGATGCAAATCACCTGCACTCTGATATCTTTCCATTTTATCTTTTTCAAGAGCCTTTTTGACAATCTGATCAAGTTCGGTCGGGATATTGGGATTAATTTTTCGCAGGCTCGGAACATCACATTCACGGATTTTACGAAGTGTATTGATTTCGCTGCTGGCAAGAAACAGTCTTTGGTTAGCCAGCATTTCCCAAGTCATAATACCCAGAGCAAAAATATCAGTACGAGCATCCACCGACTGACCCTCAACCTGTTCCGGACTCATATAGCCAAATTTACCTTTAAGAGTTCCGGCACGAGTGGCTTCAATTTGATGGGCGGCTTTTGCAATTCCAAAATCAACGATTTTAGAATCACCTTCAAAACTCAACATGACATTTTGAGGCGACATGTCGCGATGGATGATGTTGAGAGGTTGTCCGGTGGTTGGATCAATACAGCGATGGGCATGATCAAGACCAGCGGCCACCTGCCGAATGATATAAGCCACTTGTGCGACCGAGAATACTTGATTCACTCGCTTCATACGATTGAGAACTTGTCGTAAGTTTCTTCCTTCGACAAATTCCATAACGATATAAAACTGAGAGCTTTCGATACCAAAATCGTATATGGAAACGACGTTACTGTGAGAGAGATTGATAGCAATTTTAGCTTCATCTTTGAACATGGCAATAAAGTCTTCAGAGTCTGAAAATTGTTGAAGAATTCTTTTAATAGCCACAAATTTTTGAACGCCACTGGCTGCAATTTTTTTGGCAAGATAAACCTCTGCCATTCCTCCGGCAGCCAGCTTCTCGAGAAGTATGTAATTACCAAATGTTTCGTAGCTTTTTTTCACAGTAATCCTCTATACCTATCTATCGGAGTGTCAGTTCGAAAGATTAAGTCTCTTCACTCGACTAAGATCGAATTTTGTTCACAAATTTCAAGGTCCTATGTCAGAATGGACAGATGTTATGGGTTGGGCTCACCGGCGGTATCGCTAGCGGAAAAACCACAGTGTCAAATATGCTCAGAGAGTTATCTATACCCGTTATAGATGCCGATGGGATTGCTCACCAAGGTCTAGTCGAGTGTAAAACTGAGATTATCAACCAATTTGGTTTCGGTGTCCTAAATGAAAAAGGTGAGATTGATCGCCCGAAACTGGCGGACATCATCTTTAAAGATCCTGAGCAAAAAACCAAACTTGAAAATATTCTTCATCCTTACGTTCAAGGCAAGGTCAAGCAAGCCAAGTTTGATCTGACCCAAAAAAATGCACCGGTCGCTGTTTATGATGTTCCTCTCTTATTCGAAAAGAATTTACAAAGCCAATTTGATCAAATTATTTTAGTTTATGCTCCTGATGAAATCGCGTTACAGCGTCTGATGAAGCGAAATAAACTCAATCGCGAACAGGCTTTGCTGAGAATGAAAAATCTTTTAGATATCGAAGAGAAGAAAAAGCAAGCTCATGTGGTTTTTGAAAATCACAAGGATCTTTCTTTTTTGAAACAACAAGTGCTTCTATGGGTCGCCTCAATTAAAAAGAAATAATATATCTCAAGCTCAGTTGAACAGCATAGGCTTCGGTACCCAGAAGCCCTTTGATTTCAGCTCCCAAGGCTTGAGTGGATTGAAGCAGATACTCGGTACCAAAACTGGCAGTGACAAAATAATTTTCAAGTTCAACCAAATTTCGAAACTCTTTACTGGATACCAATTTATGGGCAACCCCCAAACCATAGTAGTTGCGTAGAGGTTTTCGACTGGGAACATACTCCCAAGAGCCAGAAAGAAAGACAGAATTATTTTGAATCCACAAGCCCTCAAGGGCAACTCGGTGCCAACTCCGATCTAGAAACCGAAGAGAAGCTCCAACAAAAAATCGATTGTTTTTTGATTTCTCAATCGATTCTTGATCGGCAAAATAACCCAATGACAACGCCGCTTTTGGTCCTTTTGACCAAATCCCTAAAGGGGTGGGTTTTTGAAGTGTATCTTTAGGATCAACTGAGTCTTTATCAAAATCATCATTGGATTGTGTAGATTTTTGCGGCTCGCTCGTCTCGACTTTCAGCGGGATTGTAGAGGGCGGAGCCGCCTGAATGAAACAGGAGATCATTAATAGAAAAACAAACAAGAAGATCCTTAGCATAGGTCTATTATAGAGTGAATTAAACTTGCGGCAATCCTTGTTTTTTCGCAGAATAGTCTTTTATCAACGAGGTCCTTGATGTTTCAGCGTATTTGCTTGTTTGCCCTAGTCATTCTCACTCACCAAACGACCTGGTCCCAGTCATTGTATTCGGGTATTAGAAATCAGTTTCAAGACACTCGCGCTATGGGTATGGGACACGCCTTCATTGCTGTCGCTAATGACAATACGGCCATTTTTTATAATCCTGCCGGCCTCAGTCAACTCACCGAAGGTGAATCCAATTGGTTTATCAAAGCCGACGCTGACCCCGATATTCAAAACTTTTATAAAGAACTGGGAAAAGCGCAAGACTCTGCCGACAATGTACAAGCCATCTCTGATTTGATTGAACGAAATTATGGGAACCATTATTCCTTTCGCGCTCCGTCTTTAGGATGGTTATGGGCAAGACCTAATTGGGGTTTGGCCTTTATACCAACAGATCTTTCTATTGATATGGGTTTAAATCGTGCCGTTGGACCCTCTGTGGGCTTAACAGCCATCCAGGATAGCACCTTAGCTTACAGTCGCAATTGGAAGATCAATAAGTGGCATAACAAAGGAAGTTTTAATGTGGGTGTCACTGCCAAAGCCATATATCGAATGAATATTGATGAAATTGTCGATGTCGCAAGTCTTGCTTTGAACGATGAAATATTCGACGAAGCCATGGCCAAAGAAGGTCTGACTATTGATGCTGACGTTGGTTTTCTCTGGAAAGGTCCTTGGCAAGAGTATAATCCTTCCGCGGGATTTGTGATTCGTAATATTGCCGATTATGGATACTTTAGTAACCTTAATCTCATTGGTGACCAAAGTGGAAAACCAGAAAAACTTCACCGCGTTATCGATCTCGGTTATGCCATGGATCTTCCCGACTGGTGGGTCTGGAGTTCAAAGCTCGCTTTTGACGTCCGTAACATTTTACATCCTAATTGGAATTTACAAAAAGGTGTTCATCTTGGTGTTGAGTTCATGTGGGAAGTCACTTCTTGGTTTCGCGGTGGCTGGAGAGCCGGTCTTAATCAAGGTTATTGGACGGCGGGCTTTACCGGTGAATTTGGAATCTTTCGTCTTGATCTTGCCAGCTATGGCGAAGAAATCGGAATCGAAGATCTTAAAAAAGAAAACCGCCGCTTTATGACCACCATGAGTCTGGATTTCTAATCCATCTTCTTTAAAAAAAGGCTGGAATGTTCCAGCTTTTTTTTGTTTTTTTTGTCTTTTGTTTTGGATCTGGTTCGCCCATCGATTGTGAGAGAAAGAGAACAAAACAGACCCCGGCTCCTGCCTAACCTCAATTTTGCCCTGCGGGCAAAACCGCGTCACGCTTTGAGGAGATCTGTTTTGTTCTCTTTCTCTCACAATCAATGGGCCATGAAGTATTGATTAACAAAAGAAAAGAAATAGAAAATAAAAAGAAAGAAAAAAAGAAAGAAAATAATAAGAAAATAAAAAGAAAATAGAAAAAATCAGACAAAATTTCTGCTTTTTCTGCACTCGGTTTATTCTTAGGACTTTTAACGGATTTTATTGAACTTTTTACTGGCAAACTGAATCAATTGCTTTCAACAAAATGATCATTTTGAATCATACTCACTTCGATCTCGTTCCATTCTCAAAATTGATTTTTTGGTACTTATTGAGGCCACAGTTGTTGATAAGATAAAAGGCTCTTACGTGATCCACCCTATAATGATCAAATAAAAAATTATCCCCAACGGCCTCTGAAAAGTCAGAAATTTTGCTGCGGATTTTAAATCAATATTCCAAGAGATTTTTACAAACTTTGTAGCTCCCAAAACTTGGAATACAAAGCAAATGAGTTACACCTAAAAGTTGGAAATTAAGCTGTAACCCATGCGCTAGTATTCTTTGTTCAACCTAAGTGTTTGGTAACTACCCAATAGGTATCATTCAAGTATTTCTGCTTACTCTTCCTGCCAATAAGGGTTAGGGTGAGTAATTTGATGAATATAAAAATGATATTTCATTCTTTGGACTTTTTAACTAAGCGTTCCCAAGGAGATCTTGCTTAATCCTTTTTCCAAAACCCCCCATAAATTGATCTCCTTAAAGCGGATGCGTTTTTTGCCCGCAGGGCAAAAATTAAGGTTAGGCAGGAGCCGGGGTCAATTTATGGGGGGGGGTTGGAAAAAGGATTAAGCAACAGGGCCTTCGAAAAGCGGAGCCAGGGGTCGTGCTGGGTGTTTGTCCTTGCTTGAGGGGAAAAGCAAGTGATAACAGGGATTTACGTTTAAGCATGGGAAAGCCTAAAGGGGCCTAAATCCCTTGAGAGACGGGGGGGTTGTTGTGATTTTTTATGTGACAACAGAACACATGTATGTAATAAAACACCACTTTGACACATTTGGAGTGAGGCATAATGAGCACTGACAATAAAAATAAAGCCCGTTTTCGTATTCAACGTCGTTTAGGTACTGAGCTTCCAGGTCTTGGAAAAGCAGGAGCCTTAGAAAGACGTCCTTATCCTCCTGGCGAAGCTGGAAATAAAAGAAAGAAGTTTTCGAACTATGCTCTTCAATTAGAAGAAAAACAAAAAGTGATGTTTCATTACGGTCTTCGCGAGAAACAACTTCGTCGTTTTATTCGCGATGCAAAAAGAGGGGATTCCAGCAAAAACTGGATCAGTGCCCTTGCTGGTCTTCTTGAATTAAGATTGGATAACACTGTTTTCCGTCTTGGTTTTGCGCCCAGTATACGCGCCGCTCGTCAGCTTGTGAGCCATGGTCATGTTTATGTGAATGGCAAAAAAGTGGATGTTGGCTCTGCCGTATTGAGCGTTGGTGATGTTGTTTCTCTCAGAGATTATGAGCATCAAGTTGTTCTTCGTTCTAAAGATGCTCCTCGTTTGGATCTTCCTGACTTTCTTGAAAAAGCCGACAACGGTGGAAAAACTTTGGGAACCGTTCGCGATGTTCCAGGAACCGAATCCATTCCTTTTGGTTTTAATCCTAATCTTTTTGCAGAGTATTACTCTCTCAGAAACGTTTAATCTTTTTCTTCAATTTTGAAGATAAAAAAAGCCTAGTTTTTAACTAGGCTTTTTTATTTTGTTCCAACTCATTTTATAAATGAGTCTCAACAAAGAATCTCAAAAGAAGAGGGTCGATCACTAAAAAAATTAGGGGGTGTCTTTGAGATTAATCAGTAGGGCATCTGTGATATCAGCAGCTTCACCCGGATTTTCATTAACGGCGCTGTCAATATCATTACAAACATCTGTCTTTTTAAATAGTCCGTTGGTGCTATTGCACAGGCTGGATTGGGCGACGACAACAGCATTGCCCAAGGCCACTTTGGCATCGTTATCGGCAGTACCTGCATTGTAACTTGCAATCAGGCTTTCAATAGCATCGGCATCATCCCCTTTTACAAAACCAAGAAGGTCACTGAGTGATGTGGAGAGATTAGCAAAGTTAGAAAGTGCGATTAAGGCTTGTGAGCCGGATTGTGTGCAAACTTCAACAGCGGCTGTTGAAATATCGATATCAGACATTGTTAACGCCGCAAGGGCTGGAGTGGTGGGGTTTCCAGTATTTTTCGAACCATCGATATTTCTTATTGCGGCAATAATAGCATCCTCATCAATGCCCTCACTGATAAAAGCGGCCGAACAACGAAGAACAAAAGAGCGTTTTGATGTTTGACCCTCGATTGAACTTAAACAGGCGTTGACCGTTGCGGCCGTGGCTTTATTGATACAGGCTTGGGCTTTGATCAAGTTGGATTCTTTTTTATCCTCACATTGGACAAACATAAGACTTAAAATTGAGAGTACTAAAGTAGAAATCCATCTTTTCACAAAATCCTCCGTGATATTTTTTTCGAAACTTTGAATCTCTCTATTATAGAGAAAAAAGAAGAGCTTATCTAACCCTTTTTATCAGACTAAACATCAGCCAGCCCTGACCAACAAAAGTCCATATTTGGATTTAAATAAATCACATTTAAAGAAGATTTAATGGATTTAACTCAATTCATTCAAACGTCATAGATTCGGTAGGACTTAAATGATTCAAAGTCGATTGGATCGATTTTACTCAATTTATTCAAACACGGTTTAATAGGGTGAACTTATGAAATTGCACCTGCACTTAGGTCTACGTAAAGCTTAAAAATTCTCAAGTTGAGATGCTTTTGACCCGAAAGGATTTCTGAGACTTCAAGGACGAGGTGATGTTAAAAATATTATTAGGCTTTTATTTGATTTTAAATCTTTCTGTCGCCCAAGCTGACTTTGAATTCTTTCGTGGAGTTCGACAAATGGGAATGGGGGGAGCGAGTATTGCCGTGGTGAACGACGAGACTTCTCTTTTTTCCAATCCAAACGGACTGGGAAGGCTTCGTGATCATTTTATAACTGTCATTGACCCCGAATTAACGAGCAGTACGAATGGATCAGAAACTCTTATTGGCACAGGAGTTATTGATTCAGCATCTTCTCAAAAAGTTTATGACCAATTGAGTGATGATCTTTCTCAACCTTATTATTTCAAGGGTCAGGCCTTTCCTTCTCTCGTTCTTCCTCAATTTGGTTTTGGTGTTTTAGGGCGCTATGAAGTTTTGGCTCAGAGAAATCCAGACGAAACCTATGATTATTATTTTCAAAACGATTATTCCGTTAACCTCGGTTACAACTTGAGCTTTTGGGGTGGTCGAGTGAAGTGGGGTTTTGCAGGACGCCTGATCAATCGCGTGGAATTTTTTGGTCAAAGAGATCCGTCAACAGAATCACTAGGAAGAGGTTCGTTTGCTCGTGAGGGTTTGGGACTTTCTCTGGATTCTGGTCTCACCTTATCGGCTCCTTGGCGTTGGCTTCCGACACTTTCGGTTGTCGTTCGTGATTTGGGAAATACCGCTTTTACCATGGGACCAGGATTTTTTGGCAATAATGCCAATGGGATTCCAGAGGCAGTGGATCAATCGGTTGACGTCGCTGTGGCTCTTTTTCCGATTTATGGCAATCAATCAAGAGGAGTTTTTACTGTTGAATACACCGGTGTCGACACCGCCAGTGAAGCCGAGGATGCAATGGATCGAGTGCATATTGGTACTGAAGTTAATCTTTGGGACGCCTATTTTTTACGAGCCGGATATCATCAAAATGATTGGACGGCAGGCTTTGAGTATAGTT
>JBGSSY010000092.1:0-3015 GCA_041736775.1 Bdellovibrionales bacterium | reverse complement strand
TTCGTCCTGGGGGGATTGAGTTTGTTAATACATGGGGTCTTGTTTCCATATTCACTTTCAATCAAAAGTGTTTTCATTTTTTTGTTCTCTCTCATCCTATTTAATCTTTCCTGTGCGCCAACCCACGATCCTGTTGAAACGACTCAAACTGTTGATAAACAGGCTGAACAAAAAATAAAAACTTTATTGATGAGTCCTGATCAAATCACCTTTAACGATGTGAACGAACTTGTCCTTAAAGACAATTGTGTCAAATGCCACAATCCCAATAAAAAATACTCAGGAATTGATCTCACCACCCACGAAGCTTTGTTAGGACAAGAATCAAAAGCCACAATCTTTCCCTTAGAGCCCTTGGAGAGTCTACTTTACCAATCCATCAGTCATCCTGAGAGCCCTCGTCGAATGCCCCCCCTGGGAGAGCCGCCCTTAACTGAATCCCAAAAAACCTTAGTTTTCCAATGGATCAAAGCTGGAGCCAAAAAAGAAATAAGCTCAAATGAACCAACGCCCTTAACTTTAGAACAACAATTACAACCGTATTTTGATCAACCTCAGTTGATTGATTATCCAATTGTTGAAAAGTATGTGTTTAACGATGGAAGCTGTTTACAGTGCCATTCGGATAAGGGAGCAACCCCCAGCCATGATGCTATGTTGTTTGGAGCCGACCTTAATTCTTATGAATCTCTCAGTTACCTGAACGCCATTGTCAAAGGAGTACCCTTTGATGAGCCGATTAAAAATGCCGACGGAACTTACACAATGAATTGGGGCTCGGGCATTTATAAATCAGTCGCCATAACCCAAAGCATGCCACCCGCCAAAAAAGGTTTTCAACCCTTAAGTGCTTTACGAGTGAAGTTGCTCCGTCTTTGGATTCTCAACTGCGCCATCAAAGACCTGAATTCAATAACTGATGATCAACTTTTACCGACACCCAATCCCAAAGGTCAAATTCGCAACTGCGATTAAATGGTTTATTTAAAACAGCTCGTCACAATAATTGAAGATAGAATCGTTAAAAATGGCTCATAGAACGGCTCATGACTCACTTTTTTTGAATATCCATTCTACCACTTGCTAAACTCATAGAAAGTGAAGCCACCCAGAAGTAGAGTTTATCGTTAAACTGGCCCCCTCAATTAAAGCCATTGAATGGGTTTAGGTTTTAAGAAATTTTGGTATAAATTACTCTTCACTTTCGAACTCCACCCTATAGATTCTACAATTATAAAATCGAGACTATCTTTCACGCTTTAGTCAGCTTAATTCTAAGTGAAAGAGGTAGGGGTACTTCTTTTAATTTTCAGATTGGGGTATTGGGATATGCAGGGGTTCGTTCTTTTTTTATTTTCTTATTCATTTTTATTTGCTGAGTTGAATTTGGGATTCTACCCCAAACAGTCTCCATCCATTCCAGAAACTGTCAAACAGGCTCAAGACAAAATCTTTAAAATCTCAGTTCCCTATTCGATTTTTCTAAGAGAAAAAGATTATGAGGGTGTTTTATCAGCCCCCAACTTTCCCGAGAACACCAAAAAAGCCACACAAGATTGTATCGATTTAGGTCTTAAAGAGTGTCGTGTTCCGTTTACCTCTATGGAGGGAACAGCCTTTCTTGATCGTAATCCAGAATATATTTGGACCAACTGCCATCTTGTGGCGGAGTGGATGAAACTCGCTAGCTTTAGACAAACATTTCAGACCACCCGAGAGATCAGAGAGTTTTTCTTAGAGACTTCTCTTCCGATTGAACTTTTCACTTCTGAAGGTGAGAAGATTTTTGAAAAAAATGAAGAGGCTACTCTTGTCGCTTTCTCTCCGGCAGTTATGGATTATAAGCCAGCACCTTTTTGCAACGGCATGGATGACTTGGTTAAAATTAAACTTTCAAAAAAACTTCACGCCGAAGGTTTGAGCTGGTCTAAACACAATGAACAAGAAACCCTCTTTATGGGTGGATTTCCAAAACAAACGGAATCACGCGCTCTCACCCAAAAAAATGATTCTGATGGAGTGAGTTTTTATTGGACCCATGGTGCCTTCTTGGCCAAAAAAAGTATCGACTTTCTGGCTTATCTTGCAAAAATTGCTCACAACGAATTTGTGACCAGCGCCACTTATACTGAAACCTTTTTAGCAGATGGCGTAAATGGAATGAGTGGATCACCCGTACTGAATCAAAATGGCGAAGTCACCGGAATCTATAAAGGCTTCCTCACCCTCCCTGAAAATAGAGAATTAGAAATCCCCTATGTTTCGCTCTTTGTGAGTACTTCAGGAATGCGTTTTGTAGAAAGCGTTTCAGAACTTTAATCTCAGACTTAAAAAGCTGCGAAATTTAACAACTTCCATTGTCTAAAATGTTGCATCAATCTTAAACAAAGTCTTAAACAAAGTATTGATGAACGATCTTATGACCTTATTTTAGAATAAGGTCTTTGAGGAATGAAAACCCATCATCATTAATGAATCGAGGCCAATATATGATTACCCTAATAACTCTCTCATTATGGGCGTGGTTTGCCTTGCGCATAAAACTCATAATCGACTCGATTCATGACCACTTGATTTCCTTCAGAGTATATAAAACACTCATGTTGGTATCCTGTGGCGTTGGGCGTACGAGTGATACTGTTCGTACATTGTTGTCTTACGGATTCTCGGAAAGCAGGAGTGATTGGTCCATTGCCAGTTTGAGTTGCGACACGAACATGTCCAAAACGGCTTAAAGAAATAACAACAGGGCGCCCAGCGTTGGCGTCATTAACAGCAGTGTTGAGTGTCGTGCTTCTGATCGTATCAGAGACAAAAGGAATTTTACTGAGGCTGAGTGCGGCTGGAGCATATTGAATAAGGGGAGCACCAAAATCATAATTATTTATATCAAAAACAACTTGCATGCCACTGGCGTAAAGAAGGCAAGGGCGGTTATTTAGAGATTCACAAAACTCCTGAGCTCTGCGATCAGCATTAGCCTGAGAGTCACTACTCCATCCGCGATGAATGGCT
>JBGSSY010000048.1:0-15690 GCA_041736775.1 Bdellovibrionales bacterium | reverse complement strand
GCTTTGATGTCTTCGCGAGTTCGATTGAAACCAGAGGATCTTTTAAGAAAAAGCAGTGGGGGTTTATAAACTTAAAGGCCAACGCCAAAGTTAAAGTCGATAGCGGAAAGATCCAATTTGATTATGCGAAGTCGTGTGGAGCCTTTCGTGTAGAAATAAATCCTGAAAGTCTTAATCCGAATGTTCAAATTATTGGTTTTAAGCCTCCTGAATTCGTGAATCTAAAACATGTGGGCTTAAAAACAAAAGTGGATGTGGATGCAAAAGGTTTTTTAAGCTTTATCAATTTCTTCACTCGTATTTTTGGTTTCGACATTGAAAAGAAAATAGCAGAACGAGCCACTCAGCAGATTAAAAACACTGTAGGAGAGCAATTTCAGAGAATCACTCAAGAAGAGATCGAATCAGGTCTTTGGCTCAATCGAGTGATGGAAGAGCAACTCTTTAATCAAATTATTAAATCCAATCTTGAACAAGCCATTTCTCAATCTCTTGTGACTCAAGGGCCAGGACAAACACTGAATCTCACCAGTCGTCTCGCAGCCGCCTGTGCTGTCGCTGGCGAAGCGGTTGATCCTGATCTACAATCCATTTTTATTTCCCTCTGCCAAAACTCATTTACCTTAAAAGCTGATATTTTTCTCCAAGATGAAACCTCAACGGCTTTAGGTTGTTACAGTGGTTATTTCGATCCGCGAGTGGCATCAACAACTCAACAAACCTGGCCCAGACAGTGTGAAATTCGTAATCAGGTGGAGCTGACTTTACCAAAATTGTTAACTCCTCTTTATGATTGTTTGACAGAGTTGGATCGAAACGGCGATCTAGAGAATATAGCCCAGCTTTGTCTTCCGGAAATCTTCTACACTGTCCAGCAGATTTTAAAGAACCCGGATATACAAAAACTCATCGAACGTGCCGATCTACTCAAAGAAAGGTTCGAACAAGAGGATACCCAAAAAAGAATTCAAGAGATTTTAAGCAGTCTCTAACCAAGCTAGGGAGCACAACTCACGGGATCAGGTCTCGTGGGGAGATGATTATGAGCATCTTGGTCAGTGATGACTCAATTAAAGTTTGACCCACCGTTCACTGAGCCTAAGGATATCTTTTGTGAACTCAGAAAAGCTCTCAGCAATAGAGCTACGTACTAATAAACTAATTCGATGTTGAGCCACGAGGTTTTCCTGATATTCCAGCTGTATATTGACAATGAGTCCTGAGGTCAGAAGTGGTAGAGCAACGCGGGTCGGAAGAACCCCGATGCCTACACCATGAGAAGTCAAAATCTTAAGAGTTTCAAAGTTTTGTATCGAATGAATGATCTTATTTTTGAGAGTTTTCTTTAATATCTTTTGCAAGGGTATTCCCGAAATGTCTGTTGAATTCAAATTTGCTAAAAAAGGGAGGTCATGAAAGTTTTTTGCAAATTGAGGGGCAACGTAAAAAGAAAAGTAATCATTAAAGAGCTCAAAATGTTTCATCTTATTCAACTTATTAAGAGGGAAATTGACTCCGAAGATAAGATCGAGTTCAGAATTAACCATCTTATGAAAAAGTTCAGGACTTCGATCAATACAGAGCTCCATAGTCACTTTGGGGTAAATTGTCTTCAAGTACTCTTGAAGCTTTAACCCGAAATAGACTGCAATACTATCATACATACCCACTCGAATAATTTGTGGTGCTTGTGCAGACTTGAGTGACTGAATGCGATTTTCAAGCGCTGTCGCGCCTTCGAAAATTCCACGAGTAAATTCAAGGAGCTCAATGCCCTCAGAGGTCAGAGTCAGTCCATCCCGAGACCTCTTAAAAAGCTGACAACCGAGTTCACCTTCTAAAAGTAATAAACTTTTAGACAATCCCGCCTGGGAAAGTCCTGAAATCGAAGCGGCTTCATTGATTGAACGGTATCGACTGATCTTATAGAAATGTCTTAACTTTTCAAGGTGTTCAATGAGAGCCATGTATATCCTTTAGTTATTAGTATATATCTCTAAAAGTTTATGAGAACAAGGATTCATGCGCTATGGTTCTACTCAGCAAACGACATTTTTTATTAAAATAATGCCGTTAACATTATAAAAGGAGCAAAAATATGAAATTCATTATGTGTTTATTAGTATTAGCAATGAGTTCAACCGGATATTCTGCTGATCAGAATTTTGAATTGATTTGTCGTGAAATAAAGAAATCCTCTCAAAAACCCTTTCATTTTATTTTTTCTCGTCCAACGGCTTTGATTCAAGTAGGATTTGACGATCTGGGTCCTATTTACGTCGCTAAAGATCTCAAGAAGGATTTCGAAAAGAAACGGGCTCATCTCATCTTTTTTGAAGAGGGTTTTCGCTTTGGAAGTGATGAGTTTGTTCAAGTCAGCGAGGGGGTCTTTGAAGGACAATTAGAACAAACTAACGGCAGCTCAATTTACGGAACTTTTAGTTCAATTCATACGGTAAGATGTGAAGTTATTTGAGCCATTTTCAATAGCTTGATCTTTAAAAAACTTTATTGAAGACAATGAGTCATTTTTATGAATATTTATGAAGACTGTGGTTACAATAAATGTGACTCAAGTATTGAACTCTCGACTGCATTCTTAAAAGAGTGCAGTCATTTTCTAGGGTATTTAATTGATAGTACCGTTATTGACGAGGGACCCATAGGTCAAGGAACCGCCATTTTGAGTAATCACTGTCCCTGTTTGTAAATTGAGCTCGTTGCCAATATTTAAATTAAAACCAGCCATATTGATACTGCCCTGTTGAAGCAATAGATTCTGGCCAGCACCTTGAAAGCTGACATTTCTTGCTAAGGTGATTAAACCACCTGCTTTATTAATTGTTATGTTCCCGTTTGGAAAGGTCGTGCCCGTTCCGGAGAGGGTTTGATTGTTGGAGCCTTGAAACAGGAGAGTCGCGTTACCAATATTACCCTGACTGCTACTGATCAAATTTCCTCTCAGAAGAAAGTTAACATTATTTAGAGATTTGTTAGGAGTGGTTAAGTCTCCAAACGTGAGCTGGTTTTGAACAGTAATGTTGGCGCCATTGAGATCAAAATCTGTATTGCGACCACTGATTGTCAAATTATGAAAATTGCTTGACCCTAAATTTAAACTGACTGAAGAATTGGAAAAGGGGTGGGCGGTATCAACATTAAATTCCAGTACAGAGCCCGATAGACCATTAAAAGTCCCGCTGGTGTATATCCATCCGTCGGGTCGCAAAGAACCAGTGAGGCTAACGGTGTGAGCTCCAGATTTGATTTCAATAACGGGAGACCTCGCATTGTAAAGTGAAGTGATGGATTGGCCTGAAGGTTTTCCAACAAGTTCAATAAGGGCATTACCACGGTATCCATGGTCATTGGAATTATTAACAACAATAAGATTACCGCTGACTCTTAAGGTTCCATTATTAATAGCTCTTTGACCACCCTGACTGCTCAATATTAAATCTTCTGAGATCAAGACAACTTGGCCGCTTAAATCAAAATTATTTAGGTATCCATTGAAAAAAACGGATCCATAAGTCACTGGACCAAATTGAATTGTCGATATAGTTATACCGTCTTGAGGCCAACCCACTTTTGCTGTGAATTTTAATTGCGAGCCCGTGGTTATAAAAGTTCCAGAGGAAAGATAGGTGTAGTCGATAACATCTATAACACCTATAAATGTCACATTGTTGCTACCAGCATCTATTTGCAGGGCTGGAAAGTAACCACCAAGGCCAGTTACTATTTGACCTAAAATATTGCCTTTTACATTAATCAGAGTCGAGCCTCGATAACCTTTGTTGATTTCAAGAATATCACCATAGGCTTCTACTGTACCTCCAATGAGTCGTTTTTCAGAACCACTCGTGGGGCCTGTGATATCACCAAACCGAAACAGACCATTGACTATTACAGTTTCACCACTTAATTCCCAATCATTATTATTTCCCGAAATGGTTAAATTATTATAGTTGACCGAGCCAAAGGTGGGATTCATTGTTGTGCCCGAGCAGGGCGAACCCGGACAATTAAGTGTCACTGTAGATCCTGTTGCAGTGAATGTTCCGGTGCCGTTGTAAATCCAATTCATCGGTTGAATATTTCCCACTATGGTGATTGGATTTGAACCTGAGTTCATTTCAATGGTCGGGAATCGAGCATTGCTTGCGCCATTTTGATTGATTGTTTGACCTAAAGAATTTCCAATGAGTTCAATAATGACTGTGCCCGTATTGCCTTGACTTCTTGCAAGGAGATTGCCAGCAACCTGAATTCTTCCATTGTTTATATTGTAAATGGATTGTTTGTCTCCGATCGAAAGATCACCAGAAACAATCCAGGTTGCACCACCCAGGTTTATAGTTGAACGGTCACCGTATAATTTAATATTATTATAGGTAGGCGATCCAAGGTCCCAGCTTGGGGTCTTATTGTAACAATCTCCTCCGCCTGTACAATCTAATGTTAAAGTTGAACCCGTGGTGACGAGGGAACCAGCTGAAATAAATCGATAATCGCCCGTGAGGATTTGACCACTCAATGTGACCGAATGAGAGCCCGCCTCAATATGTAGTCTTGGAAAGAAGTCATCGTCATTGCTATCACCAAAGATAGTCTGGCCTAAAGGGTTACCCATAATCTTAATGATGGCAGAGCCTTCAGCCCCTTGATAATAAGAGGAAAGGTTTCCATAGAGTTCTATAGTCCCATTGTTTGCAGAAACCCTTTCATATTGACTGCCGAGGGTAAGATTTTTTTGTATATTCCATAGGCTGCCGGCCAGATTAAATGAAGTTCTTGCTCCTTTTATATAAACATTTTCGTAAGCGGCAAGTCCTGGCTCAAGGGTTTGAGTGGTCTGATGACAGGTATCTGCAGCACCAGAACACCAAAAATAAAAATAAGAGTCAGTGGGGATATTCAGAATCATTGTTGGACTGACATAGTATTTGCCATTGATTCTCGTTTCTAGGGCGGGATAAGTCATAGTTCCTGAAACTAAAATAAGGCCACCATCCTGGCTGAGTTCAAATTTTGCAGTTCCGGAAGAATCACCGATAAAGGTTCCGGCTAATTGAACAAAGTCTCCACTTCGAATATCAACCTCGTAACTATTTTGGTTGATCGTTCCGGTGAAACCAGTTTCTAGCCTTATACCTCCGACATCGATGTTTGAATCCAAATTTGGACTGCAGTTGAGAGAACAGGTTCCATCAAAAATAGCTATATCAGATATTCCGGGAGCAAGGCCACCTGACCAATTAAGGCTGGCACTCCATGAGCTGTCAGGATCTGCACCACCTGTCCATAAAAAAGGAGTATCAACAAAAGTATGGTTTTGGTTGTCTCGATTATTTTCCAAATACAGAGGGGCTGTGGCCTTAATGTTGATTGTACCGAGACTTTGTGAAATGAGATAAAAAGTGACTTGTGATGTTCCATTTGGAATCGTAGGTTGAGTGATCATCTGGCTACAATAGGGGTCGCTGTAATAAGTGATTCCACCGGGGTCTGAAAGATTGATCGCTAAATCACCCACGACAGCACGGGGTATGCCGCCTAACTGTGTCTGGATAGTGAGTCCCGCAGAACAGGTTTTAGTTAAAAACGTCAATGGCGGTGAAATAAAAGCGAGATGATGCACAGAATTCCAAAAAGAGAAGGGAACAAATTGTGACCAAGCAAGAAAGCTCGTCAATAAAACTAAAAAACAAGAAATAAACTGGGAAACCATTGATATTTATTCGGAATTTCCTAAAAAATCTATAACTTAAATTAAAAAAACAGCCATTAAGGACTCATTTGAAATCAATCCTCCTTAGATTTTCAGTCTCATAATGAAACAATTTTTTAAAGACAAAGAGAATAAGAAAAAGATCCGATTAAAAGTTGATGTTTACATAAAAAATCTTTTCTTAGATAAGGTTGTATAGCCATCATTCTTAGAAAGCATTTTCCTTTTTAAAAACCTCAGGCTGGGCTTCTGCCAGTCAAAAGAAAAAGAGAGGGGTGGAGACCTTTCTCTTGTAAAAACAAAAAACTCAATATTGATTGTGATTGATGTTCTAACCTAATGAATTTCTTATCCTCGGTAAAAATAAGGGAGGGTTTGGTCTAAGTTATTCACATTTTCATCGTAATAGTACTTTCTCAACCAATCTCTTACTCGACGGTTACCAGAACCAGTTCCTGGTGCAAAGTTGGTGTCATAAATACCATAGCCATTTTGGTTATTAAAGCGATAAGCACTTTGTGAGAGTCCAAAACTTCGCATGATAGTAATGAGTAATTCGTTGTAAGCTCGCCCACCGCGAATTCCGTTTTCAAGTCCAGGCTGTGTGGGAACAATGTGCTCCACATTATTTCGACGGTAGTCGATGACCTCGCCCATACGGAGTTTACCATTGAGGTTGCCGCCGATTAAAACCGGCATTGAAGCGAGGATATGGTTATCAAAGAAACTGCTTCCCTCATCAGCTGTCGTCAGCACAACAGAGTTTTCAAGCAGGGTGTTGCCATTGGATTCGCGAATAGAGTCCATTTGGTTCATGGCGTAGGCCGCAATGTGAATCACACGATCTCTGACATGATCGCGGTAACGTGAGCGTCCCGCTGAACTACTGATGTCATGGGCATTGGTGTGATCTTCATAGAGCTGCAAATAAGAGATTTTGGTCACACCACAAGCTAAACCCAAAACCATGGCATTGACCATATTTTTGGCTCGACCATCATTGCCCGAATCCGAAATATACTGGGGATTTTCACAGCGATTGACAGCACTGGATTGAACCGCACTTTGAGTTAATGGACTGGTGTTAAAATTTTCTTTAATGTCTGAGAGCATGTCCATGTAGTTATTAAGTATATTGACCTCTTCGGTGGCCATTTGCCGACTTTGTTTCATTTGATTGGCGGCTTCTAACACACGATCCACAGTGTACTTGTTTCGATCCGCTAACTTCTGAGCCACTGTGGGGCCAGAGGGAGGAGGAGTTGGCATCGGTGAAGTGGGATTTGTCGGTCCAGGGGGAGTCATGGTTGGAGGTTCAATGACGATGCTGGATTTGATAAGGTCGAAGGCTGCTCGAGAGCTGGTCAAACCACTGATGCTGCGACCTCCACGAAAACAATGGGTATCTGTTGAGCTCTTATAGCCGTTCATACGCAAGGCTCTCAGCCCTGGGTTTGTGGGGTAGACGAGTGAAGATTTACTGAGAATTTCATCAATGGATTCTGGAACACGGCTCTCCGTTTGCAAGCCACCGATATTGGGCTTACAAGAAGCGGCCAAAGCTGAACCATAGAGATGATTTCCATCATTGAGGCCATCAAGACCTAACAGCACACTCATCTTTGATCTTAAATTGGTAAAGTCGCTGTTGAAGATTGGACCTAATTGTCCACTGCTTAAACTGCCAGCGCGAACATTGGGGGCCACGTTAGAATAAGTGATATTTTGTGGTTCCCAGTCATACCAATGCACACCCCAGCGAAAAACCATAAACACAGCTCTTCTAAAATCTTGTTCAGTGGCGGCCATCGCCGCACGAGGCAGTAAAGAACCCAAGAAAGGAATGGCGATAAAGGTACCACTCATATTACGCAAAAACATCCGACGTGAGATCGGGTTGTAAACAAGGGGTAATTTTTCATGTTGAATTAGAAAGCTTTTTTTACCCAAAGGATATCCTCCGTGATCGCGTTTTCAATAAAAGACTCAAGAATCGGTCTGTTTTCTCTCACAATTTTTTCGACATCCGATAAATGACAGTGATCCGAACTGGTTTCCCGAGAGAATCTTGAGAATCTAAATAATTGGGTGGCAAAACAGGCTGGCGCTTGAGCTGATTGAGCCATGATGTTGGCGGCATCTTTACCATCACCAATACTCATGCTTTGTCGATCAATTAAAATTCCATCGACACGGGTATCAATCGGAAGATCACGCACAAAATTTCCGTCAGAATTAAAAACAGCTTCCCGTTCTCGGATTTCACCAAAGGGTCCAAACTGCTCAAACAAAAATCCGGGAGGATTGATAAATTGATGACAGCCGCTGCAAGAAGTAGGGGCAGTCAGATGTTGTGCCCTTTGTCTTGATGTGGTCATCAAAGGATCAAGGTCCATGGCCCGTTCTCCGGCCTGGGCAAGGTCGTTGGGAGAGGGTTCAGGGATTTGTTGACACAAAAATTGTTTATTAAAAACATAGCCTCGGTGAATAGGTGAAGTTCTATCGGTTGTGCTTAAAAATAAAATGGGTCGCATTAAGAGTCCGACGTGGGTCCCACTCACGGCTTTTGGATCTTGAGGACCCAAAGACACTTGGTTAAGACCAAAGATTTTTGCTGAATTGGCTGATGGTGGAAAGGCGACTTCTGCGGTCATAAGATCTTGAAAATTTCCTTCTTTTTCAAAAACAATATGTTCAACAAAGTCGAGAGCTTCTTTTTGTAAATCCTCGACCAAACCCTCATCACTAATACCAATAGAATTTCCGTAAGTAGGACTTGGAAACTGACCGGCATCCACCCGTAACCATTGAGTGAAAACTTCTCGAACATAGGCCCTGCCTTTAGGAGTTTGAATCAATCGAACGGCATGGTTTCTAAGAGCTTCTTTATTTGTGAGCTCGCCCCTTGCTGCCGCTGCAAATAGTTCTGCATCAGGGAAAGACCCAGTAATTTTAAAACTCAGGCGCGAGGCTATACTGTACTGATCCAGTTCTTCTTTTTGAGGAGATGAAGCTTCGGCATCAGTCATATGAAAAATAAAAGCGGGCGATAATAAAAGCTCCATGACAAAAGCTCTCACCCTTTGAGAGTTGTTTTCAAGGACAGCGTTTCCGTTTCGTAAAAGTTGAAAGAATTTGCTGTACTCGACTGCACTGAGTGGACGACGAAAAACCTTAAGTCCAAAACTTTCAATAAAGGTTTTTAGACAAGTCTCATTCATGAGGTTAAAATTGCTATTAGTGATCAAGCAAGTGGGAGCTATTCGTGCGGCGAGAGTCGTATTGCTAGCGACTTGTGAAGCAATCCGTTCTGAAAGCTCATAAATTCCCCTTACTGCATTTTCATCAAAGCTTGGATCAAAAGTGACATCATTAACGGCAAATCGATCTTTATTATAGAAATTAAAAAAACTTTCGTGTTGTCGGACCACATCTTGACCAAAGAGATCCACGAGACTGTGGTGGAGTTCAAAACGAGTGAGCCGACGGAGACGGCGCTCACTTGTGCCGCGAAGTTGTTCGTTATTACATTTAAAAACAGCTTCAGCACTGCGACTGAGTGAACTGTAGTTTTGTTCCGAATTGTTATTGGCTAAAAAACTAGGACCACAATTGATATAGGCCGTTTGAACAAAAATAGCTCCGAGTAAAATAACCCAGCTTCGCAGGTTTCTCGAATGGTAAACAATAAAAGCAGAGAAACAGGAGAGAAAATGCATCAAAATTTTGCCTGCCTTAATAAAAGATGTTTGAAAATTGCCCCACGCCTACATACAGAATAAAAAAGGTACTATTAGCATAAAGGAATCTCATCTATTTCGCAAATTTGCGCGATTAACCTGACTCAAGTATGGTCAGTCTGAGACGGGGTACCCATTAAAATGAAACATAACTCAATTTAAAAAAATAAAATGGTTTTTGAATATTAGTTTCAGAAATATCTGTATCATACTGATACAAAGCTCAATCTCTCAATCTCTCAATTTATCGATTAGAGGATCTTCTAGAGGGAAGGTTTTGTTTCCACAGCTTGTGGAGGGGTTTCTTTTTCGCTGACTCTGTTGGGGTGACGGGGAAAGATCAGAGAAAGTTTTTGTCGAATCAGGGGCGTTTCGTTTAAAAATACAAAAAAAGCGGTAAAAAGAATCGTGAGAGGAATAGTGGCAAATAGAATCTGTTGGATGGCATAACCCGATTCAAAATTGAGTCGCAAGGGGAGGGTTGCTAAGACTGCGCAAGCCAGCCCTCTTGGGCCCATGGCTGTCAAAGTGAGTACTTCAAGCAGACTCTGACCTTTATGAACGGGAAATAATATTTTGACACTAACCCAGCGAGTGGCAAAAACAGCAAGTGTAATCAGAAAACCAGCCATGACATACTGTAAGTTTGAAAAAGAGGCGAGGAGGCCGAGGTAAATAAAAAAGAAAGTTTTTAAAAGTAGTGTCACTTGACTGAGTAAAATCATATCTCGCCTTGTGACCGGAATTTTTGAAAAACTTGAAGTCATCCAAATCGGCAAATGATTGAGGTTGGCGAGGGTAAAACCGAGGGACAAAACAGCAAGAGCTCCATTGAGAGTGATCAGTTCAGAAATACCGTAACAAAACAGGGCCCAGGCTTCTCCGGAAAAACTCATTTTTGTTAAAAAAGAAGCTTTTTTGCGAGTTAATGCCCAGATAAAGGCGAAGGCCATTCCAAATAAAACCGATACAAGAGTCTTGGGGCCAATCTTGAATAAGATGGTTAAAACTTCCATTTTGCCGGCTTGAATTCCTTCGATGGTGACTAAAAAAAGAACGATGGCAAAGATATCCGTCAGAGCTGATTCTAAGGAGAGTATGGTTTTTATCCTGTGATCGATTGAAAGAAATTTAACCATCGGAATAACTACAGCCGATGAAGTTGATCCAGCCGCAAAGGCGATGAGGAGTGAGAAAGGGTAACCAACGATGGGCGTTGTAATGGCCACGACAAGAATAGCTATGCTTATAAAAGCAAAAAGAGACAAGACTAATGAAGCTCCCCAAGCTTCCTTGAGATCTTTGGTGGTTAACTGGAGGCCCGCTTCATAGAGAATGACAATCAGTGCTAAGGTCGCTACCAATTGCCCCACTTCTCCGAGGCTTTCTTGACTGACCCAACCCGTCACTGGACCTAAAATATGGCCAATGATAATGAGAATAAGAAGATCTGGAATTTTGGTTTTTTCAAACACCCATTGCAGGAAGTGTCCGCCAAAAAAAAGAAGTGATAATCCAATAATAGCCAGTTCCATAATCCAATTGAACCACACTCTGAAAGAGAATGTGAGTAGAAATTGTTCATGACTTTGATTTTTTAAGTGGGATTGGCCCTTATTAAAGGGCATTTGATTTAATCTGTTATTGATTTAATTTTTGAAGAAATATTTTTACCTTTTGAACTTTATGAAATTAATAGATTCATTGCAGTTTTTGTAAAACTCAGGTTTAATTCCTGTAAGATTATCGCCAACCAGAGCTGCTATGAAAGTTTACTTCGATTCGACTTGTTTAATGACTCCAGAACTCACGGGCGTCGGTGTGTATGCGCAGCAGACTTTTCTTCACCTTAAAAAACATCACAAACAGTTAAAGCCTGTTTTTAAAGGCAGTCGCTCTCTGTCGTTAAACTGTATTGAAAATCATATTGGTGAGCCGGCTACGGCTTATTGGAGTTTTTTGCAAGACTCTTTTCATAAAAAGAATACTCTTTTTCATGGGCCCGACTTTCGAATGATCTGTCAAAATCGAAAAGTGAAACGAGTGGTGACGGTCCATGATTTGGTGGTTTTTCATGAGGGTTATAATGATTCCCGATTTCGTGAACGGGGTCAAAAGGCGATGAACATCCTTTTTAAAAAAATTAGACCTGATCATATCATTGTCCCAAGCCTTACTGTTAAAAATGAAGTTTTAGAGAGATACCCAGAATACAGTGATAAGGTCACAGCCATTTATCATGGTGGAAACCATCTCACCACCAATCTTATTGAGGAAGTTGATGGGGGCAGTGCTCCTTTTAAAAAACAAAATCCTTACTTTTTATTTATTGGACATCTTGAAAACCGAAAAAATGTTGAAAGAATTATTAAAGGCTTTGAAATCTTTTGCGAGAGACATAAAGATTACTCCCTTGTTCTTATTGGAAAAGATGGTTTTGGAGCTCAAGGAATTCACCAACAGATTGCAGGTTCAAGATTCAAAAAACAAATTCAGTTCAAAGGTTACTTGACGAGCTGTGAATTAAAACAATATTACCAAAATGCCACAGGATTTGTGTTCCCCTCCCTTTACGAAGGCTTTGGATTTCCGTTGATTGAGGCCATG
This sequence comes from Bdellovibrionales bacterium, assembly GCA_041736775.1. Taxonomy (GTDB): domain Bacteria; phylum Bdellovibrionota; class Bdellovibrionia; order Bdellovibrionales; family JAGQZY01; genus JAGQZY01. Next base: position 3,609 of record JBGSSY010000048.1, on the reverse strand, counting down.
CTGGCCTCTTGTCCTGTGATCACTTCTCATTATGGAGCCATGAAAGAGGTGGCCGAAGAGGCGGCCTGTTTCGTTGATCCGTTAAATGTTGAATCCATAGCCCATGGTATGGCACAAATGACCGATAAGGGTTTAAGAAGTTCCCTGATTGAAAAAGGCCTTAAGCGAGGACAATTTTTTCAGTGGGAGAAATCCGCGTCCAAAGTTTATGAGGTTTATCTCAATCTTTTGTTATGACAACCTCGAATTTCTTTGTTAGTTAATTTCAATGCAGATACAGAATAATACTATCGCTAAATGGATTGCGGCCCGACGTTGGGTCCGACGGCTGGAGATTTTTGATCTCCCTGAGCATCTCTGGGTTAAAAAAGAGAACCATCGATTTTATCTGAATTCCAAAGATTGGAAAGGTCCTTCTTACCATGTTCTCAATTGGGGGATAGAAACCTATGAAACCCAAAATATTGATTTTTTAAAATCAGCCCTCTCAAAAATTAAAAACCCCATCTTCTTTGATATCGGAGCTAATATCGGGATTTTCTCTTTTGAATTGGCAAGAATGGTTAAAGATATTGAAGTCTACTCTTTTGAACCAGAAAAGACAGCACTCAGTTGTTTTACTAAAACTTTAAAAGAGGGGAATTGGGACAAGGTTCATCTTTTTCCTTTTGCTGTTTCTGATCAGTCCGGCCCTTTAGAAATTTTTAGCGACGGAGAAAATCACGGAGGTCATTCTCTTCACCCCGAAATGATTCTTGCAGAGAAGAATCAAATTGTTGAAAAAGAAATTATTCAAGCTGTAACACTGGATCAGTTTGTTTCTGATCATAGGATAAAAAAAATTGATGCCATCAAAATGGATATTCAAGGTCATGAAGCTTTTGCTTTGAAAGGGGCTCGCGAGAGTCTTACAAAATTTCGCCCCATAGTCCTAATGGAGTGTCAGTACAACCAACTTTTTGATCCTGATTCTTCACTCTTAGAACCTTTTAGAAATAACAATTATAAGGTTGTAAAACCGGGGACCTTAAAGACTTACCCTTTAGATCAGATTCAAAAAGAGGACTTTATTTCTTCCCATAAAACTTACGAAGATCTTGTTTTTGTTCCTACTGAAAAATCAAACTTATTTCTTTAATATTTGAGTCTCCTTAAAAATTACTTAATTTTTAAATTTAACCGGGACCCCAATTTAAATGATAATAACGCAAAACTGACACCTAAGATGGTCATCTCAATTCGGGCTATTGGTGAGTGGCTGAAGAAGCTTAACATAATATTTCTGATAAAAATCCAAAGGTTCATAAACTTTTCTTATTTTTTTAGTTTATGGAACGTTCGTTTTTAAGGCGATAGTACCAGCTGAGAATAGTTTAGGGATTTTTTCACAAAAGGATCGCTCTATTCTGAGAAAACATTTCAGTGTTTATTAAATAATCCGATAACTTACCCATGCCGCATTTACGGACCGTTTTTTATTTCTGGCTTATGCCCTTTCTTTTTATAGCTTGTGCTAAAAAAGATGTTTCTCAATCTTCAAAATTAGTTATGAAAATGCCTGAAGCAACCATGCAGAAATCGGGATTGATCCAAGGATTTTCTGCCAGCGGTTGTTTTGCCGTAAACATCACAGGTGAAGGTATTAATAATTCAAGTCCTTCTCGCTGTGACGGACAATTTGGATTGTTTGCTGGCCTTGTTCCAGCCGGTGGCACAATTGAACTTCAAACCAGCTTCGGAAAGAACCGTACTATCGATTTATTTTATGTGGTGAGTGAACAGGGTTGCACCAGTATCAATATCAATCAGGGATTAGCCCAAGTTTTTGGTTCCAATAAAGTGCATAGAATTTCACGAACTCAAGGTGTTAATTTTGATCAACCTGAAGTTGTTGTTGAAGTTCAGATCGATTGGCCCGATAGGGCCAATAGTCTTGCCCAACTGTTATCACTTCCTGAGACCTGTTTAAGAGGTGAAGATCCCCTCGATCCTATGGCAATGAAGCAAGCTCGACTTGTACAAGGTTCTGCACACGGAGTGACCCAAGATGGATCGCAAGTCCATATTCGAATTCTTGATCAACGATTAAATATGACAAATCCCAATAACTGGTCAGGTCGACTGCAACCAGTTCGTTTAGGAGAAGAGCAATGATTAAGCCACTATTTTCAATTTTCACAATTTTATTGGTGACGCCCATGATCTTTGCCTCGGACTTTCTTGTGGTCGAAGGTCGACTCACAGATTCGACCGGACTCGTTCCCGTTGAAGGCTCCAGTGTGAGTTTTGAACTTGAAATCTTTAGCCCTGGTGCTGAGCAATGCCGCCTCTATAAAGAAACCCATGGTCCTGTGAATATGGCTGCTTCTAACGGTTATTTCAGTCTTCGTCTTGGTAAGGGAGCTGTGAATATTGGTACATTTGCAAATTCAATGAATAACAATGTAGGGACACTTACAGCTTTAACTTGTAGTAGTGGAACCACTTATGCTCCAGCAGCGACGGCTTCTCGCAGACTTCGTATCTCTTACAATGCAGGCAGTGGACTACAGACTCTTCAACAGTTGGTTGATATCGGAGCTACTCAATACGCCAATTACGCCTATTCTCTTCAAGGTAAAGCGGCCAGTGACTTTGTTTCTATCAACCCTTCAACAGCGGTATTAACCCAAGCCAATCTTGAAAGTGTTTTTGCAAATCAGGGTAACGTCGATGAGCTTTTAGATCTTATCAGCGGCGCAAGTACACTTTACACTCAAGGGTTGCCCTCTACTGCAGTCAATAATAATGGCCAAATCATCTCAAATCTAGGAAATCCTACTAACCCAACAGATGCCACTCATAAACAATATGTCGATCAAAATTTAGCGGGTCGTCCTGCAGACTCTACAACTTTAAGCTCACTTTCTGTCGGAGACTTTGGCGATGTTTTAACTTGGAACGGAACTCAGTGGACTGCACTACCACCAGTGGCCAGTGATCCCTCAAAACTTCCGCTGAGTGGAGGAACAATGTCTGGGCCATTAGATATGGGTGGTGCAAATATTTCTAACGCCGCTACTGTTCAAGTCAATGGTGGACTTACCGTTGGAACAGGAATTGATTCCTTCGGAGCAATCGAAATTAAAAATAGCAATGAACTCCAATTTTCTGATGGCGATAGTTCAAATTTTGTGGGATTTGTTGCCCCTGCAATTGTTATTTCAGATGTTGTTTGGGTTTTGCCTGATTCTGATGGTACTTCAGGACAAGTGCTACAAACCAATGGTTCAGGTGTTTTAAGTTGGGTGACTGCAAGTGGTGCACCAGCTGCTGACAGTTTAGATTTTTCTCATTTTGCTGACGTGATGACTCTTGATGCTTCGACTGATATTTCTGTGACGGGTACGAATTTTTTCTCAATTTCTAATACGGGCTCAGGACCTTCATTTGTGGTTAAAGATCAGGCCGGTGATACTACCCCATTTGTTATTAGTGATATCGGATCTGTTGGGATTGGAACAGCAAATCCAACCACAAAAATGGATATACATGGAACTCTTAAAATTGCGAATAGTGGTGAGCCTTGTTCTATCGCTGGTGATGGCGGGATGGTTCGCTACGATGCTG
>JBGSSY010000040.1:0-10794 GCA_041736775.1 Bdellovibrionales bacterium | reverse complement strand
TACATGGGTTTGATCCATGGGGTCTATGATGCTAAACAAGGGGGCTTTGTTCCTGGGGGTGCTAGTCTTCATAACTGCATGACGGCCCATGGACCCGATACCGAGACCTTTTATAAAGGTATTGAGAATTCTGAAGCCCCTCAAAAAGTCGCAGACACCATGGCCTTTATGTTTGAGTCTTGTTTGGTTTTTCACCCAACAAGACAAGCTTTAGAATCAAAAAGTTTTGATAAAAATTATGGTGAATGTTGGCAAAATTTTAAACCTCTTTTTAGGAAGTCATAATGGGAAGAATTTGGTTATTGTGGGGATGTATATTGGGATTTATCTCTGTGGCCTTAGGGGCCTTTGGTGCTCATAGTTTAAAACCTTTGATGACCGAAGATAAAATGGAAATACTCTTAACCGCCAATCAGTATATGGCTTACCATGCCTTTGCTTTACTGATTCTGGGTTTGTGGAGCCACTGGGAGAAATGGTCATCAACACTCTTTACCGGGCTTTGTTTTTTACTGGGTACTGTTATTTTTTCAGGTTCTCTCTATTGCTATGTCCTGTTTGAACTCAGAACAGCGGCCATGTTGACTCCCATCGGAGGAAGTTTATTTCTTTTGGGTTGGATTCTGTTTGCAGTCACAATAATTCGCACTCGAGGCAGCATCATTTAATCACAGCAGAAGTCACTGGACTAAAGACTATGCTTGATCGATAGGCTTTCAATTTCCTTAATGATTTCGGTAGAATATCCCTGCTAACCTGAGTGGGGTATTGAATGGTCGAAACACAAAATGAGCTTAAACCCATTGTTCTTGTTGGGGTTGGCGAGTTTCACTACAAAATTCTAAATCAGATTTGTGATTCTCAACAAAAGAAACGTCCCATTGTTTTTGTCAGTGAAAAGAAAAGACATATCCCTCGACGTTTTATTCCTAGTTTGTTGATGAATTTTATCCAACTCTCTGATGTCGAACTGGATTTTTGGAGTCTCTGTCAGAAATGGGGTGTTTATTATTTAGATGACGAGTGCATTAATATTTCACGAGAAGACTCGACACTTTTTCTTAAGAAATACGGAAAGCTCGAATATCACTCCCTCTCAGTAGAAACATCCTGTGTGCCCCGAGAGGAAGCCATGGTTGAGTCAGGCCCATCGATCTTTCGCTTTCAAGATTCTCTGCAAATGATCAAGCAAATGAAGTCGTTTTTTTTAGAGGTGGGAAGGCATTGTCCCCGTGAAACCCGAGTGATAATCAATGGTCTTAGCACTGAAACCATTGATCTTGCGCTAGCGATTCAACATGAACTTAAAAAACACTCGCAATCAACTGAAGTCATTGTTATCCACTCTGAAAGTGAGTCTTTGTCATCAAAATTACCTGAAATCAAACTTCTCAATCAGATGAATATCCGTCTGCTTTCTGGCGCTTCTGTGGTCTCAGTCAAAAATCATTCTGTGCAAATGTCAAACGGAGCACGTATTGATTTTGATATTTTCATTCCTTTCACCAAATGGAAATCGGTTGATTTGCTCGGGAAAATATTTCAAAGGGAGCAGCAACAAATCCAAGTTCGAAGTGATTTAAGTTTAATTGAAAATCCTGAACTCTCTATTTATGGAGACAATGTTTTTCTTGAAAAAGCAATTTATCCCTTGCGTTTTCTCTCAGAGGAAGAAGTCAGTAAAATCGTTTTTCAGAATATCATTATGGATAAACCAGAATCAAAACGTGTGGAGATTAAAGCTCAAGTTATTTCTTGGAGAGAAAGACCTTACTTTCAAAGAAGTTTTTCTGAAAAGCTGAGTGGAAAAAAAGAGACTGAATTCTTTCATGACAAGTGGAAGGCTGATGTCATTCAGGAGGTTCAAAAACTAAAAATAAAACCTCAATTGGATTTGCGACAGATTGAAATTAAAAACGAATTAATTTACCAAGCCGAACATATGTCCCGCCCTTGGCACGGTCACCTCACAGAGAAAAAAGAATTGGGTCAAAGTCAGATGGTGAGTTTTAGTGGATTTAATCAGTGGGGAAGTGTTATTCAATCCACTCAAAAAATCTTTGAATGTCTGATGCTTAAATCATTTTCAGTCGGAGTTAAGCCAGAGAACTTACGCTTTATGTTGACCTTGCCTCGATCAAAAGGTCGACTGACTCAAAGTATTTTTGAAAGTACGCTAAAAGCCATAGAAGAAATGGCGTCTTTATTGAAATTAGATCTTGATGGTGGTGATACTTTTGATGGACAGCACTGGCGACTGTCTCTCACTGTGAGTGGTGAGCGACAATTCTCAGTCAGTGAAAAATATAAAACCCATGACTACATTCTGATCACGCGCCCTTTAGGTTACGGCTTGGTTTGGTCCCACCGAACACATGAACAATTTTCTTCAAAATGGGTCGAAGAAAACGGCATAAATATTCATCATTTACAATTTAATCATTTTAAAAAATTTGTGGATCAGTATAACAATTGTGTTTTGAATATGATCGAAGAGTGGGGGTTTATCCATCACTCCAGTCAAAATTTAACACCGGACCAGCAGTTGATGATCAACTTTAGAGAAATACCAAGACAAAAAGGGGTCGATGTTATTTCTCCATTGCCGATGACTTATCCCGCCCTTGATTTGAACTGGACACGAATCAAAAAGGATGTGGCCTTTGATCGCAATGAAGTCTCTGCGATTAACTCGGTTCTTTGGGACCCGCTTAGTCAAGGAGCCATGGTGATCGGAGTCTCTGCACGGGATTCTATGCAAGCTTTAGAAGACCTTAAAAAAATGGGTTTTAAACAGACAAAGGTAATTGGTTGTGTTAGACCCAAAGTGAACAATAATAAGGTCGTCTTATCTGACTGGATGCCGCAATTATGAACCGACAAGAAGCTGAACAACTCAAGGTCTTTCGTACCGATCTCGAAATGAATGAAGGGCAAATCTTTCATCTGCGATTTGGCCCCCTCGACTTATACATTGAAAAAAATCGCAATGAAATCCGGTTGCGCTGGATGACCACCAATGACTGGATGGACAATTCATTTCACTATCAATTTCCTTTTGAAAGCTTGATTCCCCAAAATCTTTTGCAAGAGCGAAGATATGCTTCGACAGCCTCAAGTCCTGTTTTACAAGTGGTACCCTACTTGGGAGAAAAACCTTTTGTGGTTAAGCCAGACACTTCGGTTATTATTTTGCCTGGTGAAAAAGCAAAAATATTTTTAAGTACTCCGATGAATATCCGCCTTATTGATGCAACAACCCAACAAATCATAGATGAAATTCCGGTGCTGAATCGAGTGAAAACTTGGTTTGGCGAATCTCCAACCGATGGAGAATTGTGTTTTTTTACTCGTATTCGTGCCGCCCTCACCGAAGAAAACTTACCCTTCAGGCCCCATCGGGCTGTGACTCATCTCTTTATTGAGAACTCTTCAAAAGAATCCTTACCCATTGAAAAGCTCAAGATTCCAGTGAATATTTTAGATCTTTATCAAGATGATCGCGGACTTTTTATTACCAGTTCACTTTCTCTAAAGTCAGATGCCAAAGGAAAGCTTAAAGATTTAAAAACCTTTCCTCCAGAAGTCGAAAAGGGGAGTCTTCATCACTTTCATTCACCTCGAACCTTGATGAGAAAAATGACTCTAAAGACGATCACTCAATTTATGCGTTAAACGCAGATTTTTCGGAGAAACATGCAAGAAATATTAAAGGCTTTCACTGAACTCAGAACTGACCTCCCTTGGAAAAATATTTTTCTGGGTGTTGTTATACTCATTTTGGGTCAGCTCCTTATTAAAGCAATTGACTGGTTTTTTGATCTTATTTTTAAAGACATTTCTGTTAATCCGAGAGCCTATAATATTCGAAAGTTTTCTATTTACTTTTATAATATGATTTTACTTCTGTTGTTTTTAAAAATAACAGGCGTTGATATGAAGGTGATTCTCGTTTCAACCGGGTTTCTGACCTTAGCCATTGGTTTTGCAGCTCGTACACCAGTCTCTAATTTAATCAGTGGTATCTTTCTGGTTTTCGAGAGACCTTTTGTTGTCGGTGACGTGATTGAAGTGAATGATTACAAGGGAGAAGTGATTTCTCTTAACTTACTTTCCCTCACCATGAGAACGCTTGATAATCTTATGGTCCGCATTCCCAACGAGCTGGTGATTTCTACGGCTGTACGAAATGTCAGCTTTTTTCCCATCCGTCGTCTTGAGATCCTCTATTTACTTTCTCACAAAGAGAGTTTAAGTCGACTGCAAGAGATTTTTATGGAAACTGCAGAACGCAACGAGCTGGCTTTGGATGAACCTGAGCCTTATTTTTATGTGAAGAAGTTCACTGAAAATGCGGTTGAAGTTTGTTTTTTGGTTTGGTCTTCAGCAGATGATTTTTTTATTTTTCAGTCAGAATTTCCCCAAGAAATTCATCGTGCGGTTAAGAAAAGTGGAATCGATTCTATTCGAACCCAAATTGAACTCACCACTCCACTTGGCATGGTTGATAAAAAATGAAAATCCGCAATGACCGTGGAGAATCAGCTTTTGATAACTACTTTCTTTCGGTCTATGGAGATCGATGGTTGTCGATTAAAGAGTCTTTAGCAACCAATGATAAAAAAATTGCTCGCAGCAATCTTTTTTTTGAAGATAAGAGTTTTAACCCGTTGAACTTTCCAGGAATAATCGAACCCAATTTTCAGCTCAATTCAATTTGGGGTGGGACAAAGAATATCAATTCCTTTGATATCAACCAAGATTTTGACTTATCTCAAGCCTCAACCTCAATTCTTCCCTTTTATCGAATGGACCCGGCCAGCTTATTTCCTGCCAAAGCCCTTGCGGTCGAAAATGGTCAAACTGTGATTGATTTGTGTGCGGCACCGGGTGGGAAGAGCTTGATCCTCATTGAAGATCTTTTTAGATGTGATTTGGGTTATGACCTTGAGGGAGTCTTTATTGCCAATGAACTCTCCCCCAAGCGCCGACATCGTATGATGACTGTTTTCAAGCGCTATCTTCCCCATGAGATCAGAAAGAAAATCTTTATAAAATCTTTGGATGCCTCCCGCGTGGGACTCGAGCGAAAAGAATTTTATGATCGAATACTACTGGATGCTCCCTGCTCCGGAGAAAGAGGACTTCTTCATAAAAAAGAAGATTTAGCTCAGTGGAAAGAGAAAAGAACAAAAAGTTTTGCCATAAGGCAGTACTCCCTCCTCTCTTCCGCCTTTATGGCTCTTAAGCCCGGAGGTCGAATCGTCTATAGCACTTGCTCAATTTCACCCCATGAAAATGATGGTGTGATAGCGAAGTTGCATAAAAGACGTAAAAATGAATTTGAAGTTTTAGAGGGAATCAGCGGTTTTGGTGAAAAAACTGAATTCGGAACCCTTTTTCTCCCAGACCAAGGCGGCTGGGGCCCCATCTTTTATTCAGTGATCCAAAAAAACAAAAAAACGAAGTAGTACCTTATCTTCTCGTTTTTTGTGTGTTAAAGATGGCCCTCAAATGAAAAATCTTAATTTTGGCGGGATAGTCTCTGTCTTATTTATTTTTTTTTCGAACCCTTTGCAGGCTTCTCGGCTGTCGTGCGAAAGGGTGTTTTCAGAGCTGATTTTAGCTCAGTCTGATCAACTGGGGTTTACTCAAAATTTCATTGGACATAAATGGGCTAACCATAAAATCTCTAAAATTTATAAAGATTACAACCAATGGAAGAAAGGGGTTAATTCATACTCACGCTCTGGTTACATTCTTGTAAACACACTCAAAAATCCACTTTTGGCCATTCGAGATGTGGAGGGTAAAATTCGCCTGATCGATGACCATCACAAATTTTATGCTTTATCGGCTTTTCAAGGTTTTCGTTCAAAGCCTTTTAAGCTCTACTTTCGCCTTATTCAAGATTATACCCTCATAAATCCAGTAAGTGGTAGGTTTTGGACTTCTCAAGAAATGATAACAGACCTGCTCGAAAAGAATCATCTGGTTCTCTTGAATACCCATAATACAATCACTGAGGTTTTCATGGAATTTCCCACCCATATTTCTGAAATGCCTGATTTACCCACCCGAAGTCTTATGAGTTTTTTATTATCTTCGTTTGAACTGCCGTTGAAAGGATCTGATTTTAAGCCGATGATTCAGTTTTTACTGGCTCAAAAAATGAATAGCGAAGATATTGAGCCTTTCGTCGGAGAACCTTTCAACGAACGTAATATATTTCGACTCAGAGATGAGGTTAAAAAATCTCGGTCTATTATTGAGTTTTTAATGAATAACCTCAGTTCGGATCGAAGCACTAAAAGACAAGAGGCTGTCAGAGAGTATCTCCGCAGCCTTATTGAAAAACTTTAATTTCGTATTCTTAAAGGGCTTCCCAGTCACCTTGTGAAGTGCTTTTAAAAAAATGACATCCTGACTCCGTTATAGATTGTGTGACTCGTTTCTCTTGGCTGGCATAACTCCGATAGGACTCAATACACATATTTCGAGCTTGTTCTGCAGCAGCCAGTTTACTTTTACCTTCACCGTAAATTGAAGGGGGCTGCTTTGTGAGGTCTGAAAGGAAAGTGGGGATATCTTCACTATAGCCAAGACAGTCACACTGTTCCGCTTTGTATGTGGTTGAGTTCGAAGCATGAAGCTTTGAACTTATACCCATAAAAACAATCAAAGCCACAATCAGTTGAGAGCTGACAAGATTCATTTTTTTTAAGTTTAAAGTTTTCATCTTTTATCCTTTGTCCCTTCACTGAAGAGGACCGTTTGATACCTGTTCATAATAAGCGAAGAGAAAGTTTGATTGGTTTTTTTTCACTTGTTTTGAAAAGAAGTAAAAAAAAGTGTTAGGGGGTGCCAATGGTTGTCACTTTTTTCTTCACGAAGAAATAAAGCCCAAAAGACTGTCAATAGATCAGACAACAAAAAAATCCGTAAGTGTCTAATGTTAAGACACTCAGTCGAGGAAGAAAAAATACTGGGATTCTCTAAAAAAAATTACTGTTTTTCTGAGTACTTTTTGAGTTCGTCGTAACCTGGAAGAAGGGATAAATCAGGAATCACTACAATATCAATACGACGGTTATGGGCCTTGCCTTCGGGGCTCTCGTTGCCGGCGACTGGTTTTGTATCAGCAAAACTAGCGGCACTGATTCTTTGGGCGGGGATTCCGGCTTCAACCATTATTTTTAACACTCTTAAAGCGCGACCTGAAGCCAGTTCCCAATTGGAAGGAAATTGACTTGAGCGAATAGGCACATTGTCGGTATGTCCTTCGACTTGAAATTGTTTGTCGGGGATTGAGGCTAAGAGCTGAGCGACTTTACGAACTGTTTCGGTTCCTTTCTGTGAGAGATTGGAAGAGCCAGAGGAAAACAGCACATCACTGGGTAAAACCACAACCATTCGCCCATCGCGAATAACAATACTCAGTTCTCCAGCGTCAGTGAGTGCTTTAAAACGTTGGATCAGTTTTCGAAATTCATCCATTCTTTTTTCAATTTCTTTTTTTCTTTCTGAGGCTTCTGCCAAAGCATCTCGCATTTGTTGAATGGACTGACTCATATTTTGTCGGTTGGCTGAAGCATCCACCAATTTTCTTTCCATTTCAGCGATCAGTGTTTCCAATTCATTGATTTTGTTTTTTGAGTCTTCTAAGTTTTTTTGAAGTTTTTCGTGCTGGCTTAAAAGGTCATTGTGTTTTTGAGAAGAAACACAACCCACCGTAAGCATTAAAAAGAAAAGAAAACTTCCGTAAAAATTTAAATGAAACATAATAGTCCTTTGTCGATTCAATAATAATGTTGAGTGTAGCCCTAAAAATCCCAATCGAGGTACCTGCTTCTTTTAACAGAAGCAGTGCGTGACCTATTCCTCTCTGAAAACGCTAACTCTGAGGTCGTTCAATTTTTCCATCAGGATATTTTGCAAATCTCTCGAAACGATCGCCATGAACTTGATCATTTTGTGGCCAACTCCAGCCTCCAAATTGAGTTTTTCTATAATCTTCAATGGTTTTTATAATTTCATCTTTAGTGTTCATGACAAAGGGGCCGTATTGAACGACAGGTTCGTTGATTGGCAGAGCTTGCAAAAGGAGAAACTCAAGGTCTTCGCCATTATTATTTATAACCACTTCTTCATTTCCAGTTAAAATAATTCCCGAGGGTAACTGGAGGGACTGCTGATTGATTTGGACTGAATGGCCTGAAAAGAAATAAAGTGAACGTTGGGTCTGGTTTTTAGAGGCTGGAAGTTTGAATTGAGAGTTTGCAGTCATTTTAACCAAAAGAATCAAAACCTCATTCTCAGGATTTGCGGCCCAGCTGTCTGGGGGAGGTGAGAGTGCTTGAGTGTGACTGAGTTCACCGGCAATGAGCTGCACCTGAACATTGTTATCATTCAGATTGAGTTGTGGAATTTGATGGGCCCAAAACATTTTAAAGTGAGGAGAAACCATCTTAGATTTTTTCGGTAGATTCAGCCAAATTTGAAAGAGCTCCAGTGGGTTCTTTTCGGTTTTTTTAAGAAGAGGAAACATTTCAGAGTGTTGAACCCCTGCACCGGCGGTCATCCACTGTACATCCCCTTCGCCATAGCGGCCGGCCGCCCCTAAGGAATCAGCATGATCAACTAGCCCCTTTCTCACAATAGTAATAGTCTCAAAACCACGATGGGGGTGAACCGGAAAGCCAGGGACGATCTGTCCATGGTACATTCTAAATCCATCCTTAAGGTCAAAATCCTGCCCGAGATTTCTTCCGGATAAATACTGGGGATCAAGACCTTGTTTTTCATTGCCTGCAGGGTATTGGTCATTATGATGAACGCAAAATAAAAAGGGTTCTTGCACCGGCCATTGAAAATCAAGTGGGAATGTTTTGTTCATAGAAAGACCTTCTTTTGTTTTTTGTTTGTTTGAAAGGTTTTGAAAACCTTTTCTCAATCCCAAGGCAATAGCTGAGCCTGTGATGAGAGAGAGTAATATTTTACGACGAAAAAACGACACCATTTGTTCACTTTCTGTAAATGAGCCCTAAGACATTTTGTTATGTTAAGAGGCGTTGGCCTTTCTGAGTACTTTTTTTTACGCAATCAAAGACAATTTTTTAGTCTTAAGATCCAGACACTTGTTTGCATATTCATCTCCAAAACAAACAGAGAGTGGGAAGACAAGTTAATGATTGGTTTTTAAGCGTTCTTGCAACTCTGCATAATTATCAAAACTTATAGGATCCATTCAGTTTTATTTCTTGACGAGGGGGCAAGGGCTGTCTACAAGGGTCAGATCAACTGAGTCCGGGGGGGCGCATGGTTAGATTCTTTTCTTCATTTTCTCTTATTCTTTTCACAATTTTAACTTCACAGCCGGTCTATAGCGCTGAAGAGTGTATCTCTAAAAAGGATTTAACCGAAATCGCAGAAAATTTCGTTCAGTTTCAGCCTTATTTAAACGAAGCTGAAGAGTATTGTGTGGAGCAACTCACACCGGATTGGTTAAAGGTTCTTCAATCTCTGGTTGCACTCAAAAACTCAGCAGCACTTGAACCGGATCATGATCCTGAGGACGCTCTCACCTTTAAAGCGATAACAGAAAATGACTGGTGGGCTTATTTTGTCACAAGAGCAAATAAAATAACCATTCCACCCAACTGTCCAGAGGGTGCCGCGGCTTACGTTATGCCCATGTTTGAAATTGGAAATGTTAATCTTTGCAGGCCGTTTTTTGAAGCCAGTCGGTTTAGTCAAGCCAGTATCATGATGCATGAGGTTCGACATTTTGATGGTCATAGTCACGTCACTTGCACTCGCGGTATGGACAAAGGGAATCGAGGCGGGTGTGATCCAGAGATTGGTCAAAAGGGTTCCTACGCCATTACAGTCCAAACACTGGTTGCTCTTGCTCGTTCTCAAGAAATTGAAGAAGCCGATAAACTTCTTCTTGAGTCTGAGGCTATTTTTACCGCGTTCAATCGTTTTAATAAGGTTCCTGATGTCCGTATGAAAGAAATGATGATTTTGTCGAGCACAACCGGTGAGGTTTTTGAGTGGGAGTTGGGTGTGGGTATCAAGTCTCTAGCGAAACTCAATGAACCGGCTGTTGTTTTAAACAGCTATGATAACTTGACGATTTATCCTTTAGATACAGCGATACCAGCCTACCGAACTAACCGTAATGCAGTTACACCCATAGCCAGTATTGGTCTTTTTGCCAACTCCTATAATGCAGAAACTCAAGAAGAGAAAAGCAAATATAAAAATATTTCTTATCTTGGGGTTGGTGGTTTACTCAAAGAAAATACCTTAATTACGGTTTGTGGAAATGCCACGGCCCTTTTTAATCAGGACCTATCGACTGAGGGTGAGTTTAATTCCCTCATCAGTCTATCCGTCGATCAGTCTGATTCTGACCGAGCGACGACCTTGGTGAGAAATGACGGAAAACTTTTTACAGTCGAGTGTGACCCTGTTGTGAACAACAAAGTGAACTTGAAAGAAGAAACAATCAGTCTTTCTAGTGAGCTTGCTGAGCAGCTGGTTGAAAGTTATGGCCTCGGTGGAGAACAGTACGGTGTGTTGGCTGACGGCCGGTTCGTAAAGTTGGTTTTAAATAATAACACTTTTGAAATCTCACCTTTAGAAATTCCGATTCAGGATCAACAATGGGTGAGTGCAACTCCTATGAGTATTCCTGAGTTGTTTAACCCATGAAAAATAAAAAATATCTTCTGACTTTATTGGTTTTAGTGGTGGCCGGAGTCCTTCTTAAAAGGACTTTGAGCACCA
>JBGSSY010000106.1:0-4295 GCA_041736775.1 Bdellovibrionales bacterium | reverse complement strand
TACTATAGGCGATGGATCAGAAATGGTCTTTGTAAACGGAAACATCTATTTCTTTTTTGGAACAACCATCAGTGGCCAAAATCAATTGGGAGTGGTGAAACTCAACAGCAATGGAAGTACCGACACGACATTTGGTAATGCTGGATTTAAATATTATCCTTGGTCTGGTAGCATTGGTGCTCGACCTGTTAATATGACCCTCGATGAGTACAATCGAGTTTCCATCGGTTTTGACGTCAGCGACACGACGAGAGATTGGGGTCTCATGAGAATTTGTGTTGAGCCTTAATTTTTAGTGAAAAAATAACGAAACTTGTCTCTGGTTTGAAAAAGAACAATCTGGCAGTTCCGCAGAGTTAAAAAATTGATCACTCAATTAACCAGAGAATAACACTCTTTTTAAAATCATTTTGAGCACAAATTTTCGAGACTTATCTCTTCCCTGAAAAATTTTAGTGCCGAACTTTAACTTTAGAAAGCATCGAATTTTCAACGATTTTAAAATAGGCACGAATTAATAAAGAGTAATCTTCACTGGATAAAGTTTTTAAATACTCTTTTTTATCCTGATAACTTTTGAGGCTAATAAATTCATAGAGAACTTCCTGAATTTTTTTAAGCTTGCTCAAATCGGTTTCATATTTTTGATTTTTGGCATCGTTAAGGGCGTTAATGATATCTGGCTTTTCAAAAAGAAGGTGCACTCCCTTGGCCGATTGTAAGATGAGATTATCCATTTGCTCTAAGCAATCATACGTGAGATCGACCACCTTCGCCTCCTTGCGATGGAATTCAACTGAAATTTCCTTAAATCTATTCTGTGCTTTTTTCTCAAAATCTTGCAAGTCCATTTATTGAGATCCAGAAAGCCTTATTTCGAAGCAGACTCTGTCTCAAAATGACATCGGTGGTCAATGGCATAGCCCTAAACCCCAAAAAGCAGTTATCATAGATCTGTGGGTCGTAAAAAAGAGAGCAAAATGGCAGCTGCAGAAGACATCATCATTGATCGAAAGAACAATCTTATATTCTCCAGTGAAGAAGAAGTGTTAAAGCATTTTGCGGCTCCTATTTCTCAACTTGAGAAAGAGTTCCTAAAACTTCGAACTCCCGAAGATTATTCCGATGATGAATCTCTCAGTAAAGAAGAAGAACTGGAAGACCTTCTCCATGCTCCCGATGAAGTTTGGGAAGACACAGAAACCGTTAAAGGTTTAACGATCTACAATTTTATTAAATGTTTTGAAGACACTAAAAATGAAGATATTTATTTTTATGTTGCAGTGGCCTACTTGGCTGAAGACACTCCTACTTTTGTTTTTCTTCACTTCCCCACCCGCTTTGATGTTCTGTGCGAACACTACCGCCGGGGTGAAATTATTTTTGATCGTTCTAAAGATGAAAAAACTTCGGGAGGAATTGAGGGTGATGCTCTGACCGAAGGGGATGATCTGGCTTTGGGACTTTATAAATCCATGCTGATCGTTCGTAACCCCAACGACATTGAAGAGTCTCTCTTTCAAAATTATTCAGAATTGCGTGAAGAAACCATTGAAGACGCCGATGAAATTTGGCGCAACACCACCATGAATGGATACACTTTAGTGACTTTTATTAAGGATCTCTCACGCGCTGAAGAAGGGGCCGAGCATCTTTATTACATCGCTGTGACACTTGAAGATGAGGGCTCCAACAGCCATTCTCTGTTATTTTCATTTCCCAGTAATGATGAGAGTCTCGTGGAAAGATATCGCCACGGAGAAAACTTGCAAGCCGAAGAAGTGGTGCAAGAATCCAGTCATTAAAAAACTATCGTTTTTTAGAACTTAAAATCGACTCAAGCTCTTTATTCATAAAAGCCAAACGTCTTTCAAGATCTGAGAGCATAAAAATATTGGCTTTCAGTCTTTCAATAGAGTCCAGCTCGATGTCATGATCGTGGGAGTGTTTTTCATAAGTGAGGCTTGTTTCCTCTTGGCTTTGAACCTGAGAAGAGTGGGTCGTCACTGGCTTTTTGATTTCAATTTTACTTGTTAAACCCATTTGCTCTCTTCCTTTTCTAAAGCCTAGGACTATTCATCCAGGCTGACAAATGAAATTACCTTAAATAAACCCATCAGTATTACTGATACTCACAAGCCAAGGACTCAAAGTCTTCGGGGGAGATCGAAATCCTAAACTCACCAAATTGGAGCTTAGGATTCATCACTGATTGTTCATCATCAATATGTTCGAGTCCAAGCACATGACCTAACTCATGCACCAGAAGGCTTTTATAATGAACCGACTGGGTGGAAGATCGAATTTCTTGATCCTGGTAGTAAAATTTTTCTGAGGCATCAATTAAAACGTCGGACTCATAAATATAGTCGCCGCGAAAACTAATGCTGGTTCGAGCTTGTTCATTTTTCTCACGAGTATTTTCAAAATTTTCACCGGGCATCACATAGATACCGTTATAACCATCTGCAACAACTCTTCCATCCGTATGAAAGAGGGGGGGCGGAAGCTCTCGGGTCAAACCAATGAGTTCAAAAACGGGTCGATTAAACTCTTTATTCCAGACTTCCATGGCGGCTTTTGTCTCAAAAAACTGTTGGTCTGAAAGTGAGGTATCTGCATAGAAACGAATCGGCATTTGCGCCCACGACACTCGCCTCTGATTTGAGTTCATCACAAAGTTGCAAGGCTCTTCAGCCGGTGGCTTATCAGCACAGGCTCCAAGAAGCAGTGACAATGAGAGGAGTGTAAAGAGAGTCTTTAACTTTAAATTCATACTGTTTTACTTATCAACAAAAAGACCATCGGAAAATCAAGGTCTAAAGGGCTTAAATCATTGAATAATCGTAATTCTTACTCATTTATAGGCGGTGACAGAAAAGGGCCACTCTTTTGTAACTCCTTCAATATGAGAATTAAATCCCATAAAGCTTCGATATTATTGGAATAAATACTGTCGAAAAAATCGACATTTTTACGTAAACTGTCTGGGATTTAGCCCACATTTTATGCTCTTTAAACGCAGAGCTTAAAGCTTCTGAATTCTCCTTTCTTTAAAAACTGACAGCATCCTAACAAATTCCCAACCATCTCCTCATTGTACAGATCGATCGGATCCTTGATAGGTAGTAGCCAACTTTAAAAAATCAAATTCTGTTTATTAACAGAATCAATTTTAAAGAGGGGGGCCTCTTTTGTTTCTGCGGCACAGTCCTCCTTCTTACTCAGTCTTTAGGAGGCTCTATGAAAAAAATATTTTTAATTTTGGGAATGCTCATCCCATTTTATGCATCTTCAGCACTGGCTTGCCCCAATGGTACAACAGCACTCTCAACGACCATCGAAAAACTTCCCGCTTGTTTGGTTAAAGGGACCTATCTTAATTCACAAATTGCCCTTGGATCAGGATTTTCTTATGTTCTAGAAGGAGATGTACGAATTGGTGGAGACAACGAAAATTCATCCACACTTATTATCAATCCTGGAGTCACTGTTTATGGCTCTCCCGCCTCTTTTTTAGTCATTTCAAGAGGCTCAAAAATAATGGCCCAAGGATCGGCTCAACAACCGATCGTGTTTACCGCTCTTGAGCGTAACAATCCAGTGCCCGGCTCTTGGGGTGGAATTGTGATCACCGGCAATGCGCGAATCAATAACTGCAAAGGAACGCAAGCTTCCTGCGACAACGCTATCGAGGGAGTACAAACCAATGCTCCTCAATTTGGCGGTAATAACGACGACGATAATTCAGGAGTCTTAAGTTATGTGCGCTCTGAGTATGCTGGTTTTACGATCGCTCCTGATAGTGAACTGAATGCGATTACTTTTTATGCGGTCGGAAGAGGAACGCAAGTCGATCATATTCAGGCTTATAAAGGCGCCGATGACGGTATTGAAGTCTTTGGTGGAACAGTCAATTTGAAGTATGTGGCTTCGATCGACAATGATGATGACGGCTTTGATTGGGATATGGGTTGGACCGGCAGCGCCCAGTTTGTTTATATCGAACTCGCCAATGCCACTGAAGCTGACCCTAATGGAATTGAAGCGGATAATCTTAAGTCACCCATGAATTCTATGCCTCGTTCAAACCCCAATCTCAGCAATTTCACCGTCTATGCCAAAGCGGGGAACAACAAAATTCTCAACGGCATTCAGCTCCGTCGCGGTACCGGTGCAAAGTTTTATAATACTCTTGTTAAAGGGGCCTTTAAAAACTGTATCAATATTGATGACGACGAAACCTTTATCAATGGTGGAACAGCACAAGGGAACTTGGTTGAGCAAAAAGGCCT
>JBGSSY010000013.1:0-25887 GCA_041736775.1 Bdellovibrionales bacterium | reverse complement strand
CTTTTTATGCTGGTCCTCGGCTGTGCCTCTCAACAAGAAAATAAAGATCTGGCTTATAATCATTTTAAGGTGGGAGTGAGTTTACTGAATCAAGGTCAAAGAGAGAAGGGACTCGAACAACTTCTTATCGCTAAAGATCTTGATCCAAACAATGAACTGATTCTTAATCATTTAGGTTTGGCTTATTTTTATTTGAATGAATTTGAATTGGCGATCCTTTCATTTAAAAGTTCAATCGATAAAAAACCCAATTACTCAGAAGCTCAAAACAATCTCGGAAGAACTTACATCGAGGTCAAAGATTTTGCTTCGGCCCGAAAGCATCTCAGTCTTGCCGCCTCGGATCTCACTTATGCCAGCAAAGATAAGGTTTGGCTCAATCTCGGTCTCTCCTATTTTTATGACAATCAGATTGAAAAAAGTCAGAATTTTTTTCTAAAGTCGATCAGTGCCAACCGCAACAATTGTTTAGCCTACAATTATTTTGGTCGAACCCAGGTGGAGCTTGAAAATTTTGAAAAAGCGGCCCGTGCTATGGATCAAGCGATCTACCACTGTCGAGCTCGAGGATTTGATGAGCCCCATTATTACAGTGCCATCGCATTATTTAGGCTTGGGAAAAAGCCACAAGCCCTTGCTCGTTTACAAGAGGGCCTTAAGCTTTTCCCAAATGGTCCTCACCGAGGAAAGATTGAAGAGATGATGAACCTTATGAAACTGACAGAGACAAAATGAAGAATATAGGACTGTTTCTTAAAAATGCCCGTGTTCAACAGGGTCGAAGCATTGAAGATGTGTCTTTAAAAACGAAAATACACCCTCACAAGTTGATCGCTATTGAAGAGGGTGATGAGTCGACTTTGCCCGCTAAGGTTTTTTACATCGGTCTTGT
Organism: Bdellovibrionales bacterium; assembly: GCA_041736775.1. Taxonomy (GTDB): domain Bacteria; phylum Bdellovibrionota; class Bdellovibrionia; order Bdellovibrionales; family JAGQZY01; genus JAGQZY01. Next base: position 24,995 of record JBGSSY010000013.1, on the reverse strand, counting down.
TAAAAGTTATGCTCGAGAACTTAAATTGAATCCCAAAGAGATTGATGATCTTTGTTATGAGGCTTTTAAAGAGCCAGAACTTCCTTCAGAACTACCCCTGACCCATTCTAAACCTGAAATGAATTTTGAATCACAGAACTTAGGACGTTTTCAAATACCAAAGTCTGTTGTGATTTTACTAGGACTTATTCTCGCTCTTGGGCTTGTGACTTTAATTGGCGTTACCATAAACAAAATGAATTCCTATTCGCAGGAAGAACTCGTACCTGATGATATGATGAGTGGAACTGTGAATGATTCTGAAGTGCCCTCAGAATCTGATAAAAGGGAAGAGCCTGAGGCCCAAGAGAAGAGCTCGCCCTCAAGCGAAGATGAGTCAACTCCAGAGGGTGATAAAATTGTAAAAGAAGATTTATCATCAAGCCCTTCTTCTTCTCAATCAGAACCTCTTACAAAAAAACCGACTGAAGTGAATTTAGTTGAAACTGTTCCCGCTCCACCTAAGCCAAAGAAAAAAAAGAAACCTGAAGTTGAAGCTGAGGTTGACGATAGTTATTTTTTAAGCCCCCAGGAGATCACCCAAAAAGTGACTGATTCTGTAACAGCTTCTCACAAACTAACAATCAATGCTTTAGAGCCCATTCAAGTTGAAGTCATCTGGTCTGACGGCATCGTGCAAAAAATGATTCTTAAAACCCAAGAGAGCAAAACACTTGTCTTCACAACACCGATTAAAGTGCGGGTCAACAATGGAGGTGCCGTGCAAATGAGTTATAACTCTGGTCCGGCCAAAGTGCCTGGTGTTCTCAATAAATCTATAGAGCTTAATTACCCGTGAATAAGCGACTGATCCAGCTCATGGCAATCAGCCTTGTGATCAAGCTGATTTTGTCGGCTTATTTACCCCTGACTCTCGATGAATTTTACTATTACTTATGGGGTAAACAACTTTCTCTCAGTTATTTTGATCACCCACCAATGATTGGTTGGATTTTTCTTCTGGCCCAACCCCTTGAGGGCCTCTCTGAAGGTTTCTTACGCTGGCCCTCTGTCATTCTTTCCCATTTCACAATTTGGGTTTGGTTTCTCATTGTTCGCAATGAGCTCGATCAAAAAAAGGACACAGTTGCTGAACAAAATAGGATCCTCTTTTGGTTTTTACTTGTGGCACAGCTCAATCCTCTGTGGGGGGTGGGGGCCTTGATTGCAACTCCTGATATTCCTTTGCTTTTTTTTTGGAGCCTGAGTCTTTATTACGTTCAAAGAATTCTGGTGCGAGATCAATTGTCCGACTGGGTATTTTTAGGAATCGCACTCGGCCTTGGTTTTGTTTCTAAATATCAAATCGTGCTCTTTGTTCCGGCCCTTTTTATCATGCTGGTTCAACAGAAAAAATTAAATCAACTTTTCTCTGCTCGCACCCTTGTAACAATAGCTTTCGGTCTTATAGCCTGCCTACCCGTTCTTATTTGGAACTCCCAAAATGAGTGGGCCTCTTTTCTTTTTCAATGGAATCACGGTATGGCTTCTTATTTCTGGAAGTGGCACTGGCCCTTAGAATATGTCGCTTCTCAAGTCGCAATTCTTTTACCCATTTTTCTGTTTTATAAGACCGATCGCCTCAAAAGTTTAAGATCACACTGGCTCTTTCCTTTTGCCATCTTTCCCTTTCTCTTTTTTCTCTACTCTTCCTTTAAAGGACGGGTGGAAGCCAATTGGACAATAATGGCTTTTGCGAGCACCTACGCACTTTATTTTATTATTAATGATCGACCGATCACAAAAGCTGTTAAAGCCGCGACCGCTCTTTGGGGCGGCGTCGTTTTGGTCGCCATTTTTTTGACTCTCCCTGAACGATCTCCGCTGATTAGCCGAACAAAACTTTATGACAGTGAAAAGCTCACACCCGTATTACAATTCATCAAAGATAAACCCCATGTCTTCGCCTACTCTTATCAGATGGCAAGCTATTTAAGTTACCATCAAAATAAGTTGATTTGTAAATTCTCAGATTATGGACGCAAGGACCATTTTAGCTACATAAAAGGGTGCTTAGAAAAACCTTCCTCTTTTTTTTATGTGGTTCCATCCAACGAAATCCCGCCCCTTGAAAAGGATTGGCCCGAATATCGCGTCGTTAATCAACAAGAAATCGATCAACGATTTACGGCCCTTGAGGTTGAGAAACGATGAGAAAGTTATTCTGGCTGATTAGCCTTCTTATACTTCTTTATTTTTCATACGGGTTTTACTGGGCCAACTCTGAAATTCAAATTTACAAAACACGCAAACCATTAGCTCATCATCGACTTTTTTACGACTATAAAGGGGTCTCCCATGTCGTGACTTCTTATTCTCGTGGAAGCTTTAGCCCACTTAATATCCTGATTGAAGCCACCAAAGCTGATTTGGATTTTTTATTTTTTACTGATCTCAATTTGCTCGATCGCCCTTATAACTTTTCTGGATATCACGGGAATGTTTTTACTTTCTCCAATCAAAAAATCAGTTATCTCGATTCCCATATTTTAATTTATAGCGAAAATCCTGATTTTTACTTTGATAGCATGTCAACGGCCACATCACAGTTGCATCAACATTTTTTTGAAGACCAGCCTGAAGATAATAATTATATCACCGTCCTCGCCCACCCCTTTAAAAAAGGACATGAGTGGTCCGGTGAATTTCCTCAAGGACTGGATGGTCTCGAAGTCATTAATATGCGTCACCTCTGGCAAGAATTATGGATGAAAGATCGTCTGAGTTTTTTGTTGAGTATCGCCACTTATCCTTTTAATCCACAGCTTTCTTTACTGCGATTGATTCGTGAGCCGAAAAAGGAGCTGGAACTTTGGGATCGGCTCAGTCAAATCACGCCCAAAATTGGTATTTTGGGCAATGAAACAACCGCAAAAATCTTTAAAATTTTAGGTCTTAATTTTACCTTTCCTTCTTATGTAAAGTCTTTTCGTTTTGCCTCTAATCATATTTTGATCACCTCAGAACTTACTGGCCAAACCCAATCAGACAGAAAGAAAATTTTTTCTGCTATGAGAAATGGACACTTTTATTTTTCTTTCGATAGTTTAGGGGATCCAAAAGGGTTTGCCGCCTATATGAATTTAAAAAATACACCGTACCCGATGGGCTCACAGGTGAAGCTGGTAAAAAATTTAAATCTCCATGTGGATTTACCACCCGGTTTATCCGTTCCCTTTAAAATTGAAGTCTTTAAAAATGGGCAGCTCTTTTATCAATCACAAGATGATCAATCTGAAATTAATATTTCCGAGAAGGGAGTTTACCGTGTGGTGGTCAAAATTCAACCTCGGCTTCCCTTTCCCGATGATCGCAGATGGTATGGGTGGATTTACACAAATCCTTTTTATGTTCAGTAAATTTGGGTTTTATTAAAAAAAACTGAGTTCCAATTGTTTTTCTTTTTTCTCAATTATTGGAAAGCGATATTCTGGTCTTCCTGTGAGCGCAATAAGGTTTTCAATATTCACAATCTCACCGGGATTAAAAATCTTTTTGATAATTTCTAAAAACAGTTGGCCACAGTAAGAAGCGTCCTCTTCTGCTCTATGAAATTGACCTGAAGGTATATCAAGATGCTGTACGAGGGTGCCTAATTTGTAATTGGCTAACCCGGGAAAGACTTTTCTTGCAATAGGAAGGGTGTCTAATACGATTCCTCGAGGGGCAGAAAGTTCATGGCGAATAATATCAGCTTTTAGAAATTGGGAATCAAAAGGGGCATTGTGGGCCACGAGGGGATAGTCCCCACAAAATTCTGTAAAGGACTCAATAAGATCTTCGACAAAAGGTTTTCCGATCAGCATCTCGTCGGTTATTCCATTAACAGCTGTAGCACCAGCTGGCATCGACATACGGGGGTTTATAAGGGTCGAATAGGTCGCTTCGGGCTGACCCTGAACATAGCGAACAGCTCCAATTTCAACGATTTGGTCCACACCGGCCACTGTCCCTGTGGTTTCTAAATCAAAAGCAATAAAATCCATTGAACCCCCAATTTTAATCTGAAATGCAATCGATCTTTCTTTACCCAGCTCTTAAGCTCAAAACAAGCCTAAATTGAACAAAAAACCACTCATACCGAGATAAAGACCTGATCACTCACCGTCTTTTACTGAAAGACTTCAGTGACGCAGAGTTCACGGCCTAGTTTTGCGTTTTTAAGGTGGAGGAGAGAAAATGGTGAGCAATGAAAATCTATTATGAAACCGCACAAAAAAACTTAAAGACTGGAAAAGAAGAGAATTTACTTGAGCTCTGTTTGACCCACAAAATTCCCATTTCTCATTCTTGCGAGGGAGGGGCTAGCTGTGGAACATGTCGAATTATAGTCACTCAAGGCGTTGATCATTTGCCGGAGCGGAATCCACTCGAAGAAGAGATGGCTCTCGATAGGAATTTTAAAAAAGTTGAACGATTGGCCTGCCAAACTTCACTTCCGCTTACATCGGATCTTCATTTTCGGCTTCCGAATGAAGATGAAATTTAAAAAAATTAAAGTTGAGCCCGATGGGCAATGGGCATTCTACGACCACGGCCAAAAGCATGATTTGAAATTTTGAGAATGGGTGGAGCTTGCCATCGTTTGAACTCTGAGAGGTAAAGTTTCTTTAAAAGCCATTCTTCAGTGCTGTTCTCAGCTTTTTGTTTTTGACCCACTAATTTTTCAACAGCCTTATCAAGAAGATCATACTGGGGGAGTGAATCACTGTCCTTTTGGTTCTCTCTGAGCTCAGCCGTTGGCGGTCGGTCGATCATTTCTTGGGGGATGATCTCCCCGTTTCGATTAATCCATCGGGCGAGATCATAAACTTGTCCCTTCAGGAGATCGCCAATGGGAGCCAGACCGCCACAAAGATCACCATAAAGAGTTGAGTAACCACTGGCATATTCACTCTTGTTGCCGGTGGTTAATAGGAGACTATTTTGATCATTGGAGTAAGCCATTAAAAACAACCCTCGCAAGCGGGATTGTAGATTTTCATGAAGAAGAGAGAAGGTTTTTTGACCGAAAGTCTTTTCATAAGATGAAACGGCTTGGTTGAAGGTGTCTTCGATTGGCAAATTATAAAAACGGCACTGCAGATTTTGTGCGAGTTTTTGGGCCAGTTGGAGACTCAGTTCACTGTTAAAGCGAGTCGGAAGAGCGATGGCTGTGAGATTTTGTGGCCCTAAAGCATCGGCGATTAAACAGGCCACAACGCCTGAGTCGATTCCACCGCTTAAACCCAGATGAGCTTTTGAAAATCCAGTTTTTAAAATAAAATCCCTTATTCCAAGGACAAGGGCTGAATAAAGATGTTCAGTATCCGTTGCTGGAACGGGTTTAATTTCGCTGGTCATTGGAGCATGATCAAAAATAATAAAATCTTCTTTATAATACTCAGCTTGTGCAACTGGCTTTCCGTGATGATCAATAACAAAACTACCACCATCATAGATCAGTTCATCTTGGGCACCGACCATGTTCACATAAATCAAAGGAGCCTTCAGATGAGACGCCGTTTTTTGTGCCATGTTTAGTCGTTCTTTTCTTTTCGCGAGCGTAAAGGGGGAAGCCGAAAGATTAATGATGAGGTCGCAGGATTGAGCTTTAAGATCAACTAAAGGGTTATGATCATGAAGGGGGTCCCAGCCCCACATATCTTCGCAAATCAATATTTGTAGATTCAAGTTTTTAAATCGAAAATGGTTATCTTGAATGTGGCCTTCAGCGATATGTCGACTATCATCAAACACATCATAAACGGGTAAAAGTTCTTTGTTGAAAATCTTCTGAATTTTATGATCATGAATAAAAACAGCACTATTGAAGTACGGTTTGCCAAGCCCCTTGTTCTCTGTGATGGCTCCAAGAAGGACACCGATCTGGGGTGGAAGTTTTTTCTGCAGTTCATTGAGGATTTTGAGCTGTTCTTCGACCACACTTTTTCGTTCAAGGAGGTCAAAGGGAGGATAACCCATAAGAGTCAACTCAGGAAATACGATAAGTTCACAATGAGCTTTCAAGGCTCGATCCACAGTTTGCAGAATCATTTCTGAATTTCGCTGAAAATCAGCAAGCCAACAATTGGTTTGAGCCAAAGCTATACGCATGCAATTTTTTAGCTTTTATTCTGACTTTTGCCAACTTTTTTTAATCTGCATCGCCTGCCCACCGAGGAAAAGAAGGAGGGCGATGATGATCGCAGCAATCAGTAGAAATTTTATAAAAAATGCGAAAGAAAAGCCTTTTCCATCAATCTCTGGCAAGGCTTGTTTGGCCTGGGGAACGGAGAGCGGAAAGCGAGCTTGTTTGAGATTCGAAATTTCGCTCTCTTTTTTGGTTTTCTTTCCCTTTGCGACAACTTTATCTGAAGGATTCTTCTCTTTATCACTGAGATAATCCTCTCCAAGAACAATAATTTTCTTCCTCACTTGTCGTCCGCGTCCCACCGAACCTTCAGAAGCCGAAGAGTTATTGTCACCAAATCCTGTGGGGTCCTCATTATTTTGCGGGCCAGCCACACTCTGCACACTGGGGCGATTGGCATTTCCTCTTTGTCCAAAGGACTCTGCATTTCCACTCCCCCCACTACTACTCAGAGAGCTGGGTCGCAGACGTGAGTTTGAGGCCGAGTCCGAGCTGCTCCCTGATCCGCCGCCGTTACTGCCGGATGAATTGTTGCCGCTACTATTACTGGGAGGGATTTTGGGACGTCCTTGAGAGATTGAAAATTGACCAAAGCCAGTATTGCACTCTCCTTGATTGGGACCTTGCCCCCCCAGAGCAGGAAGTTCACCCGTTTCTAAAAGACAAGCGATATAGTCGCCGAAATAACTGTCAAGAAATGAGCGAAAGGCATCATTAAATTGGTAAAGAACTCCGAGAATGAGTGACACCGTGATTAAGAGAACAAGGATATACTCTACGACGGCTTGGCCAGCCTCGTTCACTCTAGACTTTGAGTCAGCAAATATTTTTCTTATAAATTCCGATAGACCCATAACCTCTCTATTATCGGAAGGATGAGAAATTAAATGAGTTTTCTTTACAGAGTTCTTTTAATCTCAGCACTTATGGTCTTTGGCTTCAGTCAGCCATTGAGGGCACAACTTCAGCGGGACCTCACTCCTACTGAGGTGACGGCTTTGAGCCTCAATGTTCAGAAAAATCCACATAATCTGAGAGCAAGACTCTTTCTCTCTCACCATTATTACACTCATAAAATGTGGCCTAAGGTCGTGGAGTTATTAAGACCCGTGACCGAAAAATTAAGAGCTCAAAGTCTAGTTGAGTTGGGTAGCAGTTACCTACAGATGAAAAAAAATCATGAAGCAGAAACAATAGCATCGATCGTTCTAGGACAGGAATCGATTCCCCTAGACCATTATCTCTTTGTCGTCAAAGTCTATGACTCTATTTTGTTCGACAGTGAAACGAGCTTTTCAAAAGAGGATCTAAAAAACAAGTTGTTTAATACTCTCAAGCAAGCCCAGATGGCTTACCCTGATAAAGTGGATATTTATGATTTATGGCTTGAACAGCTGGAAAAACACATTCAGCACTTTGCGGTTGAAGGGTTAAGAGTTGTTGAAGATATGAAAAAAAATAAGGTTGTTCTTCAGCCTCGTCACTATAGTCAAGTTTGTCGTTTTAACTTCCTGAGTGATTTTACCAAAGAAGCCTCAATTTCTTGTCAACAAGCGATTATCAAAGATGGCGAAAACCCTTCAAACCTCATTTATTTGGGTAAAACACAAATGATGACAGGTGAAGAAGAAAAAGGGAAAAGAACACTCGCCAGCGTTGGAAAAAAGTTTGCCGACTCTGAGTTTGCTCTGTGGGAGACCGCGAATAGCTATTATGAGAGTAAAAACCTGAGTGCCGCCTATAGCTTTTACAAGAAAGCTTCAGAACATCCTGACAAACAACCCAGAGATTTTTTAGGACTTGCCAAAACAGCTTTTGAACTGAAAAAATACGATATAGCTCTTAATGCCTTTGTTGAACATTGCCGCAGAAGTCAGTTTCTCGATCAAGAGTTTCGACGAGCCTCTGGGCTTCTCAAAGACGAGCCTCGATGGCAAAAAAAGTATCGAGATAAAATGACGGGCTGTAAACCGATTGAAAACGCCAAAGGAACGCCAGAACTATGATTCAGACTCTCTTCTTCTGTTTTTTTCTTGCCAGCACTTCTTTTGCTGAAAACACTTTTTCCCCTTTTCAACAAATTCTCGAGAAAAATTTGAAAGAAATGAAACTTCCCCAGGGTGGGGTTGACACCGCTTTTGATTATTCAGGAGCCATGGTTCATCCCGACACGAAAGGTTATATTTCAAAACAAAAAGAGATCCTTTCAAAGTTTGATATTAAAACTCTGACCGATAAAAAGATGGCCAATGCCTTTTGGATCAACGCCTATAATTTTTTTATGATCGCAATCATTCTTGAAAAGGGGGTTGAGAACAATAAGATCAAGATCAAAAGTGTTAAAGACCTGGGAACTTTTTTTAATCCTTACAAAATTTTTAAAGAGAAGATGAACAATGTTTCAGGAACTCTTTATAGCCTTGACGACATTGAGAAGGGAATTCTTCTAGGAGAAGATTTTAAAAATAAAAAATGGAAAGATGCCAGAATTCATTTTGCGGTCAATTGTGCCTCGGTGGGCTGCCCCCCCTTGATTAAAACCGTCTATAGCGCTGAGGGGTTAGATCAAATCTTGGATGATAATATTGCAAAAGCCCTTAAAAATCCGCGACATTTTATTCTGGATCCACAAACACTAAAACTGACCCATCTTTTTAAGTGGTACCAGAAAGATTTTGAAGAACATTCTGGGAGTGTTAAAGATTTTATTAAAAAATATTTAAACTCACCTGAAATTCAAAACCAAATCGATCGGACTAAAAATATCGACTATATTGAATACAATTGGAATTTGAATAAGCCTGATAATTTTTAAGGTGACCCATTGGTCTTGTCTCAAATTGAGAAACAAGTCCAGTGAACTCAAAGCTCTAAGGCCAATCTTTTTGAACTGAGAATTTATTTTGAGACAATCGTCTCAAGCTCAAAATCGAATGCTAAAATAACAGTGTGCTCATGCCCCATCCAGAGAAAGACCAGGGTCTAACTAGACCTTTTTCCTCTTATGTGATTGGGCCTTTGGGCCGATAGGTCAATGGAACATTTTAATAACTTAAAGAGGGGGTCCTATGTTGAAAACTCTAAAGAAACTCTGGAAAGATGAGTCTGCACAAGGTGCAACAGAATATATCCTGATGCTGGTTGTGGTTGTTGCGATCGCAATGATGTTTAAAAACCAAATTCAATCCATCGTCAGCGGTAAGGTTGATAAGTTAGGTACTCAGATTAATGATTTTTAATCATGACTGAGTTGGGTGATCTATGACAACGGAGTTAATACTTCTTTTGGGTTTATTTGCATTTATACTGGGCGGTGCATTTCTTGGAGACAAGGGGCCACGAAAGGTCTTCTCTGATTCAGCCCCTCGGTTAGGTGCACGCGTCGAGCAAAATATCACGTTTGGCCATCGCTTTCCTTTTAGAGATGGCAATACTGTAGAATGGCAAAAACCCAATGGAGCACCTCCACTGGGTACGCCATAATGCTATTAGGCTCAATCGTATATCCCATTGGATTTTTAATCATCGCTGTTATTGATGATCTGATCTTTAAAAAGTTTCATAACTTTTTATTTATCGCACTCAGTCTGATTGGATTTTCGATTGTCGCTTTGAGTGGAATTGAAAATTTAATACCTGCCCTATTTGGATTTTTGGTAGGTGGTTTAATTATGTTACCCCTCGTTCTTTTTGGAGCACTAGGAGCTGGGGACTTAAAATTTATGATGTGCTTGGGGATTTTAATGGGTGTCGTAGAGATTATAGAAATTTTTGTTTTCTCTCTTTTTTGGGGAGCTCTTTTGGGCTGTCTCTCGCTTTTGTTCGCTCAAAAATTCAAAGCCTTTAAAAACAATCTCAAAGAAATGCTCTATTTTTTAAAACCTGTACATACCCACAAAATACCCTACACCGTTGCAATTGCACTGGGATGGCTGACCTCACATTTTTGGGGAGGTCTCTTATGAATCGTCAAGCAGGACAAATCACTGTGGAAGCCGTACTTGTGTTAACTATACTCGTAAGTACGGTTTTTACCGGAACTAGGTTTTTGCGGGACAAACAAATTTTGACCAAAATGGTCGAACGACCTTGGACCTATCTTGCTGGCATGATTGAAAATGGCATGTGGATGCCTGCGGCCTCTAGTCGGGGTAAACATCCTAACCAACTCAACCGTCATGGTTCTCCCACAGGAGATACACCATGATGCAAAAGGCTCATCTTTTAAATTCACAAAAAGGATTACTCACTCTCGATTTTCTGTTTGCGAGTGTCATGATTTTTGCCTTCTCAGCAATACTGTTTAGTTTTGCTATGACACTTTCTGTCGTTGAGGTGGTTCAATACGTCAGTTATGCGGCCGCCAGAAATTATAATCTCGGTCATCTTGATGAAGACCGACAAAAAGAAAGAGCTCGTCAAAAGTTTAATCAGCTCATTTCAAACCCCGCGATTGTTCCCATGCTCAATAATGGTTGGTTTACAGTGGGTGAAGTGCAGATCGATGATTTCAATGATGAATACCAACCTAACCCAGATTCTGATAATTTCGTAGGTGTCCGTATTCCCTTTAGTGCTCCCATTCTTTATAAGAGAATCCCAATGCTTGGAACCACGGGATCTGACCAGGATTCTTTTCGAACCAATATTCAGTCTTTTCTCGCACGAGAACCGAGCTTTCGTGAATGCCAGGCCTTTATGAGCCAACGAGCTCAGCAAATGGCTGCTTTAGGTTTTTCGTTTGATACAAATGCTGTGGCCATAATTATGGATAATGGGTGTTGATATGAAAAATAAAACACTCTCCCAATCACTTAAAAATAAAAAGGGCTTTGCCAGTATTGAAGCAACCGTTCTGCTCGTTCTTTTTGTTTCGTTGATTTATTATGCTTTTGGTTTTTTTGGTATTGTCCATACCGCTGTTCTTCATAACATTCATTCAAGAACTTACGCCTATGAAACTTTTCGCCATCGCGCCAATCTTATGTACTTTCGTACCAACCGTGCAGCTTCACCGCTTCACTATTACAATATGATGACAAGACTCCATGGGATCAATACAGACACTCAAGATAACCCAGACACACAGGTGGCCACAGAGCGACCAATATCTATGGGGCTTAGTCTTGAAGAATCAGGGCGAAGACCGGATACACATAATAGTGAAATTTTTCAACGAGTGCCAGCCTCTCGCAGAAACACGACCGTCAGCGTGAATCCGGTTTGGATTCTCACGATGTATGGAATCTGCTTGAACAGTCGGTGTGGGGGATAATCATGGAACAAAATGAAACACGCACGCTTTGGATTTCGATTGGTGCTGCTGTTTTTGCAGTCATACTTCTCTACGGATGGGCTCAAGATAAAAGGGCTGATTACGCTCGTAAGTTTGGTCAAACAAAAACTGTTGTTATTGCCCGCGAAGACATTCGTGAGTTTGAAATTGTCGATGAATCAAAATTAGAGGTGGTTGAAAGACCTTCTGATTTTATTCAACCCTCGGCCATTCAAAACCCCACTGAAGTGGTCGGACAAATTGCCCTTGCCCCCATTAAAAAAGGGGAACAGCTTCTTAATACTAAACTTGTCTTCCCCGATAAGAGTACCGGTTTATCGATGCAAGTTTCACCTGGCAAAAGGGCAGCAACCGTTCCTGTGACCGAGGTGCAAGGTGTTGCCAAATTGATAAAGCCCGGAGATCGAGTGGATATTATTGCCGCGGTCGACGATGGTGATGGACTCAATAAAGTGAGAAAGGTTCGCACGATTCTTCAAGATGTGATTGTTTTAGCCACCGGTCAAAGCATTGTGGATAATCTCCCGATTCAGGTGGTTAAAGGAGACGAAGACAATTTTGAAATTCGAAATTTGCGAGTGGATAACAACTATTCGACTCTCACTTTAGAAGTTACTCCATCTGAGGCCCAACTTTTGTTTCATCTTTCATCCAACTCTCTGCCGATGTATTTTTCTTTGAGAAATCCAAACGATCGAATCAAAGGAACCTTACCAACTGTCGATGTGAATGATGTGCTCAACCGGGTCAAAGTCAGGGCTCCGGCGACACCAACGCCCACACCGCAACCGGCAGTGGCACCCGTCCCCAATAAACCAGAGCCAAAACCAAAGCGAGGACGCTATGAAAAACTTTAAATTGTTTTTTATACCTCTCCTTCTTTTTGTTGGATCTTGGGCTCAGGCCCAAGAAAAAACAATTGTGGGTCAGAAGTATTTAACAATTTATATGGGAATTCAGCATCAAGAGGTTCTCTCTCACCTCCCCCCGGGCTCCGAGTTTTTAGGGGATTTCAGAAGTATTGTTGATGCCGAATTGGATCGTGAAATTAAGACGATTCGTTTTACACCGAAGTCACCTGGTATATCGACCATGACGATTCATGACCGTAAAGGGGAGAAGATTTTCGAATACCGCATTGAAGTGCGCAAATCCGATCTGACCCGCGTTGTGCGCGAAGTGCGTGCCCTTCTTCATGACATTGAAGGGATTACTGTCACTATAGCTAACAATAAGGTGCTGGTGGACGGAAAAATTTTACTCCCTTCAGACCTGAACCGGATTTATGGGGTGAAAAAACAATTTGGCGATCAAGTGGACTCACTTGTCCAGGTTGATCCCATGGCTCCCAAGAGAATTGCTGAGATCATTGAGCGTGAAATCAATAATCCCGACATCGAAGTCCGTGCCATCAATGGAAAATTTATTCTTAAGGGTATTGCCAACAACGACGACGAACGTAAAAAAGCAGAAATCATTGCAAGGACCTACATTCCGCCACCTGTCTTTGATGAGGCTGAGACGCAAGGGATTCTTAAAAAAAGAAATGATGAAGTGGTGATTAACTTGCTCACCGTTCGCGCTCCTCCTCCGCCCGAACCCGATAAAATTATACAACTTGTGGTTCATTATGTTGAATTGAGCAAAAAATATATGCGCAGCTCTTCATTTCGTTGGGCTCCGGCCTTACAAGATAACACCGATGTGAAGTTCACCAAAGACACTCGGGCGAATAACGATGGCATCGTTGCTGAAATCTCTGGAGTTATTACCAACCTCTTGCCCAAACTGAATCATGCCAAAGCCCATGGTTTTGCCAGAATTCTGGAGAGCACCTCGGTGACAACTAAAGATAAAGAGGCTGGAATTGTGAGCTCAACCACACAAATCCCCTTTTTAGTGCGGCAGCCTGGGGCCGTCGATGGCAGTGGTGGTGGTAATACCACTCAATTTGCTAATGTGGGAATTACATCCACAATTACTCCCACCATAACGAACCCGCGATCGGATATGATCGAATTAAAAATGGATTTCAATGTGAGTTCCTTGATTGGAAATACTCAAAGCGGGCCTCAAACGGCAACCAATCTGGTTAAGACAGTGGTGATGGTGAGAAGTGGACAAAGTGCTGCTGTTGGTGGACTGATTCAGAATTCAACGGGAACTGAATATAACCCAGACGCTAATCCGGATGCCATTTTTAACCTTTATTCCTCTAAGGACTTTAGAAGAAATAAAAGCCAGTTTGTGGTCTTTGTGACTCCGATTATCAAATCCTCCGCCAGTGCGGGCTCAGAAAAAATAAAACGAAAATTCCGCATGGGCGAATAATTGGGAAAAGAGCTGGACCATCCTCCAGCTCTCGACTGACTTGACTTAAATAAATCGCGGTTAAAACCGATAAAGTCATACAGGAGTTGTGAGTGTCGATAAACCCAAATTGTTCTATAATTTCAATTGTTGGCGGTAAAGGTGGCGTGGGCAAAAGTGTGTTCGCTGCTAATCTTGCTACAGCCTCAACTCTTGAACTGAGAACACCTTGTCTTTTGATTGATTTTGACCAAAATACCTGTGGTGATCAAAATTTTATTACTGGTTTTCAAAAACCCAAAACCATGTCAGAAGTGTGTCACTTTACGGGTTCGATAAACACTCGAAACCTCAGCGCTGTTCTCAATGTCCACCCACAAATTCCTTTGCATTATATTGCTGGTATTAAAAATCCAGGGGAACTTTTTTCTGTAAACACATCGGTTGCGATGAAACAAGTGGAAACACTCAGTCATTTCTATCGTTTTATATTTATAGATCTTGGTAATTCTTTTGATGAGTTACAGCTTAAATGCTTGGAGGCCAGCACGCTCGTCCTTGCGGTAACAACACCTGAAGTCTTAACGATCAATCAAACATTGAGACTTCTCAATGAACTGGCTGCGGCATCGATTCCTCAACAAACGGTGCAGTTGATCGTTAACAAAATGTCCAATTCGGGTCTCGCTCTCGATAGTATTGAAAAATCCTTGAATAAAAAAGTACTGGCAGCCATCCCACAGGATGACATAACAACGATGGGGGCGCTGAAACGGGGTCTTCCTTTTGTTCTTATTGCCAATAAGGCGCCAATCTCTGCGAGCTATCATAACTTGGTCCGTACACTATCGGGTGGCCTTCTTCAAAAGCTTAAAAGTATCCAGAAGCCCATGTCTTCTTCTTTAAAGACCACCGATGAGGCGAGCAACCAACTCAATCAAGGGGGTGCTCCGGCCATCGATGCGAGAACTCACTTAAAGCTGACTATCCATCGTCGACTCATTAAAGATCTCAATCTCAAAAACGAGGATATCACTAAATCTAAAGAAGATCCTGATCTTGAGAAAAAACTTCATAACGATGTCCGTGTTGCCATTGGAAAAATTCTCGATCAAGAATCCCGTGGTTTAAACAATACTGATCGTAAACAAATTATTAAAGAAGTGGTCGATGAAGCCCTAGGACTTGGCCCCTTAGAAGATCTTCTCGCGATGGACTCCGTTTCTGAAATTATGGTCAACGGCTACAATAAAATATTTATTGAAAAGGGAGGTAAAATACAGCTGAGTAAAATCTATTTTACTTCCAATATTCAACTCAGAAACGTTATCGAACGTATCGTGAGTCCTTTGGGACGAAGAATTGATGAAAAAACTCCCTACGTGGATGCGCGCTTGGCCGACGGTTCTCGAGTGAATGCCATTATTGAGCCTCTTTCAATTGATGGTCCTGCATTAACCATCCGAAAATTTCGAAAAGACTCTTTTGGAGTCGACGAATATATCAAATACAATTCCTGTACAAAACAAATGATGGATTTTTTAAAACTCTGTGTGTCTCAAGGAAAAAATATTATTATCTCTGGGGGTACTGGTTCTGGTAAAACCACTTTGCTCAACTGTCTATCCTCTTTTATACCGATCGACGAAAGAATTATCACGATCGAAGATGCTGCCGAACTTCAACTGAAACAAGAACATGTGGTTCGCTTAGAAACTCGCCCCGCCAATATGGAGGGATCGGGATCGATTTCGATTCGAGATTTAGTCAAAAACTCACTGCGTATGCGGCCTGATCGTATTGTGGTGGGAGAGTGTCGTGATGGCGCGGCACTCGACATGCTTTCGGCAATGAATACGGGTCACGATGGTTCGATGACCACGGTCCACTCCAATAGTCCACGCGAAGCCATTTCGCGCCTTGAAACTCTTTGTATGATGGCCGGAATGGATTTACCTGCAAAAGCCATTCGAGAACAGATTGCTGGAGCCGTTGATGTCATCGTACAAATCTCAAGGCTTTCCGATGGAAGTCGTAAAGTCATGAACATCACAGAGGTGCAAGGGATTCAAGGGGACGCCGTTACTCTTCAGGACGTCTTTTCTTATAAAGAAACTGGTTACGATAAAAACAGAAAGATTGTGGGTCAATTCCTTTCAAAAGGTCTTATTCCCAAATTTGTCCAAGACCTTAAAGAGCGGGGTGTTACTATTCCCAAAGATTTATTTTCCAATGAAGGGGAAGCTCAACCCACTCAGGCGCACGAGCAAAGACCCAATGGTCTGCGCAGGCCTATGACAAAAAAAGTGAGTGGTGAATGATGGAAAATTTGAATCAATTGACCCTAAATATACCTCTACCGATTTTAATGATATTAATTGCGGCCTGTATTTTTACCATTTCCTATCTTTGGGTTGATAAAATTATTCATTTTGTGAATGAACGCAGTCTTGGACAAAGAGATGAAATTATAAAATATCTTGAGCTCATGTTTGTTCCGGTTGAGAAAGATAAATTGACGAGAGCGTTAATGTTCGGAAGCTTTGGTCTTGGAGCTCTGTTTTTTATCTTATTCTGGCCCAATGTCGTTGCTGGACTTATTTTTGGAATACTCTTTACCCTCTTGGGTTGGAATTTACCTAAACATATTATCAAGTATCTTTATGAAAAGCGTTGTAGCAAATTCACCGATCAAATGGTCGATGCAATGACCATACTTTCTAACGGTGTTCGAGCAGGGCTGAGTGTGAACCAAGCCATGGACCGAGTTGTAAAAAACTTACCCAATCCGATCAGTCAAGAGTTCAGATTGGTTCTTTCTCAAAATCAAATTGGTCAAACTTTAGAAGACGCCTTAACCGAGCTGGGTGAAAGAATACCTCGCCCCGATGTGCAAATGTTTGTGACCTCTGTGAATATCCTTAAAGAAACGGGTGGAAATATGGCCGAAACCTTTCAAACCATCACTTTTACAATTCGTGAAAGACAAAAGGTGGAAAAGAAAATTGAGGCGCTAACGGCCCAAGGGATTATGCAAGGGATAATCATCAGCTGTATTCCTTTTATCTTAATGGGAGTCTTTTTTGCTGTTGACCCCAACTACATTATGCCACTTTTTAATACAACTTTAGGTCTTATTGCACTTGCTGTTGTGATTTTTTTGCAAATTATTGGTGGCCTGATGATTAGAAAAGTTGTGACAATTAAAGTATAATTTAAATAAAAATAAAGAAATCTCTACCGAACATGGGAAAGTGTGTGAAAAAAAGCTGTCAATGGATCCTCGTGATCACTTTATTCTTACTTTCGTCACCGCTTTGGGCGGCGGTTAATATGAGAAATGCCAGCTATACAGAATCTTGGATCGACTTTATTGACCCAGAAGAAGGATCTGAAATCAGAATCGAAAGGTACTATAGCTCTCGATCACTATTTATGGGACTCTTTGGTTTTGGTTGGTGCTCGAGCTTAGAAACCAAACTTGAAATCACATCCGATGGTATCGTGAATCTCACTGAATGTGGGGGCGGACTTGAAGTGACCTATTATCCCGAGAACTTTGATCTTAAATCCAGCGCCCACACCATTGATCAAATTGTTGAACACTTCAGTAAACAGAAAAAAATGTCTATCAATGATCTTAAAAACCTAAGGGTGCAACTCGAAAACAATACAAAAATGCGTTTCACCTATGCCAATCAACTCCATTTGGTTGATATACAAAAAATTAAAACCAATAAAAACGTCTTTCAAGCTAAAGCAAAAGGTTTTGAAAAAATGACTTTTGACGGCTCCTTTTATGAAAGACGACGCCAAGATGGTGTGACCGAACGTTATGATAGTAAAGGGCAGCTGGTCCAAGTGACAAATTCACAAGGTCTGTGGAAAAAGCTGAACTACAAAGGTCCCCGTCTGGCTTATATCGTTGATAACAGTGGACGCCGGTTGAATTTTGCTTATGACGTCAACGGTAGACTGGTTAAAATCTTTAATGGAAATGGCCTAGAGACCCAATACCAATTTGAAGGGGAAAATCTTAAATCAGTCACAAATATGTGGTCGAAGAAATATCTATATTCCTACGATGGAGCTCATAATCTCACTGAAGTCCTCTTTCCAGATAACTCAAAAATTAAAATGAGCTACGACGTCTCTAACGATTGGATTAAATCCTATACAAACAGAAAAGGATGCCGAGAAAATTTCGAATTTTTACTTTCAAAAAATGATCCTAAAAATAATTATTGGGGCACCTATAGTCGAAGTTGTCCCGATCAGAAAACGATGAGCGGAAAACATGAGTTTTGGTATAAAGCCTATACTTTCTCTGATGATAAATACCTTCACCGTGTGATGGAGACTCTTGAAACTGATCTCAGAGATATCTATTTTCATCCTTTTTTAGGCAGGCCAATCACGGTACGAGAAAATGATAGCTACACCGGTTACGCCTACTTTAATGGTCTTATTAATAAAAAAGAATTTAAAAAATACACACCTCAACAAGAGATTCAAGACTGGTCAAAATCAACTTATCAATATGATTTGGCTCGATTTCTTATTACCGAAGAGAATAAGTCCATTCTTAATCCAGCCGGAAAGGTCATTTCGCAAAAGAAAACAAAATTTGAATATGATCAGCGTGGTTTGCTCAAGCAAGCTTTCACTCCCAACGGAAACTCTGTCACTATTCAGTATAATAAACTCGGTCGAATGAGCTCGCTCAAAAATAATAAAAACATTGAGATTCTCCTCGGCTACGATGAAGATCATATAAAACCCACACTTCTCTCTCAGAAGGGCTTGGGTGAAATTACTTTGCTTTATGATAATCAGGGTGAAGTCGAAAAGATTGAAAATAAATCGACTCGCAATATAGCTTCATCGATTGTTTCCAACTTTTTGAGCATGCTTGAATTGCTTGGCCCAATGGGTGAAGTTCTCATTCTTTAAGGCTGCTCTTCTTCTGAGCTTTCACTCTCTTCCCAGTGTTCACGAAGAGATTCTTTCATCTCTTTATACTTTTCGGTCAATCTTTGACCGGGTATTTGGCTCGCTTTATGTTTGTTGATAAAATTGCTATTAAGACTTCCTGTCCATCGATTCAATTGCTGACCCGCAAATGTGGCAGCACTTTGGGCCGTGGTTTGAAAGAGATGGGCCATTTTTGATTCATGGGTCATGTGAATGACTTTCTCTTCGAGGGTGGTGTTTCCCACTTTGATCTGCATGACCATGACAATGAGAAAAGTATAGATCACCATTTTGATCATAAATAATAAATCACCCATATTTAAGTGCTCCTCTTTTTTCATCTGCCAACCTAACATAATCGAGAAGTTGACTATTTTCAAAAGGCTTGGCTAAAAAACCATAACCACCGACAGCAACAACTTTTTCCTTAGCCCACTCCTCGTCCACAGCCGAGATAAATAAGATTTTCGTGTTTGGAAGACTTTCTTTTAGGGCTTCTGCGACTTCAAAGCCATTTTTTTTAGGCAGAGCTAAATCAAGAATAACAAGATCGGGTTTGAGCTTTTCTGCTTTTTGGATCGCAGTGACGCCGTCAAATGCTTCTCCAACCACATCGTATCCGGCCGCCAACAGAGTTTGGCGACAAATCAGAACAATAAAAGATGAATCATCGACAATCATGATTTTCATGGATTTCTCCTGCAATCTTTATTTTAACGAGAGCTGGATAAAAAGGATATTCGATTTTGATCCTCCACTTTGACTTAAGACCTATGCCTATAGACTGTGCCTCTCATCTCAACCATGGTCGCAATCAGAAGAGACGTGTTTTTGGATTGAGTAGACTCTAGGCTAGTCCCGAACCCTTCTGGTGAGAAAAAAAATGTCGTCACACCTCTGTCTGTCCTATAATGGTCAGATGAGACTTTTGTTTGCTGTATCCGTACTTTTAGGGGCCCTTCTTTTTAGACAGAATTCTGTAATGGCTCAAACACCAACCGAAAATACCACAGAGTACTCAAGCTCTTACGATGAAAGCCTCACTTTTCGAAAAATGACCTTTCTTCCGAGCATAGATAATATCAACGGGATTTATTCTAAAGCTGTCGATGAACAGCTTAAAAAATTAATTGAAGCCAATCACCGCTGGGATTCTGTTGAAAGTCATATTGCCGGGTCTGTGGTCAAGCCTGAAGATTTAGTGAATGATCCTGCGAAAGTCAGAAGTCTTTCACGTTCTTTAAACAGTGATGGTTTTTTTATTACTGAAATCCGCAAGGATCCTAAAGATGTTCATATTCAACTCTACCTTTTTAGTACTCGCAGTGGTGAACTTGTTGCGGAGCAGGCTCAAAAGCAGCTGGCTGATAATACACCCCTCATACTAACGACCCTTAATAACCTCTACACAACAATACTGAATAAAATTCCCTATGATGCCCTCATTGTGAGTCGCACGGATAATCGAGTCACAATCAATGTCGGAAAAAAAGATGGTGTGACGGCTGGTCAAAATCTGACCGCGGTTAAAATTATTAGTGCCCAAAAGCATCCGAAAAGAAATTTTCTGATCAAGTCGAATAAAGTGATTCTTGGTCAAGTCCGAGTTGTTAAAGTCGACGATTACATAAGTTTTGCAGATGTAACCAGCGAAACCGAATCGGGTGTTCTTATTCCGGGTGTTAAAATCACTGGAGTCACAAAAGTCGACTATAGCGCCACTCCTTGGACAAAAACTTATACTCCCGCGGAACAGTTGTTGAGTGAAAATAACAAAGTTGTGTTTGGCAAAGAGGCGCGAGAGTGGATCGCAAAAGATCCTCCAACCTTTGGCCGCGTGGGTGCTGGATTTTCACTAGGAAGTTTTAACAATAGTTTAGGCCTCACTGATGGCTCTAACATCGACTCAAAAGTGAATGTTTATCCTCGAATTGATCTTCACGGAGAAATTTGGATAACCCCTCAATTTTATACCGATGCGGTTTTTGCCCAAGGGATTGGCCAATCGACGAATCCCAGCGGTAGTCCATCAGAGATCTCAAATTCGCTGAGCCAATATCGACTTTCTTTTGGCTATAATTTTATTTTAAAAAATGAGTTTTTTGGTCCTAAAATTACTTTTGATCTCGGGTTTAACAGTTATAGAATGTTTGTCGACACCACCTCGAATCAAGGTTTTACAACCTTAGAGTATCAAAGTGTTCCCTTTGGAATCGGTGGTTATGTGCCGGTCAATCCCAGTGGAACTTGGGCCATTGGTGGAAAAGCTTACTTTCATATGTTCCCTCGACTGAGGGAATCGCCCTTTAGCTCGGCCAATAGCAATGATAATTCCATCAATCATTTTTTATTTTACGCAGAAAATAAAATCAGTGAAAGACTTCGGCTGAATATAGGGCTTGAATTTCTCTTGTTAAGCACAACTTTTTCAGGTCAGGGTGACCGGGTCACACCGGCGAGTAACTCATCCCACCGCTTCACACTTTTAAATACATCCATTGATTATTTATTTTAAGAGGGAAGCCGAAGAGGCTCGCTTCCAACAACCGCCTCTAAAGCTTTGATCTCTTTGGGTGCAAGAGCGGTTAAAATCTCTGGTCTCGTTTTTGTTATATAAATATCATCTTCAATTCTTACACCCAGTCCGCGAAATTCTTTGGGTGCTTCTTGATCACCTAAGGGGACATAAATTCCAGGTTCAACCGTGATCACCATTCCCGCTTGAAACGGAACAGGTTGATCATCTTTTTTTGAAAAACCAACATCGTGGACGTCGAGTCCCAAATAATGACCAACACCATGGGGGTAATATTTTTGGTAAGATTTGTTTTTAATGAGATCCTTGAGTTTACCCTTGAGAAGTTTGAGATCGATCATGACCTGGGTGAGCTGACGGATGGCCTCTTCTTGAAGTTCGGGCAATGAAAAGCCGACAATCACTTTATGGATCAGATCTTTTTGCACCTCTAACACAGCTTGGTAAAATTCATGCTGAAAGGAAGTAAACTTTCCATCAACCGGATAGGTTCTGGTGATATCAGCCTTGTAGTAATTTTTTTCTGCACCGGCATCAATCAAGATCAATTCATTTTTTTGGGTTTTGCGATTGTTCGCTCGGTAATGCAAAGTTGTTGCGTTTGCCCCAGAGGCAACAATAGAGGTATAGCCCTCGGTTGTGGCATTTTGTTGCATAAATGAAAAAATCAAAATTCCTTGAATTTGTTTTTCTGTCATTCCGGGTTGAATGGATTTCATGGCATAAGTGTGAGCCTTGGCAGAGAGCTCACAGCAATCTTTCATCCAAGCCTTTTCATGACTATCTTTTATCACGCGCATCTGTGAAATAATTTGATTGGGATCACAGAGGGAAGATAAAGATTTTCCAGAACGGCGATCCAATGCGACGGCCTGTTTTCGAGCGGAAAATACGATTTTGTCATTTTCTAAATACTCACCCATGCTGTAAAAAATTGAGCTTTGACCACGAAGCAATTGAGGGAGTTCGTTGTGGAGCTCTTTAAGAGAAAATGCCTGGTCGGCACCAAAATCTTTTTTTGCACCCAGAGGACCAAATCTTTCACCATCCCAAAGCTCAAGGGCTGGATCACGATCTCGCACAAAAAGAAAAAATTCTGGTTTTTTTCCGGTTTTAATAATGGCGCAAGCTTCGGGTTCTTCAAAGCCCGTAAGATAAACAAAGGAACTTTGAGTACGAAAAGGGGCTAAATGGCCTTCTTCGCCCGAAAAAAGAATAAAAACACAATCAGGGCCGGCGAGCGAATTGAGTTTTTCTCGACGTTTTTTGAAAATGTCCAAAGAATTAAAAGTTTTAATAATCATATTTTTTCGCAAGACTCTTAATAGGCTCTTGGCTCTTGAGTTGACCCATACGCACCAATGCTCTGAGTGATTGATAGGATTTCATGTTCGATTGTGGAAGGCTCAGAGCAATAACTTCATTAACTCCCAGCTGTCCCGATGAAGGACTAATGGCCTTGTTTTGGGCCCAAAGCAATCGAACATTATTTTTATCAAACTCTGATCCCGGCGGAAGCAATTCGTTGTTGGCGATCACGTCAATGTAGACAATGATTTCAGCACCTTGATTCTTCAGTATTTGTGCGAGTTTTTGAATACCTTGAGGATGGGCCAACTGAGCTTCCACATCGAAATGGGGAGGATAGGGCCAACAAGATTTGATAACATTTTTTACGGCACCCGATTGATGAACTGATGCTTGTCCTTGTTTAATTTGTAAAGAGGCACAAGCAAACGGTGGTGATAAATCAGCGACGGCTCGCTTTTGAAAAAGATCATTAAGAAAAGAGTCGAAACTCGAAACTTTCGCACCGCCTGCGGAGCTTGAGAAAAAAGATTTTTTATCAAAATTTTGGAGAGGAAGTTTAAGTAACTTCCATTCGGCAGCATGGGCTTTACCATTCACTGAATAGGTTGCGGCGATGAGTGCGCCCCACTCAAGACCAGCAATGGCTCGAATCGGTATCTTCTGGTTTTCAAACTCTTGCAAAACACCCAAGTGTGCATAAGTGAGAGCACCGCCTCCGCCTAAAATAACACCAAGGGCTGGAGCTTTTTTGCTGAGAAACTCAGGCCTTTTTGCAACAATCGGCTCTTCGACCGGCTGATCGGGTTCCGTTGGTTCAGAGGTGGGAACCTGTTGATGATCGGTCGTCTTTATTCTTAAACTCTCACAAGAGACCAGGAGCGCGAGGCTGAGGCAAAGCCAAAATAAGTATTTCTTTGTTCCCATTTTCTCCCTCGATTGGTGATGGACATTGAGACTTTCTTTTTAACTTATTTTCAAGCAAAACCCCATCTATTTTTTCTAGGATTTGCGGGATCTTGTTCAGATCCTTAACCACACCCTTTTTATTAAGATCTTTTGCGGTCAATTCAAATTGTGGCTTTAATAAAAGAACTAACTTCCCTTGGGGTGAAAGTAAACTTGCAAGGGGCGGTATCACTAAACTCAGAGAGATAAAGGAAACATCGACGACAATAAGATCAAACTCAAAGGGTTCTGATACAAAAAATTCTTTTAACAGAGCTGGAGGCAGCCCCTCGCGGATATTGATTTTTTCAAAGGCGACTAAGCGTTTGTCATTTTTCAAACTCTGATGAAGTTGATTGATTCCCACATCAACACCAAGAACTCGAAAAGCTCCTGCTTTTAGAAGAAGATCCGTGAAACCACCGGTCGAAAGACCGACATCAAGACAAACATGACCTGAAACATCAATTTCAAAATTTTCAAGTGCGGCTTTAAGTTTTAAAGCGCCGCGAGAGACATAGTTCAGTTCTTCATCGGGTTCGATCAGAAAATGTTCTTGAGTGAGTGGAAGCGAATCAAACTTAGTCCCCGGCTTATCCAAAGTTTTCCACAATCCTTGGGCGTCTTTCATCCGCACCTTTTTGTGTTCAATCAAAGTTTGTATTTTTGAGCGAGTCCATTGTGGATAAAGTTGTTGAAGAATTTGATCCACTCTCAATAGTTTCATGTCTGCCGATTTAAATTAAAATCAATAAGGCTAAGGAGTGCTGGTGTTTTCAGTTCGTTCTCTTTGAGAGCTTCATAAAGTTTTTCGGTCAGTGAGTTAAGATAAGTGGCCGTACCTTCTTGACCTAAAAATGAAACAAAACTGGCACTTTCTTGTTCGGCCGCATCCAATAAATCATCTTTGACTTGAAAGGCCAGACCGAGCAACAGGCCCACTTCTTTGAAGGGCTTTGGTTTTTTTTGTGCGAGAAGGGCTGGTCCTTCAAAACAGACAGAGATCAATTCGCCGGTTTTGAGTTCATGCAAATGGATAAGGTCACTGAGTGAATCGAGTTTTTTTCCTAATCCTAAATCCAAAATTTGCCCGCGAATCATTCCAAGTCCACCCGAAGCTTTTGCTAAACATTCAATCAAAGGACTAGAGAATTCTCGATAGGATTGGGCGAGAATTAAAAAAGCTTCGGTCAGAAGGGCATCTCCCGCCAGAAGAGCAATCGGTTCGTTGAATTGTTTGTGACTTGTCAGCTGTCCCCTTCTAAAGTCATCATTGTCCATACAAGGAAGATCATCGTGAATCAGAGAGTAGGTGTGAATACATTCTACAGCCATGGCAAAAGGCGTGATCACCTCTGGGCGAAGTCCAAAAGCTTCTGCGACGGTGTAACAAAGAAGAGGCCGAAACCTTTTGCCGCCATTAAAAACCGAATATTCCATCGCTGAGAAAA
>JBGSSY010000004.1:0-3751 GCA_041736775.1 Bdellovibrionales bacterium | reverse complement strand
CAAGAAAAAATAACTGAACGACGGATTGATTTATGGGGTGTCACTGAAGAATGTTTATGGATTGTGGACTATAAAACTGGTTCCCCTCAGTATAAAGATAAGGCCAATGAGCAACTTAACGATTACGAAAAAGCTCTTCGGTTAACAACGGGTTGGACGGGTCCAATAAAAAAAGTAGCCCTTTTTCCATTTTCAAAACAAACATTCATTTTTTGAGAGGGAAAAAAATTAAAAAGTGACTTCTCTTCGTCCCAGTGGGCCTGTGATGATGAGCTGAAGTCTTGTATTTTCAACTTCAGATGTAGGGACTGGAAACTCTAAATAGTAAGGAGTGGTCCAGCGTGAGTGGTAAGGAAATAGGGCTTGGGCTTCGCTAAAATTGAGATTGGCTTTAACAGCCTTGCCCTCGTATCTTTTACCATCAGAAACAAGATAGATTTTCCAGATGGAATTTGCGTTAGCGAGATTATCGTCTTTACGATCCGTGGTAAAAAAGCTCAGCCAAATTATTGTTTTGTTTTCAAGTTCTTGTAAGCGCTCTTGTTTTTTTCTCTCATTCTCTTCGGGACCCCAATCATAATAAAGCTTAAGTCGGTCATGAATCGCCATTGAAATTTCACGGTTGAGGAGAGTCGCTTTAAATTCAAACTGTTCATAGACGCCAGAGAATTGTTTGTCGCCAGCACTTTTAGACTCTATCGTTTCAAGATAGTCTTCGCGTCCTTGGGAGTGAGGATTAAAAGTCGTCGAACAGGCCGCGAATAAAAAAAACATTGAGATTATAGAAAAGTTTTTCATCCTTTGTATTGTCCTAAATAGTTAATAAGATCGTCAATGCTTTCTTGCTTATTCAGATCATTGTAAATCTCATGAAAACTCTCTTCGTAAATTTTGAGTGTTTTGGGTCCGGTGATTCTTTTAAAGAGATCCAAGCTGGCTTGAGGATCGACTAATGCATCTTTTGCGGCGATCTGAAAGAAGACCGGTGTTTTGAGCTGATCAATGTTGTCTTTCATATCCTCCATCGCCGCTTTCATTCCTAGAAAAAGAGGAGCAGACACTTTGGTGTGGCGAAGAGGATCTTTGCTATAGATCTCCATCATCTTGGGATCCCGACTCAGAAGCTCATAGCGAATTTCATTGTTCAGTGTGAAGGTGGGCCAAACATTATTAAGCCAATGGGACGCTAATTCTTTCAGTTTTGGTACGGCTATAGCAAGCCCAAGGGCTGGGTTACTCAATGTTGCTGAGGTGACTTGAGGTTGATCTTTTGCAGTGAGGGCTTGTAAGGTAATAAGCCCCCCCATGGAGTGGCCAATCAGATGAAAATTATGTGTAGGGAGGGTTTCGTTTTCTTTGATCTTACTGATCAGCCTTTTAAGATCACGAGAGAAATCAGAGAAAGTTTCAATGTAACCTCTTTTGCCCTGAGATTGACCGTGTCCTTGCAGGTCCCAGGCATAAACAAACCAACCTTGATCGGCAAGAGCTTTAGCAACATGGTCATAACACAGAGAGTGCTCTGAAATGCCGTGGGTGATCAGTACACAGCCATGGAATTTGGTTTTTGGTTTTGCCCAACTCTGCAAAAAAAGCTTCGGTATTAAAGGATCATCGATAAAGTACTCGCGGATTTCATATGAATTCATTCAGATAATATATAGGCTAAAGAAGGGGCGAGCAAGATTTAGCTGGGCCCTACAAATAACCAAGTGATTGCCAACCTCGTGGGTGCTTGATATCTCTTACTTTATGGTTTTTTTTCTCAATACACTCATTGGATTTATCGCCCTTCAACATTTGGGTTTTTTGGCCCTGGAAATGTTTTTTTGGACTCAGCCCCTAGGGCAAAAAATATTTAAAATCACCCCTGAATTTGCTCAACAATCGTCAGCTCTTGCTGCCAATCAAGGACTTTACAATGGCTTTCTCGCGGCCGGTTTAATTTGGTCATTAATGACATCGGATCCAAACATGGGTTATCAGCTTAAACTCTTTTTTACGGCTTGTGTTTTTGTAGCAGGAATATATGGTTGGTTCACAGTCAGTTCCACCATTCTTTACGTTCAGGCGTTTCCCGCTCTGATCGCCCTCATTTTAACAGTGTTAATTTTAAAAAATTAACGGGCTGATGATGTTTTCCATTCTGATTAAAACTTTATCGGTCCGTTAAAGTGGAGCAATATTAGCCCATGGAGTTTCTTCGTCTCTATTTGAGGGGAGATCAACATTATAATGTGTTCCGACAGAGACTTTTCTTTGTAAAGCCGATTGAATTGTCAGTTTAGCCACAGCACAAAGATTTTTAAGTTCGATGATGTCAGAGTTAATTTCAAAATTTTTGTAATAATCTTCAATTTCCATTTCAATATTGGTGACTCGGGTGAGAGCACGACTGAGTCGCTTGTTGGAGCGAACGATGCCAACATAATTCCACATGCAGGTTCTGATCTCATCCCAGAGATGGGAGATCAGCATGAGTTAGTCATCACTTTCTTTATGGAGAATAAGAGGAGATTTCCATTTTTGTGGAGTGACAGCAGGATAATTTTCAGGATTTTTTTGGATTTCTTCAAAGGCATAATGGGCAAAAGCCAAACACTCGAGTAAAGAGTTTGAAGCTAAACGATTCGCTCCATGAAGGCCAGTGTAGGCGCACTCTCCGCCCGCAAGGAGTCCTGGCAAATCCGTTTTACCATTTTCATCAGTCATGATCCCACCGCAAAGATAATGAGCGGCAGGAACCACAGGTAAAGGTTGTAAGCTCAAGTCAAAACCAAGACTTAAACAGCGCTCATAAATAAAGGGGAAATGCTGTTTAATAAAATCAACGCCCTTATGTCGAATATCAAGATAGACACAAACGGCTCCGGTTTTTTTCATTTCAGCATCCATAGCACGGGCGACAATATCTCGGGGAGCCAAGGGACCCGCCGAATGATAATCGTAGGTAAAAGCACGCCCTTCTTTATTAATCAATTCAGCACCTTCTCCGCGCAAAGCCTCTGAAATCAGAAAGTTGCGAGAGTTTTGGTGATAAAGACAGGTCGGATGAAATTGCATGAACTCCATATTGGCAATACGACAACCCGCCCGGTGAGCCATAGCGATACCATCACCGGTGGCCCCTTCCCAGTTGGAAGTATAGAGATAAATTTTTCCGGCCCCACCGGTCGCTAAAAAGGTAATCGGTGAGTAGAAGGCGATGAGTTTTTGCTGAACGGTATCAAGAAAACTGGCCCCCAGGCAGCGGTTTGCTCCGGTGGTTAAAGGTGAAACTTGATGGAGAGTAATGAGGTCAATGGCAATCGTGTCTTCAATCAATTTTATGTTGGGGTGGTCGAGGACTCTTTGATTAAGTGCTTCTTGAATGGCGAGTCCCGTATGATCTTGGACATGAAGAATACGGCGGTGAGAGTGTCCCCCCTCTCGAGTGAGATCTTTCTTTTGCCAATTGTGATTGTGACCAGGGTCAAATTGAACACCCCAAGCTTCAAGATCAGCAATTCTTTTGGGTGCATCCTGAATGACTTTGCGAACGATCTCCTCTTGGCAAAGCCCCGCCCCAGCCACCAAAGTATCATGAATGTGGTTACTGAAATCATCTTCTGTTGCCATAACCGAAGCAATTCCCCCTTGGGCCATGGCCGTATTGGTATGGATTAATTTACTTTTTGCGATGACTGTAACCGATCGAGATTCTGCCATTTTAAGTGCAAAAGCCAGACCGGCCACACCCGATCCAATGACA
>JBGSSY010000359.1:0-16350 GCA_041736775.1 Bdellovibrionales bacterium | reverse complement strand
GAAGAAAACGACTATTGCTTTCGTGCTGTTGATGCAGGCTTCATCCTTGCCATTGCCACTCACACATATATTTTTCATGCAAAATCAAAAAGTTATCCAAGCGAAAAAAGAATAGGATTGATGAAGGCTGGATCTGAAATGTTATTGAGCCTCTATGGACGCGATCGCCTTTCTCGATCCGTCTTATCCATGCAGGAAAATAGTATCTTAGAAAATCTAAGAGAAGAATCAAAAGTGTTTCTAGAGACTAAACAATAAAATCTATATCTTGTATTAAGAATGTATCAGATTCACAATCTCTACCATTCTCAATTATGAATTTGCTCAACAGATTTTAGGTGGTTAGTTCATCAATGGTATTTGTTGGGATAATTTTAGCCATTGTGGCGAGTGAGTTGAACTTTTCGTTGCGATCATAAAGTTCTTTATAGGTCCCGACATCGATGATTTGTCCATTTTCCATAAACACAATTTTGTCGGCATCAAAAATTGTCGATAAGCGATGGGCGATGACTATAATGGTTTTTTCATTTCTGATTTTGTTAATCGCAGTTGAAATCTCGACTTCTGTGGGCACATCGAGAGAGGCTGTAGCCTCATCAAGAATCATAACATCGGCCTGAAGATACAGGGCTCTGGCAATTCCAAGTCGCTGCCTTTGACCACCAGAGAGGTTTTTGCCACCTTCTCCGATATTAAAATCGAGTCCCTCGTCAAGTTGTTTGATGTATTCAGTGAGGCGAACATCATCTATGGCTTTATTGAGACGATCATAGTTAATCTTTGATTTATTAATACCAAACGCGATGTTCTCAGCAATTGACCCTTCACCTGTGTAGACATTTTGGGGGACGTAACCAATATTTTTTTGCCAATTGTTCATATTGGCTTCAGTGACCACAGTTCCATCAATCAAAAGCTGACCATGTTGAGGAACTAAAAGACCTAAGAGAATATCAACAAGAGTAGTTTTACCTGCTCCTGAGCTGCCAACAATACCAACAAATTCCCCGTGATTAATGGTGAGATCAAGTTTACTCAAAGTGTAGGCTTTGCCACGTGGATATTTAAAGGACACCCTTTTGAGTTCAATTTTATCTTTAAAAGGAAGTTTTTCAATTTTGTCTCGGTTAACAGAAATAAAACTGAGTTCTTTCAGTCGATCAATTTCAGTAAAAAGATTCTGCATTGAGTGAAGATTATTATTCATAGCTTGTTGAAATGAAATGGTTCGATTCATAATGGGCGCTAATCGAAAGGCAATGGCAGCGAGAACTCCAAGGGATGAAATAGAAAGGGCCACATTATCGGCGGTATCCATTAACACGGCTACGGCGATCACAATGATCGAAACAATCACGGTTATTTCAGTCAGATGAGAGGGGAGTCGAGCGTAAAAAAGTGACTTCATTTCGTTGTCGATGGCCCGATTATTAATATCTTTAAAAATATTAAGAAAATAAGACTCCTTACCAACGACTTTAGTCTCCTTAACGGCGTGAAGTCCTTGATAGACACTTTTTGTCTGCTCGCTCATTAATTCTTCACGTTCGAGGCCTAATTGTATTTGTTTTTTCTTTAAATACCTATTTTGGAGGAGCGTCGCTACGATAAGAATCACGCCAATAATGATAGTTACGCTCATGTAACGTATGCAAAGGAGTGAAAGAATAATCACACCTGTAAGAATATTAGAGCCATAATTGAGAGCCGAGAGAACAAAACCATTGAGAGCAGAGTTTACTGTGTTATTTACATTTCTGATAATGGTTGCTGAATTATATTTCAGTAAAAAGGCATAAGGTGCGTGCAAATAACGACTCATTAGAAATGTAGAAATACCCACTTTCCACTTTCGAATAATCAGATGTTGAAGGTGGTAGTAAATCATCGAATAAATGTTTTTAAAAATAAAAATAACTAAAATTGTGACGGCAAAAACGGGGATCATCATGTCTCTGTCGTTAATACCCATGCTCGAAAAAATTCGTAAAATGAAATGACCATCGTCAATCGATTTTAGATCAATCAGAAGTTTGATCAGATAATAAAGTAATATAAGGCCAATAATTTCAATGAGGCCAGAGAAGATCGCACCCACAAAGAGCCAAATCATTTGGCCCTTACACTTATAACCATAAAAATTATAGAATTTGGTCAAAAGCTCAATATTTCGCTTTTCAAGCCCAATGGCAGACGCTGAGATTTTAAGAGTTTTTTTAACAAGACTCGCAAAAGATATTTTCAAAAAGGTCTCCAGAAGTTCTTACAGAATATCAATATCATAGCTCGCTTTTAAGTAAAAAGAAATCACTTCAGTTTGGCCAAAAGCTTGAGGGGCGCATTCATCAAATAATAGGTCATCCACTCTTTTAAGAAGCTGATCAGGGAATGTTCTTCAGATTCTTCAGTCAATACCATATCTTTTCTGAAGGTGGTCACATTGGGTAAATCTTCGATTTCAGTCAAGGGGCGTAAAGGTATGAGGGTGATAATTTCACGATAGATTGGTTTTTTAAAGACCATAAACTTTTTGGGCGGGTGAACTTTTTCATCATAGTCATACTGATTGATCGGTGAGGTCAATGGATGAATCAGTTTATGGCTTGAATTTTTGACTGGGCCCCAGGCATAAACTTTAATGGGTCCTAAACCCAATCGTTTGGCAATTTCTTTCAAACTATCAGAAGTGACATGATAGCTGTGACATCTCCAAAAAGACCAGTTAAGTCTGAATCCTTGATTTTTTAGCCACTCATCACGCTCGAAATAGGGGCCTTGAATATAAATAAAATCGCGAGAGATTCTTTGGGCTTCTTTAAGGGCGAGATAACAATCTTCTTGATCTTTAAGATGTTCAAGAACGTGGCTCATGACGGTAAAACGAAAGTTTTTGTCGGGGATATGTCCGAGTTGGGTGATGTCTCCTTGAACACATTCATAGCCCAAGGCTTTCATGGCGGCTACTTTTTTGGGGTTAAGATCGACACCCACTCCAAGTTTACCCCCCAGTCGAGCCTTTGCAAATTCGATGGCTCCGCCGCGAGAGGCGCCGAAATCTATGAAGTCATATTGAGAGTAATCCATGGGTAAAGCTACCCTAGGGCGAAAACAGAGACACCAAGTTGTGCGCAGCAATAAGTAAGAAGTCACCCTTTAAGGGTTGAACCTCAATGAGGATTCTAAAAATCCCCTTCCCGCGGTGGGGACTTATTGAAGAAATTTAGATCGGTGAGAGCTCAGTCGGTCTAAAACGAAACCCGTATAATGAACGAATTGTAATTTGAAGATTTTCACCCTAGTATTTGAGTCTAAATAATGTTTCTAAGTTGAGGTTCCTCTTTGAGCTGGCAAGAAAAAGTAACCATTTTAATCCCTGCTTTTAATGAAGAAGAGGGCATAGGGCGTTGTGTAGAGCAGCTGATAAATCTCTACCCTTCTATCAATTTATTGATTGTCGACGATGGTTCAACCGATCAAACCTATGAAACCGCAAAAACGGCTCTCAAAAATTTTGAAAAGAAAGCTAAGGTTTTAAGACATCCCTATAATCGAGGTTATGGTGCATCCATAAAAACGGCAGTCAGACACACAAAAACCCCAATTTTGGTTTGGTTTGATGCCGACCTACAGCATGATCCCAATGATATTTATAATATGGTGAAGCCTATTTTGAGTGAAGAAGCCGATGCTGTTTTAGGGGCACGTTCTAAAGGTTCTGCCTTCGTGATCAAGCGTGTTCCTGGCAAAATGATCCTGCGATTTGTTTCTCAAATTGTGGCAAGACAAAAAATACCAGACCTTAATTGTGGCTTTAGAGCTTTTAAGACTTCTATCCTTCGTAAATATCTTCATTTGCTACCAGATGGTTTTTCAGCCTCTTCGACCACTACGCTTTTGATGATCAAAAGAAATTATCGGACAATTTTCTATCCTACAAAGGTGAGTCAACGTGTGGGTCAATCCTATGTCAAAATATTTAGGGATGGTTTTTTGACCTTAAGGCTCATCTTTAGAATTGTTTTGCTTTTTGATGCCTTCTTATTCTTCTCTATTTTTGCTCTTATTCAAATAATTGCGGGTCTCATTTACTCAGTGAATATGGTTTATTCCGTAGGACTTGGACTTCCGCCCTTAGGAGTTCTTGTTATCACTTCAGGCTTGCTCACATTTTTTATGGGTATCATTTCCTACCAAATCAGTGAGATGAGGCAGGAGAGGTTCGAAGTGGATTCAAACAATTTCGATCTCGTGGAAAACTAAAATGTGCGGTATCGCAGGAGTGGTTACAAGAGAACCAACCGAGCCAGATTCACTTTATAAACTTCTTGAAAAAATGTCCCTTCAACTCAACCACAGGGGGCCTGACCATCGTGAAGTGAGCCTCTTTGACAAAGGTGGCTTTGCTCACACTCGTCTTTCCATAATTGATTTGGATTCAAGATCGAACCAACCCTTTTGGAATCAAGAGAGAACTTGTTGTCTCGTTTTTAACGGTGAAATTTATAACTTTAAACAACTGAGAAACCAACTAGCTCTGAATGATTATCCGTTTAGAACTCAAAGTGACACTGAAGTCATTCTAGCTCTTTATGAAAAAAAAGGAATAAGCGCCCTTACTCAGCTTCGCGGTATTTTTGCATTTGCTCTATGGGATGTCCGTTCCTCTTCACTCTATTTAGTCAGAGACCCATTAGGAATTAAGCCCCTTTACTATTCACAACAAAATCATAAAATTGTTTTCGCCTCTGAGATTAAGGCACTTTTTTGTGATTCAGAAATAGACACAAATATCAACGCTCCTCAAATTAATCATTTTTTCACTTTTGGACATACGAGCTGCCCCAAAACCGCTTTTAATTCTGTTGAGCAAGTCGAACCAGGCCACTTTATTTCTTTTGATTCCAATGGCAGCAAAAGCACAAAATTTTGGAATTGGGATATTGAAGATAAATTAGAAAATACTTTTTCAGAAAAGTTAGAATTATTTCAGGAAAATCTTTTGACTGCGGTTAAAAGCCAAACCCTCTCAGATGTACCCATGGCTTCTTTTTTATCGGGTGGCCTTGATTCATCGGCCTTAGCTTGGTCGCTCAAAGAGCTTAAAATACCCGATATCAATCTTGTGAGCTTTGCTTTTAAAGACAAGAGTTATGATGAGTCATCCTATGCCAAGCAAACATCAGATTTTTTAGATTTGAATCTTGAGGTTATCGATACCGATCTTAACCTGAGAGATTTACCAGAGAAAATTTCGCGACACTTAGAAGACCCCATGGCGGACTCTTCGAGTTTAGCCATGTATTTGCTTTGCCAGTCCGTTTCAAAAAAATACAAAGTGGCTTTTTCTGGAGATGGGGCCGATGAAGTACTTGCTGGTTACGAGACTTATACTGCAACTTCACTCTCTAATTATTTGCAAAAAAAATCTTTGGCTCACCCCCTATCTTCACTTAAAACGCTGACAGGTCTCCTTAAGAAATCGGATCAGCCTTATAGTTTTTATCAAAAGTCCAATCGCTTTTTAAGTTATGTGAATCAACCTTTTCCAAGAAATCATGCCTGTTGGAGAACCCATTTCTCTCAACAGCTTAAAGAAAAGCTCTATAGTAAAGACTATTATGAAGGTTTAATCGGGCAACTTGAGCAGCCCTACAAGGATTATGAAAACGCTCATTCATCATTGGGTCTGCGTGCATCCTGGTTGGATCAGGCACTCTCTATGGATCTCACTTATTATTTAACCAATGACATGTTGATTAAAGTCGATCGCATGAGCATGGCCAATGGACTAGAGGTGAGAGTTCCTTTTCTCGATGTGGATTTTATTCGGTTCTGTTTTAGATTGAGTGATAGTGACCGTTTGAAACAAGTTGGAATGAAACAAAGTAAGAAACATATTTTGAGAGAGTTTTTAAGACATAAAGTGCCACCTGAAACGGTCCAAAGAAAAAAAAGGGGATTTATGGTTCCTATTTCTCAGTATCTGAGAGAGCTTTGGTTAGATCAGGCCCTCGATCTATTAAGTACCCATAAAATTGAGATGAGCCAATTTCTTAATATTAAAAGTGTTGAAACAATCATTGAAGATTTTAAAAACAAAGACTTTGATGGGCGTTTTGAGATCTTTGATATTCTAATGTTTTGTTTGTGGTTTGAGAATCGTAAAAAAAGATTTCAATAGAGCCCCATTATATTCTTCAACCCATCCGAGAGTATTTATTTTTTTTGAATTCTAAAGACCATATAGGCCGCCAAATACCGGGGCGTGACTCGCTCTATGATTCTATCCATTAGAAACATAAGGGGTGCTAAGGATTTTTTGATCCAAAGTGGAGTTCGAGTGATCATTGAATTAAAAATTATAAAATAGGCGGGGCCAAGCCCATAACTGACTTTGCTGAGGCTAAAATTTTCGGAGTGATCCTTCAAAATGCGGGAGAGATCGATAGCCATTTCATTATCTTCAAAGTATTTATCATAGCGATACCAAAGTTGTCTGAGTTTATCGAGTAGGCTTTCAGCAGGAGGCTCCATGCAGATAAGTAGCCCATTTTTTTTTAGAACACGATGAATTTCAGTCAAACCTTGATTCAGATGAGGGTGAAGATGGTGGAGTCCGCCCACGATTGAAATATAATCGAAGCTATTATCTTTAAAGGGCATATTCAATATAGACCCTTGAATTGCGGTCACTTGTGGATATTTGTTTTTACATATTTCGACAAAAGACTCTGAAATATCAAGTGCAGTCACTCGTGCCCCCTGAGTCAGTAAAAATTCAGAGGTCGTGCCCATGCCACACATAGCATCGAGAACTTGGCTATCCTTTAAAGGTAAACCATCAAACATCTTGCTATAGATAAATTGATTTCGATAAAGAATTCCAGTGGGATCAGCATAGTGAGAAGTGTATTGAGCGGCCAGGTTATCAAAATGTTTTTGCTGGAGGGATTCTGAATCAGCCATGGATTGAACTCACCTTTCTCAAAGTTTAGTAGTACATTTTTGCTGTTCCATCTACAAACAAACAGTAATAAATCGTCCTGCCCTTAAATAATGCAACGCAATATTGAGAGGGAGTTGTTCCGTTTTACCAGACTAATATTAGAACTCTGAGTTTAATAATGTTAAAAAATGGTGATGGAAATTGCTGATCATTACTACAAAAAATCCAACACTTTTGGGTTTTTCCAAACGCTTTTCATTCTCACATTTGTTTTTGGTTTGCTTTTTTTAACCTCTACTTTTTTAAATTCTGGTTCCTATTTATGGGCTCTCATAAGCTCTCTTCTTTTGGGTGCACAAATCTATAAACTCACCATTCTTCTTCATGACTGCGCCCACTATACACTCTTTGATCAGAGGTGGTTAAACACATCCTTTGGATATTTTATTGGTGGAATGCTGGGTGCTGATTTTTTTAGTTTTCAACGTGAGCATCTTAATCACCATAAACGTTGCGGAACAGCACTGGACACAGCAGAGGGCAACTTCACCCTTCTCGAAAATTCTAATAAATATGTTTTTTTATGGTTTGTTGTTAAACCTCTGCTGGGTCTCTCGTATATTGAGGTGCTGATTAATAACAAAAAACAGAAGACAACAAAATCAAAAGGGATGAATTATCGATTTCTCTCTTATCTCGTTCTCTCACAAACACTGATTTTATTCACTGGCACTCTTGGCTTTCAATACCTATGGGGTCTGTTAGTTTATCCTCTTTGTGCTGCGACCCTTGGGCTATTTTTCAGTCGCATTCGAGGAATCTGTGAGCATGTTTCTCTTTTTAAAAGAGGTGATGGAGTTTGTTTTGTAAGAACACACTCTCCAAATTTTTTTGACTCCATCTTTTTTTATTCAACCGGAATGAACTATCATCTTGAACATCATAATTATCCTGGAGTTCCTTCGGTCAGGCTTCCAGAAATCCATAGTCAGTATTTGAAGAATCAGGTTTTTACACAAGACAACTTATCAAATAGTATATTCAGAACTTTATTCAAGATTTATAGTTCAAGGGCCAGTCAATGAAAGAGATTAAGACAAGAATTGTCAATTGTAATAGTTGTAGCTCAAATCAATTTCAAACCTTGGCTCATGTTAAAGATTATGGTCTTAAAACTTGTTCTAATGTCTTTGAATATGTTGAGTGTGAAACATGCTCTTTAATATATTTGCGAAATCGCCCTCTTCTCGAAGAGCTTGATACAATATATCCTCAAACTTACTCGACTTATAGTTATAACGACTATCTTGGGCCTATTTTAACAAAAGCTCGCTCCTACGTTCAAAAGAAAAAAATGTTGGCGATTCAAAAGTACGCTGGTGAAAAAGCGACTGTTGTTGATGTGGGTTGTGGAAATGGAGAGCTTTTGAGAATATTAAAAACCTACGGACCGTCACAGTGGGAGTTAATTGGAGTCGATTTCTCTCCCCATTCTTTTGAACATTTGGGGCAACTTGGGATTCGGGGGATTAATCAACGCTATGAAGAGATTCAGTGGGGGAGTGTTCAGCCTACAGTTGTGATTATGAATCAAGTGATCGAACATCTTGATGACCCAAAGCTTGCGATTCAAAAAACCTATGAATATCTCTCTAAAAATGGTGTGTTTATTTTAGAAACACCATCAGCCCATTCGTGGGACTATAGTCTTTTTAAAAAGAAATACTGGGGCGGTTGGCACTGTCCAAGGCATTGGAATATTTATCGACCAGAAACTCTTACGCCCTTGTTAGTTGATAGTGGTTTTAAAATCGAAAAAGTAGAGTTTATTTTAAATCCCTACGCATGGCTTCATTCATTTCAATACTTTATCAAAGATCGTCTTGGGTTTCCCAAATTGGCCTCTTTATTTCAAGAGAGTGTCTTTTTATCGACGTCATTTTTTTCATTTATTGACCTCATCCAACTCAAACTCTTTGGCAGAACTTCTAATATGAGAATTATTGCGAGAAAGGTTTAGTTTGATAAAAAATGCTTTATGTATTGATGTTGATGATCTTGTGGGGAGTTGCCAAGAGGCAGGTCTCATTTCTATGAATGAAAAACAGTATCATGTTGATAAAGAAACTGAATATTTGCTCGACTCATTGGAAAAACTCAATATTCAAGCCACTTTCTTTATCCCAGGATTTGTAACGTCTCATTTTCCAAACCTTGTCCAAGAAATTTCAAAAAGAAACCATGAGATTGCCTCTCACGGCACTCAACATATCTACGTCAAACAATTTTCGCCCCAAGAATTTGCTGAAGATATTAAAAAATCTAAGAATCGATTAGAGGACCTGAGTGGAAAGAAAATTGATATCTATAAAGCTCCCATTTGGGGAATTTTCTCTGACACTTTATGGGCTTTGGATGTGTTGGTGGAACAAGGCTTTCGTTATGACAATACTCTCATGCCAAAAGTTTTACGTCCCCTTGGAAAAAGTGTTCATGAACCAGTCTATTTTGAAAATGGCCTGATATCGATTCCACCAACCCATGGGACTTTGGGACGCTTTCTGATCCCACTTTATGGGGGGTTTTACAATGCATATATTCCTGAGCGACTCCAGTTTTATTTTTTTTCTCGAATGAATCAAAAGGGAATTCCTTTTAATTTTTACTTTCATCCTTTTGAGTTTCGCTCAAACCATAGTCTGCGTGAGCGTTATCAATTGAATTTTAGAACAGGACTTTACTCTCATCATGCGGGTAGATATGAAAGTCTATTGCCACGACTGAGTCAAAAATTTAAACTGACCACACTCAGTCAGGCATACTCTGAGGTCTGGAACAAAGGATGAAAAACTATATTATCACAATGGATGAGTCTGTTTTTTATGGCCCCATGCTGAGCCGAGTGATCGAAGCTTGTCCTGATAAAATTGATGGTGTTTTTATTGTTCCTCGCCCCATGAGTCCTTTTTCAGAAGTGGTCTATTATTCACGTTTTTGGGGGCTCAAAGCCTTTTTTTATATTTCCTTTCTTTCTGTTTGGAGGAAAATATCAAAAAAAGGTTCTGTAGAGTCTTACGCCAAGAAACATAATATTTCTTGCCGATCTTTCAAATCTAAAAAAGAACTTTTCAAACATCTCAGTCAACTTGAGATTGATGTTATCATCGCTTGTGTGCCATTTTTTGTTCCTGAAAAAGCTCTCAAATTCGCTTCAAAATATTGGCTCAATACACACTGTGGGCCTCTTCCTCGTTATGCCGGTTTAGATGCGCCGTTTTGGTCAATGTTGAACGATGAAAAGCAGCTTGCTGTAACCATCCATGAAATGACTCCAGTCTATGATAAAGGGCAAATCCTTTCTCAAAAATTTATAAACAATGAAGGATCATATTTTAAAATGCTTTTTACACTTTTCTCTCTGGCTGGGGATGAACATATTCGTCTTTTAAAATCAGATTACACACAAGTTCAAGAAATAAAGAGTCTTGGTGAGAGAAGTTACTTTTCACGTCCGAGCCTTCTTGATGCAAAAAAATTTAGAAAAAAAGGTTACCGATTTCTCTAATTTCCAAGTTGAGGATATTTTGAATTATAAAAAAATTGAGTTTATCAACTTAAGCTTACTCTCAACGATGTTAAGTCTTGCCTTTTTTTTATTACTCTCGCCAGGTAACGTCGATGATAAATCGTTTTATTTTTCAACATCAAATCTTGGCTTTTTGAACAGTGATTACTTAGAGAAAAGACAGGAACTCCTCAATAACGTGCTCTCTCAATGTGCCGATGAAACGTGCCAATTTAGAGTCTCTGAAAGAATAACGGCTTTTTCGAACTATCCCTTGTATTCAGTTGTTGTTAATTTT
This sequence comes from Bdellovibrionales bacterium, assembly GCA_041736775.1. Lineage (GTDB taxonomy): Bacteria > Bdellovibrionota > Bdellovibrionia > Bdellovibrionales > JAGQZY01 > JAGQZY01. Next base: position 5,538 of record JBGSSY010000359.1, on the reverse strand, counting down.
TTTTATAAGATATTTTTGTCTCAGTCTGAGTTATTGAAGTCCGTTTCCTATTCTTATTATTTTGGTTTTATTTTTTTCTTTTTTTTAGGCCTTTGTTTGATGACATCTCTCACTTTTAAAGAAATCGAGAGTCACTCCGATTATAATGCAGGCCTTATTTTTATGACGGCCCTTCTTCTTTACTCTGGACTGGGTTTGGGTGTTGAATATCTAGGATCTTTATTTCCCAATATCAACGAGACTAAATATGTATCAACAATTTATGTTCCCCGTGGTCCTCAAACATTTTTCTATGTTATAGGACTTTATGCTCTTTTAACTTTCAGGCATAAGACTTTTCTTTTTACGCTCTTATTTGTGACCTTTCTTAACGTTGGGCAGGCTCCGTTTTACCTTCTGACTTACTTTTTCATCATCGGCTTAAGCGCATGGGATGAAATGAAAATTTCTAAAACCCAGTTGACTCTTTTTATAGTTGTTGGAGTTTTAGGACTTTTTAGTGCAGCTTGGACCCTTGTTCATTATTCGGCGACTTCGGCGAGTGATGTTTTTAAGGGATTTAATGCTTTAAATTATTTGAATTGGAATTTAGTCATTCGCAGTTGGTTCTTGATGGCTCTTTTTTTATTTTATCTTTTTGATAAAAAATCGAACAGACAAAAGTATTTACTACTTTTTGGTGGAACACTTTTTATTTTCATTGAGTTATTTAATTTCATTAAATTTGGAATCACGTCGGGCGGTGTCAATCAGAGTTCCTTAGAACAACTTCCACTGCGAGTAGGAACCACCCTTTATACCGGTTTAACGGCTCTCGTTCTGGCGTCTCTTTTTGAGTATTTAAAATGGAGTAGAAAGAAAGTAGGTCTTGCTCTATTGATACTTAATTTAACAGTGAGTTTGCTTTTTATTGCTCACCACAAAAACTTAAATATTAAAATTTCAAAAAATTTAAAGGGAATAGGGTCGGATCTTATTTTGGAGTATGAAAAAAGCAATTATCCTCTTAATGAGCACGAATCCTTATCAATAACAAACTTAAGACCCAAAGAGGAAGTTCTCTTCAATTTTTATATGTATAAGTACTTCAAAAACTAATCTTTTAGCTGAGTTTACATTCCAAGAACTGATAGAGTGAAAGGTGAAAACCTAAACCATAGTTTGTGATTTTTACATTTTTGTAGAAGTGACGTATCACACTTTCGATCTCATGGGCGGTGTTGACGTGTTCGTGTTTCATAAGAACACCATAATCCAATTTATTTTTTAGAAAAAACTCAAGTCCAGTGGTCGCTCTCCAACCGAGTCCCCAGAGAAAGCCCCCTTCGCTGGGGATTCCGATTCTAAGAGAGCCACCTGTTTTTAGTAATAGAGTGGTTCGTTCAACAACTCGGGGTAAGTCACAGATATGCTCAAATGTGGCTACAGATGTAATGCGGTCGTATTTTTCACTGGTTGGTATTTCAGAGATGTCGGCATAGATTTTATGAATTCGGTTGAGGTGTGGAGAGTCTTTGTAAAAGAAGTCCATCGGCTCAATGATATCGTAAATGCCTATTGGGGGTTCGTAAGCGATTTGATTAAGAGTGCCTGCGCCGATCTCAAGAGTTCGGGTGTTTTGGTCAAAGGATTTTTGGGACCAGTCTTCGGCCACCTTTTTATGCATCCAACTTTCTACTCCCTGAGAAAGGTTTGAAGCTAAGGTTTCACCCTTTCTATTTTTTTTATAACTACTTTCATAAAGAACTGCATATTCAGGAGGTAAAGGAATTCGCTTTTTGGGGAAGTTGGCAAATTGGACTGAACTATTATCATTATTGTTTTTCATAGGTGGACCTTTTTCAATTTTTTAAAGCCTCTTTTAAAGCTTCACGCCAGTGAGGAATTGAATAATCAAAATTATTGGAGAACTTTCTTTTCGAAAGGACAGAGTAATGGGGGCGACGGGCCGGTGTCGGGTATTCGTGGCTCATCAAAGGTGTCACTTTAATTTTAAGTTGCTTGAGTTCAAAAATAGAAAGGGCGAAATCATACCAGCTGCAGACACCTTCGTTTGAGAGGTGATAGATCTCTTGGGTCGAGGTCTCTCTGTTTTTAAGATATGAGCAAAGTGCGTTGGCAAGGGTTAGTGAGGAAGTTGGCGTGCCCGTTTGATCATAAACAATCCCAAGTGAAGTTCTTTCTTGAGCGAGGCGGAGCATGGTGGTTAAAAAACAAGGGTGGCTGGTTGAATAAAGCCAAGACGTTCTAAAGATAGAAAAGTTTTTACAGTGTTGAGTTAAAAGTTCTTCGCCACGAAGTTTACTTTTGCCATAAACCGAAAGTGGGTCACAAACATCACTCTCAACATAAGGCGTGTTTTTTTCACCGTTAAAAACAAAGTCTGTTGAAATATGAATCACTTCGGCATTGAGATCATTGGCAATGAGAGAGAGTGATTTCAAAGAGTCCCCATTGATCATCATGGCATTTTCTGGATCAGTTTCTGCTTTATCAACCTGCGTGTAAGCCGCTGAGTTTATAATGACTTGAGGCTTGATCTGAGAAATTATTTTTTTATTCAAATCAATCGAGTCACAAATATTAAATTGATCTCGATCCAATCCAATATATTGAAAAGGCGTGGTCTCTGAAATAGCCTGTTTAAGAGTTGTCCCAAGTTGACCTTTAGAGCCGAGAACTAAGACCTTCATAAGCTCCTTTTAATTTTATCTCGGATAAAGTTATCTTTATCGATGGTCAATATCTTTCGATTACAATTGAGCATTTTCTAGATACCACACGGCAGCCTCTTTAAGACCCGATTCAACGCTATGAGTGGGTTCGTAACCCAGTTGTCGTCTTGATTTATCAATATTAGCTAATGAGTGTCTGACATCTCCCGCACGAAAGTCTTTGTAAACCGGTGGTGGTGGATTGATTTTAGGGTTAAGAGCTTGCAGCTCCTCTATGATCAGTTCGTAGAGGTGAGTGAGTGTCGTTTGAAGTTCGGCGGCCACATTATAAACCTCACCACTGGGATTGTGAGGGCCGTTAAAGGCTGCCATAATGTTGGCTTGAATGGCATTGGCGATGTAACAAAAGTCTCGAGAGGTTTCTCCGTCACCAAAGATATCAACTGTTTGACCTCGTAGAATTTGACCGATCCATTTAGGGATAACAGCAGCGTAAGGGCCATCAGGTGTTTGCCTGGGGCCAAAAACATTAAAGTATCTAAGGCCAGTGACATGGACACCGTAAGTTTGTGCAAAAATACGTGCGTAAAGTTCTTTTATGGTTTTGGTGGCGGCGTAAGGAGAAAGGGGTTGGCCAACCTTGTCTTCGACTTTGGGCAGAGCAGGATGATCACCATAAACAGAACTGGATGAAGCAAAAACCAAGGGCACTTTTTCTTCTTTGCAGGCAAAAATGACATTGAGAAAGCCGTTGACGTTGCTGTCATGGGAGTCGAGGGGGTGAGCAATAGAGCGCGGAACAGAACCAAGGGCTGCTTGATGCAAGACATGGTCTTTGCCCTGAACGAGGCTTTGAACAGTTTTTAAATCTCTTATATCTCCTTCAACAAATTCAAATTGAGGATAAAGGCTTAAAAGCTCTTCAATATTTTTTTTCTTTCCTGTTGAGTAATTATCCAATCCTATAACTTTTTGATTCAGCTCTAAAAGCTTGTGACAGAGATTTGAACCAATAAAGCCTGCAGCACCAGTAACAAGCCATGAGCGGGGATTTTTTTTAAGCTCTTTTTGAACTTCGTTGTATTTAAGCATGGGTCAGAAGTTATCATGAAATACCTAAAAGCCAAGGAATTACATGTTAAAAAAGACAGATTCTCTTGTTTAGTATCCTTTGTTCGATTGAAAGGGGGCGAGGGCCCCACAAATCCTAACTATAAAGAAAAATCCAGAAATTGGCCTAAGTACTTTGACCCCTCGGGGTTTAAATGATCGTCGTCGAAATAGATCAGTTTTTCGTTGAGACGAGAATTTTTAATAAACTCCCTGGGGTCAAAGAATGCCACGGGGTATTGATCAGCGATACTTTTAAAAAGCTGATCAACCGAGGACATTCGTTTTTGAATGTAATCCCATTCAAATTCATAACAGCGCTCTACTTTCAGCGGAAAAACTCGGCCGACAAAAGTGCCTAAATTTTCTAAACAACGTTGAGGGGAAATTTTTAACATAGGGACTTCGCCGAGAATGATGGCTTTTTTATCCAGTTCTTGAAGTCTTTTGAGAGTGTAGCGCAGGTCACTTTGGTAGACTTTTCTTGAATTATCAATAGACCATTCTTTATTTTCGTCGGTTGTCAGAAAGACTCGATTGCGGTTTTCATCATTTTCATTGGTGTTGAGATACATGCTATTTCTCATGGCGATAAACACGTATTTAATATGCTCTCGTTTAAGCAAGAGTTGTTCGATGTTTTCTTTAAATCTCTGGCAGCGAGGGTAAAATTGGTTCTGAAAAATTAATTGGTTTTGACCCAAAAGAGCGGGGCAGGAGGCCGATGAAATCAGAAGAACAGAAAGATTATTTCTTTCAGCCCACTGTTGAACAGCTATATTATAATGGGCGGCGTGGGAGTCACCAAAAAGTAAAACTTCAAAACTTGATTTGTTGGGTCCAAAGACACAACTCTCTGGGGGCATAGTAGCCTTACCGGTTGACTCATTAAAACGAAATTTACATTCGGGTGTGATTTTATATTCAATAAACTCAATATTTTTAAGGCCAGAAATTTCACTCAAAGGTTTAAGCCGGTAAGGATTTAAACTGAGACTTTTTAAAAGATTGGCGGAGATAAGAAAACCAACAATCAATGCAACTCCCACCAACAAGGGCTTGAGTTCTCGAACCAGAGAAGTAGATTTCAAAGAGTGAGTCTTTCGAAAAGGTGTTTCTATATACAACCAAGACAAATAAGAGAAAAAGAAAGAAAGAATAATAACACCAATACCAGCGATTAAACTCAAGGGTTCCTGGGTATAAATCTGTAAAAAAGCAATAAAAGGCCAATGCCAAAGGTACAAAGAATAAGAAATCTTTCCAATAAAGAGAGAGGGAGCGAATCGAAACACACCGAGAACTTTTGATTTTTGAACAAGTTGTGCGGAATAGACTAATAATCCTGCTCCAAGAGTGGGTAATATCCCATTAACACCTGGATAAAGAGATTCGTTGGATAGAATAATATTGGCCACCAAAATAAAGGTGATTCCCAAAAAAGCGATGCCCTCATGGACGAATTTATTGAGTTGAGTGGGAAAGACTCCCACTGCAATCAGTCCACCAATGGCAAGCTGCCAAGCTCTTGTCGGTAGCATATAAAAGACTTGCATTGGGTATTGTTCAATCAGAACGAGATTCAGAGAAAATGAAAGTAAAAAGACTATCCCCAATGCGAGGGGGAGTAATTTTTTACCTCCCCAGTGAGCGACAGCCCAAATCAAAAAGGGCCAAATCAAATAAAATTGCTCTTCAACCCCTAAGGACCATGTGTGAAGAAGGGGTGAGTGCTGATGACTGGTCTCAAAAT
>JBGSSY010000348.1:0-5438 GCA_041736775.1 Bdellovibrionales bacterium | reverse complement strand
GCAATGCTATTAGCACGGGCTCTTCTCTTTCTGGGACTGAAAAACTTTATCACCAATCCTATCTCGATGAACTTGAAAACCATATACGAGGCCAGTGGAATTTGCCAGAATGGTTGGCCAATGGAAACTTCAATGCTAAGGTTTTAATGATGATTAATCGAAATGGCGTCATTGAGAAAAAATTATTTGTGACCAAGTCTGGGAATGATCTTTTTGATCAACATGTGATGACGACTCTCGAAAAAGCGAGTCCTCTTCCACCTCCCCCAAGCAATTTAGTCGATTATTATGCCAACAAAGGTGTGGAACTTCGATTTCCTGAATAAAGAGAGGAATTATATGCAAAAAATGAACATTTATCTCATCATTATCTTAATTTGTTCTGCACTTCCTTTTTCATCTCAAGGTGAAGAGAGGCCCTATATTAATATTGGCAAGGCTGAGGTTAAGCAAAGCCCCATGGCTCTTGTCCCTTTGAAATATCTCGGAACACCTTCCCTTTCGAGTAACAGTCTGGCCTATGGCAAAAGATTCTACGACATTGTACTCAAAGATCTTACCATTTCTTCCTACTTTTCTTTTATTTCACCAGAAGCTTTTGTTGAAGATTTTAAGTCCCGCTCACTCACTCCAAAAGAGAATGATCCACGCAACGGTTTTGACTTTTCATCTTGGCAGCAGATTGGTGCTGAATTTATGATTCGCTCGGGCTTCACCATCACCGGCAATCAATTTCAGTATGAAGCTTATCTTTACCATGTTCCCCAGAGAAAACTTATTTTTGGACGCTCTTACTCGGGTTCAGTGAATGATATTCGTACAATTGCCCACAAATTTTGTAACGACATCATGAAGAGTCTCACCGGTCGCAATGGTTTTTTTATGACTAAATTTGTGGTCGCTCGTTCGACCAATAATTTTGAAAAAGAAATTTATACGATGGATTGGGATGGTGAAAATCAACGTCCGATGACTCAGCATCGAACGATTTCACAGTCTCCGGCTTGGTCTCACGACGGTCGATATTTGACCTACACCTCTTTTCTCTTCCACAAAAAAACAAAGACAAGAAATGCTGATCTTTTTCTTTATGATTTTAAAACTGACAAAAGATGGCTTCTCTCTTACCAAAAAGGGATTAACTCGGGCGGTGCATTTACCCCGGACAACAATTCTATTATTTTAAGAATTTCAAAAGTGGGTGCCTCTGATCTTTTTAGAACGGATCTTCAGGGCAAACAACTCAGACAAATCACTTATGGTCCAAGAGGTGCAATGAATGTTGAGCCTGCGGTCAGTCCTGATGGCAAAAAAATTGCTTTTTCATCAGATCGCTCCGGCAAACCCATGATCTATGTTATGGATATTGATGGCAGTAATATTAAAAGACTCACTTTTGCAGGAGTGTACAACTCTTCACCGGCTTGGTCGCCCGATGGGAAAACGATCGCCTTTGCGGGTTTTGATAATGGTCATTTTGATCTTTTTACGATCGATGCCGATGGTAAAAATATTAAGCGTCTGACGACGGCCTCTAAAAAGAATGGTCAACCGGCTAATAATGAGTACCCCAGCTTTTCCCCTGATGGACGTTTCATACTTTTTTCAAGTGATCGAACCGACCGTTACCAGCTCTACATTGTCAGTGTCGACGGCAAATATGAACACCGTCTCACCTTTGACAACAAAGACTACTATAAGCCGCAATGGTCACCTTACCTCGACTAGATACCTATTCCGAACAGGAGCGCAGAGAGTTTAAAAAACTCTCTCCCATTTCAGACCTCTACCTTCAACATCTTAATAAAAAGCCACTGAATTTCTCGGATGAAGTGAGAATCATCAAACATCAACACTGGCTTGAATGCGCCTTTGCGACTCTCCATGAAAAATACAGTGCCGAGGAAATCTGTGGCTATTGGACTCAAAAAACCGAAGAAATTCTCGATAAAACATGGACCCATGTCGGATTAGATCAGTTTAATTTAACCTTACTGGCTTTTGGAAAATTAGGATCCTTTGAGCTCAATCTAAGTTCAGATATTGACCTGGTCTTGCTCAAAGAAAATGGGGCCGATGAAAAACCCATCAATATGGCTGTGAAAAAATGGATTCAACTTCTTAGTGAGATGACACCACTGGGTTTTGCATACCGAGTGGATCTCAATCTCCGGCCGGGTGGGAACACCTCACCTCTTGTACCTTCTAAAAATCATTTTTTTAATTTTTATGACGACTCCCTTGAAGCCTGGCACCGAATGAGTTTTATTCGATTACGCTCATTAATGACACCGAAAGATCTCTCTCAAGAAGTGATTGAATATTGCCAAAGGCTTTGTTACCCACGCAGGCTTGATTTTTCAGTGATCGATGAGATTAAAAGCCTTCGGGCTAAACTGCAGTTTCAATGGCGAAAATCCAATGAACCCCTTGATATCAAGTTTTACCCAGGCGGGATTCGCGATATTGAACTTTATGTTCATGCTCTACAAGTGATCTATGGGGGACGAAATCCCTCACTGAGAACATCTTCCATTAGCCTCGCCATGGATGAACTTTTTAAACTTAAAGTTTTTGATCAAGAGACTTACTCCTTTTTAAAAGTTTTTTATTGGCAATTACGGGATATTGAAAACCGTATTCACATCTATGAGGACCAGCAGACTTACAGGCTGAAGCCACTGATTCTCGAAAACCTTAAATTTTTATCCGGAGAAAAAGAGCTCCTTGAAAAACTCAAAAGAGCTGAAAATATGGCTCACCGTTTTTTTGTAGAAAATGATTCCATCAATCGCTCATCAAGCGACTTTTCGGATCGACTCAAGATCGATTCAACCACTCCACTGAGAAAAAAGACTCTGGAAAGCCATCTTAATCTCAAAACCCCATTGAGTGAAAAGTCACAAGGGGCTATCGATGAAATTATTCGTCTCAAAAGCTCAGCACTTAAAAAAGGAGAAAGTGAAAAAATTAAAGAAGAGATCCTTTCACTTTATCTGAAGGCCACCGATAAAATTGCGATTGATTCTGAGCTAGCGATTGAGCTTTTTCGTGATTTTGTGGTTGCGATTAAGTCAAAATCTTCTTTTTTTCATCTTCTTAAACTTTATCCTGATCTCCTCGAAAACCTCGCTTGGCTTTTTTCTCTTTCCCCCTACATTGGACAGATTCTTTGTCGCAGACCCGAGCTTATGGATAGTTTTGTGCTTGGTCAGGTGCAAGTGGACTCTGATGACACAATTGAGAACTTGATAGAAAATCTGATTGATTTTAAACTCCTCGGACAGTGGATGAGTATCATCTATCTTCTTAAACATGATGATATTATTTCTTTTCACAAAGAAATCAGTTCCCATGCCGACTTTATCTCTCAACATCTACTCAACCATTCGATCAAAGCCTCTGGATGTGACAAAATCGATCTTCTTTGTTTAGGAAAATGGTCGGGAGCTGAACTGGGAGTTCATTCTGATCTGGATTTTATTTTTCTGACTGAATCGGAACCTGAAATGAATCAAATCAAAGCCGCACGCCGCTTTATAAACCAACTGACGACTCCCACTAAAGCCGGAAAACTTTATAACATAGATTTGCGTCTCAAACCCAATGCCAGCTCGGGACCACTCATCATGAAAAAAGAAGATCTGCTCAACTTTTTAAAAACAAAGGCCGAGGCTTGGCACAAGCAAGCTTACTTAAGATCTCGTTTGCTGGGCACAAATGATCTTTATTTTAAAGACCAAATGGATGTTCTTTCGATGGACAGTGATGAATCAAAAGAACTTGAAGAAATCCACGAAAAATTGTTAGTTCCAAAAAATGAAAAATCTTTAGATGTTAAAAATAGCGCCGGTGGAATTGTACAGACAGAATTTAAACTGCAAAAAAAGTGTCTTTTGATCCGTGCTTTACCACGATCTTCCTCAACTGTTGATATTATCGAATCCCTCAATCTTTCAGAAGATATTGCAAATGCCATAAAAGCAAATTATCTGCTGCTGAGAAAGTTTGAACAAATCTTACAGATTACCCAGGATTCACCCAGTACTAAGGTCTCAATTGATAACATCAATTTACCACGACTGAGTCGTATCTTAAGAGTGGATGATCCCTTTGACAGTCTGAATACGATTCTGAAGGAGCAAGAGCAATTGCTAAAAACACTTGACCTAAATCATTAAAATCATTGAAAATAGCTCTATGAAAAGAGTACTCCTTACGCTTTTTTTATTTTTTTCTTTTCAGCTCAAGGCCGAAGAAAATGCTCTATTTGCATTTGTTCGCCTCAAAACTTCTGAGGGTGATATTCGTATCAAACTTTATAAAAAAGAAGCTCCCCGCACCGTAGAAAATTTTTTGGGTTTAGCCACAGGAGCAAAAGCATTTCGTGATCCTAAAACTGGAAAAAAAGTAAAGGACACCCCTTTTTATAAAAACATGCTCTTTCATAAAGTCCATCCTGAGTTAGGAATTCAGACCGGGTGCCCTTGGGGTAACGGCAAGGGTTGGCCGGGCTATACCCTTAAGGGTGAGGAAAATGAGCTTAAGTTTGATAAACCCTACCTGGTCGCAATGTCACGCATTCAAGACAGTGTGAATTCAGTGGGAAGTCAGTTTTTTATTACAACAAAATCTATTTCTCATTTGAATTCAGAACACACCATCTTTGGAGAAGTGATTGAGGGAAGCAAGGTGGTTGACACTATTAGTAACGTCAAACGTGACGCTATGATGAAGCCTATTAAACCCATCTACCTCAAAGAGGTTGTGGTTGAATAATTCGAGGGTTCTTGTTACGGGAGCCACAGGTTTTCTTGGACAGCACTTGGTTGAAAGACTTCTGCAAAACAACTATCAAGTTTCTATTCTCGCACGCTCTGACAAATCACTAGAGGGACTCAAAAAACGTGGAGTTAAAATTTACCTCGGAGATATCACAGAAAGATTAACTTTGCTCGAGGCCACGCGAAACCAAGATGTTGTCTTTCATTTAGCAGGACTGATAGCTTATAAAAAATCAGATCGCCCTTTGATGGAAAAGGTCAACGTTATGGGTACGAGCAACGTCATTGATGCTTGTGTAACCAATCAGGTTGAAAAACTTCTACACCTCAGTTCCGTGGTGACTATTGGAGCGAGCCCCACACCTATCCCTATTGACGAAAACTTTAAATATAATTTATCTCCTTACAATCTCGGTTACTTTGAAACAAAACGAAAAGCCGAGCTTCTTATTCAACAATCTGTGGAACACAATCAACTCAAAGCATACATGATTAATCCCTCCACAATCTACGGGGCCGGTGATGCTCTCAAGGGGAGTCGAAAAACTCAGGTCAAGGTGGCAAAGGGAAAGTTTTTATTTTATCCCCCGGGCGGTGTAAATGTTGTTTCGGTCAATGATGTCTTGAATGGAATTTTTCTGAGCCTTGAAAAAG
>JBGSSY010000100.1:0-8038 GCA_041736775.1 Bdellovibrionales bacterium | reverse complement strand
TGGCTTTTCAGCATTTATTGCGGGCTCTCCAGTGGCGAGTGCACTTTCATTAAAAGCATTAAAGAAGATTGACCCAGCCTACGGTAAAAGAACCCAAGGTATTGTTAAAAACTGGGTTCCCAATATTGCTTTAGCAGTAGGTTTTTTATCAGATCACCTTTTGGTGACCTTACTCCACAATCCTGACATATCTAAGTGTGGCCTCAGTGTTGTCCCCAACACCATTGCTGGTTTTCAAAAAAAATTAGATGAACAAGTTATTTCAAGCACCTCCGAAGAGCAGCAGTTGGATTTTTACAGCGCTTTTTCTGATCCGAGCTGTCGCCGAGCCGGTCGCTACATTAGCTCTCACCAATTTCTCGCCGAAGAAATGGGTGTGGGTATTGTCGGGCTTCTGGTTACAGCTTCTGCACTTTCAAAAACCACTTCAATGATTGGCACCCTTAAAAATGCCACTCGCCTTAAAAATCTCAGTTTTGCTTTCTCGGCAACCGGTTGGGGTGGATTTGCCATAGGCACAGTCAGAATGGTGGCCTTTTTAGGATTATTTGAAGTTATAAATCCCTACGTTATGAAAGCTTACCATCGTGGATATCTTGAGCCTAAAGTGGACGGCTACAATGATGAGCTGATTGAAAGCTACACCGCCCTTCTCACCGAAGAATTTAAACCACGCACAACAGAGACTTGTTCGGTTCACTACTCTGGTTTTGAAGAGGATGGAAGCTTTGAAGTTTGCACTAAAGTTCCTCTGTTAGCAGAAATCAAAACTTTCAGTGACTTTAATAAAGTATGGCGCAGTCGTAAAATTTTAGGCGAATTTAATATGTTCCAAACACGCTGGCGTAAAAAGCTCACCAGCTTTATCAATAATTATTTTGCTAGCCTTGAGCAGCTGCAATACTTGACCAGAAGTCGTGAAGTTTATCTCACTGGAGTTAGTGAGTTCGATAAGGAATATTCTAAAATCAGAACGGAACAGATCCAACAAATCCTTATTCAAATTGAACCTGATCCCAATTTGCATAATCAGATCCTGGATGAAATTGAATCTGAAGTTGAAGAGAAACTTTTTAACGCTGATTACACCAGCCCTCTGATGGAACTTTCTTTTGACCAACCGAAGAGACAGCTTTTTGATCTTCTGACTGAACGAAGTGTTCGTGAAATTGACACCTTTTTGCATAAAGAAGGCGATCTCTTTTTCGGCCTCAATGGTGCAAACACTCGGGCCACAGCTCGTGAGGTTGAAGATCTCATCGATAACATGATTCAGTTTATGGATTACAGCTATGTGCAAATCGAACACCCACTTTGGCCTCAATCGCAATTCGTAAGACCAGAGATGGAAGAAGTCCTTATCAATCTTGGCCTACCCCAGGAGTTAGTGAGTCATCATGATAACATCAACGCCATTCGCAATCTGATCAGTTCAGAAAATACTTCTGATATCGCACTTGGATTTCTTCTCTTTAAAGACTGGCAAAACTTTATGTTTGGACCACAATCCCGACGTAATACTCATCAAGAAGACCCTGATGCATCTCGATTCAACCTCCATGGAATGCCTCCTGAGCAGTATAAAATGTTTGAGAATATCACCAAAGCTCTTGAGAACTTTGATCCCCTCTTTCCTTTCGAACACCTTTACATGGAATCGACTTATTCGGATCTCGCTCAAAGAGAAAAAACGGTGGACGATGGCCAATTCTCTGAAGTCAGTTACGGAATGGACTCAAAAGCTCTTTCCGATTTTGCTCTCACCCAAATGCTGTGTGGAGCCCAATTAGGTCTTTTGAATGAAACCTTATTCGGTGATCGCGATGGACTGGTTCTTGAGTTCCCCTTCCCGCACTTGAGAGAAGATAATCTGTGTCTTAATCTCTATCGCCCCATCAGGGTTGGAGATAATATGAACCCCTCACCCATTCGTAGTGTCTATGCGGGTTACGACGGGCTTTTTACTGGACTTCATCAAGCCTACATCCAAGCTGATCCTAAAACAAATCATCCCCTTCTTTTTTCAAAAGAATCTGATGCTGCCCTTTGGTGGAATGAGAATATTAAGACAGAGAGTTTAAAGCGCCTGACTCAAATGGAAATTGATTATAACCTTATGGTCAAAAAGCACTTTCACCCGCTTGTCAGTGAGACTGAAATTGACCCCAATTCTTATTGGGAAAGTTTTTTGAAATTTTTACCATGGGTTAATGGTGATAAGCAGCAGATTCTTAAAAACTACACCTCAACTAATAGCCTCACTTTGAACTTCATTAACGAACTTTATCATTACCAAAAAGCGCTGGAAACCATAACAGCCGCTCAAGACAGAGCCCGTATCGAAAAGCTCTTCAATGGGCTGGGTCTTTGTGTTGTCGATCTACTGAACAGCATTCCTGAGAAAAATTACACGGCTATAAAAACCCAATGTGATGATCTGCGAATTGATGCTATAGATACTCTCGTATTTCAAAATGGGGTTTACACTGACAGTGACGTCGCGCAGCTCTTGAAATTAAATCAATCTCAAGAGCTGATGAGTGGAAATGATTCGACTAAAATGAAAGACCGGATTCGCTTAGAAATTGGTCAAAAAGTTTTAGCAATGCTCAGTGAAATCGACATGTATAATGAAATGGTTAATAACGGTTTTAAATTTAATCTAGATTCAGGAGAATAAAAAGATGAAATTGATACTTATCCTCGCCACCCTTGCCATCACTGCTCCCACTTTTGCGAATACCCGTCCCGGTGGCCGCCCTGAAGCCCGTCGTGAAGGCGTAAATGGAGCTCGTACCGGCGAAACCCTTGTTCGCTTTAATCGCTCATGCTCAGAAGTTTTAGACACTGAAGTTTTGGTGCGTTTACCTGAATCTCTTAAAAATGAAGAAGCCATTGAGCTTGTCCAAAAAGCTGAGCAATTCTCTGACACCCTCAAAAGCAAAGAGGTTGAGCTTAAAGAAGATTCGATTAAAAGAACTGAAATTTCGACAATATTAGAAGCCGTTAACGGTGCCCATATGGCCCGCTCTCGCTTTGTTGATTTTATCAACTCGGCTCGCGAAGGAAAAGTTGAAGGTTCACAAAAAGCCCAAGAAGTGGCTGAAGACCTTGTTCGTCTGATCGACAATGCATTTGTCATCCTTGATGCAAAAGTCAAAGACTCACCAGACGCTCCTGTGAGCACAGGTCAAATTCTGAGCGTTCTTAATATTCTTGGCGGAGTCAATAAAGCTCGTCTTGAAGAGGCTGACATTATCGCTTTTGAAGCCTCTGTAAAAGCCGTTTTCGGAAACGCCTACAGCATCAAACAAGTGGCTCGCTGTCGCTAATTCATATTTTTTATTTTGATTTTCAAAAACCCAAACTTCAAATGTTTGGGTTTTTTTTTGACTGATCAGTACTGACTTGATTTTTCTATCCTTTCTTCATTTGACCAAAGACTCCAAAGAAGAATATTTTTTCTTTAAGAATGAAGAATTATAAATCTTTTTTTAAGAGGAATTTAAACCGAATTGATTATACCCCTGTAAAACTCTTTATACTGTTCTGCTATGGTTTTAGCACTGAACAAGGGGGCTCTTGCTAAAGCTTGGGTCTTAAGGCTTTGGTACTTCTCAGGCTGGTCTAAAAAGTCTTCTATCAGCTCTTTCCATTTGGTCTCATCACTTTCAGGCAGAATGACACCACCGTCACCGACCACAAAAGGGATTTCACCAGAATCGCTGCCAAACACGGGAACGCCACAGGCAAAGGCCTCGACAATCATTCTTCCGAATTGTTCTTTCCAAAAAGGGCGGGTTTGGCTTGGGGCAAGAAGAACATCACAAAGAGGAAGAAACTTTGGAACTTCATCGTGTTTAAGAAGTTTCAGGATCACTCGATCCTTGAACCCCTCTTTCTCGATCCAATCCCTGATTTTTTCTTCATAGGGGCCAGAACCCATTATCAGAAAATTCCATTTTTTGTGCTTGAGTTGAATTAAGCTCCTCATCAAAAGATCCAAACCCTTTTCTTCTGAGAGACGACCAAGATAACCCAACAAAGGACCTTGGACATTGAGTTGATTGAGACCCATTTTTTTTTGTTCAGAATTGAATGGTTTAAAGGCATTTGTATCAACGGCCAAGGTAATGATTCGACCATTTTGCGGAAAGCCTTTTTTTATCATCGCTTGGTGCACAAGACGACCGCCTGCCACCCACGATTGAGTCGAAGCCAATGTTTTCTTTTCAAAATAACTAAAGGGAAATAGATATTTTTTGATCAAACTTTGTGCGGTTCTAAAGAGGTAAGGGACCTTCGACTTTCGAGCCTGACGGGCGAGCTGATATCCCGCTAAAATATAAGGCTCCTCCCAGAAGTGGGCTAAATCGTAACCTTGATTTAAAATTTTTTTAAGTTTCACCGGGTGGTAGAAAAAAAAGTGCATCTTTTGGGTGAAATAAGCGGGCAAAGTATAAAACTTCAAAGCCGAACCACTGGGCTCAGCTTCAGCTTTGATCGTTCTCAAGGACCCTTTAAAAAGTTGAGGAGATACGACGGTGACTTCAAAATTCTCATCCCTCGCAATTTCTCGCAAAATGGATCGATTAAGAGCAACTGTATAGGAGTGACCTATTGAAAGGATTCGAATTTTCTCAGACATACCAGAAGCATAAACGAAATTCTTAGACTTCCCAATGAGTCTGTTTATTTAATAACCATCAAGCTAGCCTCTTGTCTAAGTTCCAGAATGAACAAAGTAACATAGTTCTCATTTTTTCTAATCCCATCTAATCTTGATCCATGGAAAATGAAATTCCCATTAAAATTATGATCCATGATCTTAACCCATGGGGAGGCCAAGACCGTTCAGTGCTCGAGATTGCTTGGGAATTGAACAAGTATCATCCCATGGAGATTCACTCCTACACTCTTGATGGCCCCAAAATATGGCCAAATATGAAGCATGTTAAATACGAGGCTTTAATTAAAAAACCAATTCTTTTTAAATATCTGGATTTTCATCTTAAAAGCTTAAGATCAAGTAACGATTCAGAGCAACTCACTCAATCCACAGGGACAGCTTCACTCAAAAGCCAAATCATCCAAGTTCATTTTGTCCATCATGCATGGTTCAAGGTCGCAAAAAACTTAATTGATGATCAACTCACTCAAAGTTCAATTTTTAAAAAAACATATAAGGCCTTACTCAATTTTTATAAATTGAAACTGGAAAAAAATTTATACACTCCTGACAAATATTATGTTGCGGTTTCTCATACTATTAAAAAAGAATTGATTGAACACTTCCCTATTCCTGAGAGCCAAATCACCGTGATCCATCACGGTGTCGACCTTAACTATTTTAAACCCGTGAATCCCCACGATGAATCACAAAAAGTGCGAGGGGAAATTCGTAAAAGTTTAGATATCATTGATGACGATCTCGTCTTTCTTCATGTTGGAGCGCTTAATTCTCGCAAAGGACTTTTCCAAACCTTAAAGCTCCTCTCTCATTTGAAAAAAAGTGGTTTTAAAAACATCAAATATCTTGCCGTGGGGCAAGGTCATAACAAAATCCTCGAAGATTTGATTCTCAAAGAAGATTTACAAGACTGGGTAAAAATTGTTCCCCATTCTAAAAACATCCGAAATTATTATTGGGCTTCTGACCTTCTCTTCTTTCCGACTTTCTATGAACCATTTGGCCTTGTGGTTTTAGAGGCCATGGCATCAGGCCTTCCCTGCTTTATCAGCCAAATTGCAGGTGCCGCTGAGTTAATTGATGACGGTCACGACGGTCTTTTATTTAACCCTAAAGACCCTGTTGAAGAAATTGCTGACAAAATTCTACCCTACATTAAATCTCCTCAACTCAGGAAAGATTTAGCCACACAAGGGCTCATGAAAGTCCAAGATTTTACCTGGGACAAAGTGGGTCGCAAATACTCCGAATTCTACAAGGGCACTTGGTCCTTTTTGCAGAAACGCAAAAAAACTTAAGTCTTTAGTCCTATTAAATATCTCATTAGAAAAGAACTTACTTTTATGACTCAGGATCAATCTTAAATTTAAAAAACGAAAAATTTATTATCGGATATTTTTAATTCAAAAGATGGGGGAATGTGTTTTTAAGTCCATTCATGGTCATCTGAACACCAATACAGAATACTAAAAAGGCACTCAATCTGTTCACAATGAGACTCCCCGACTGACCAATACGTTTAATAACAAGGCCAGAGTATGCAAAACAAAAGTAGGTCACAATACAAACGGTTAATAAGGATAATGAAAGGACCAAAGTATTTATAATCGTCTGATCGATTTGATCTCTATGAGCGTGGGCACTTAAAGTGATCAATGCTGAAATCCCTCCCGGTCCCAATGTCAGTGGGAACGTTAACGGATAAAACAACGAACTCATTAAACTTTCTGGGCTCGTCGATGGCTCAGGTTGAGAGTTATCTGGTTCTGAACTTAAAAGGGAGAGACCCATTCGAGCAATGAGAATACCTCCCGCCATTTGAGTCGCTGGAATAGACACTCCCATAAATCGTAAGCACCAAGAACCTATAGCCAGTGTACCTACACCCATGAGAAAGGCATAGACGGCTATTTTAAATGAGTAGAGTTGGCGATGGTGCAAAGAATGATTTTGGAAATAAGGATCAATAATAATGGCCGTACCGACAGGATTTATCAAAGGGAAAAGAGAGGTAAAACCAAGGGCAAAAAGGGAAATATAGTGAAGTGTCATAAGGATTGATAGCGATGCCTATTGCAATTGGCAAATAAAAAATGAAACCATGAATTTACCGACCTAAAGAGACTTTTAGGAAGAAAAAATTATATCACCGAACTGGAATTAACGAGGGGAGTTTTTCTTATAAGGAGTCCGTAGGATTGAGGGATAAACTGGCTTTAAGTTGTCGGCTGTTGTCGGTCAATTAGGTCCGATGAAGCCAGCTTCATGAGGACACCGGAAAAAAACCAAAAGAAGGCTGATTCGGGGTTATAAAGAAGACCCTCGGCCCCATAAAGACCAATAACCATGGCCGTCAAAGAAGATAAGGTTGCACCCATCAGAATCTTTATTTCCATGTTTTTTTCGTCGAAATAATTTTTGTAACCAACCCATAGAATTGAAATAATCAACAAAGTCATGAGAGCCATTCCTGGCAAACCCACCTCAACCAGTGTGGCAATCCAGAAATTATCTGCAAAAAATATTTTATCTCCAAAAAATGGATCGGATTTTTGGAGAGAGGCAAACGCACCTGCTGCGGCTCCCATGCGTGCAAATCCCGCACCCAAGGGAACTTCCTGAACATAGTTTGAAAATCTCGCCCAGGCCCCACGCCTTGCTTGAGAAACTTTATCAACTTCAAAAAGTGTTAAGCTTCTCTCCACTGCCGCTTGGGTATCCATTTGTTCTTCAGTGAACTTTGCAATTAAGGTGGGAGTTAAAATCATAATTAAACAAGCTACAGCTATAATTCCAGCAATCAATTGGGGTCTTGAAACAGTTGAACGTTTAGAATTAGTTTGAAAAAGGGAAACAAGATACAACGTACTCGCTAACATCATTTTAAGAAGGGCTGAACGAACCTGACAAAGAAATATTAAAAAAGTTGCAAAAGGAATAAAGAGAGCAAAGACGGACTTTAAAAAGTAGGACTTAAAATAAAAAAAGAAATAAATGATAAAGGGGAAAACCATGTAGATATAAATCGCTGGAGCACCCGGCTGGTTGGTCAGACCAAAAGGACGAAAAGCTGTCCCACCAAATTTTTCAAGCTGAACGGCATAACGGGGATGGAGAGCAATCAGTGATTCAGGTCCATTAAAACCTTGAATCAAGCCCGTCAGAGTATGAAGGGCTGCGACAATCAAAAAAGGGGTAATAAAAAATCTCACATCCCTTGTGGATTGAGTCAGGTAATACCCAAAAAAGTAGAGCAGAACCATGGAAACATAAATCTTTGCTCCAGCGACAGAAGAAAGAAGACTGAGAGCATAAGGGTTAAACATAACAATCAATATCCAAAAAAAA
>JBGSSY010000313.1:0-14288 GCA_041736775.1 Bdellovibrionales bacterium | reverse complement strand
CCTTGTTTTTAGTCTTTATTTTTTTTACAAGCGTCAATCTCCCTTAGCCCTTTTTGCTTGGCTTTGGTTTTTTATCGCTTTTATACCCATGAACGGAATACTTATACCGGTGAACTCATTTATTCTTGAGCATTGGCTCTATTTACCCTCTTTGGGATTTTTTATGGTCATCGGACAAGGACTGTCTCACCCTTCATTAAAAAAAGCAGGTTATGTTTTGGCGATTCTCCTAATCTTTCCTTCGATCTATCTCACCCATCAACGGAATAAAGATTGGCAATCACCTCTGCAATTTTATTCGAATATTCTAAAATACTCCTCGGGCACGGCCAGAGTTCATAACAACATAGCTATGGCTTATTCCGATCAAAATGAATGGGCCAAGGCTGAGACCCATTACCTTAAAGCCATCGAGCTTTCTGATATCTACCCACAAACTCGATATAATTTAGCTCGTATTTATATTGAATTGAAAAACTATGACCAGGCTTTAAAACATTTGGATCGCAGCTTAGAAATTGATAGTGAATTTACCTATGCCTTAAAACTCAAAAGTCAACTGATGGACTACCTCAAGCAAAGACAAAAAACTTTGGATCAATGATTTAGGCATCAATAAATTGTTTAAAACTTTTTTGGTGCATGGGATCGATGTCGACAAATCTAAGACCCAAACCTCTTGGATAACGACCCGTGGGCTCGGCTATCCTGACCACTACAGCTTCACATCGAATCTTTCTCATCGAGTTGACATTAAGGCTAATACGAAGAGTGTCACCCACTTTAGGCATGGGTTTATTGCTTTCTTCTTCAAGACAAACAAAGGCTCCTGTTTCTGAAAGGTCGTAAGTATGGGCTTGAATCATTTCTCCCACAAAAGGATTGAGTGTCGCTGGAACCCTTTTATTCACACGCTTTGAACGACGCCACCAACGACGTTTCGGATCTTTAAGAACCAACAGAGACGATGGCATAAATAAGGGTGGGACAAATACGACAAACATCATCGCAGTCGCCAGACTGGTCTGAGCCATTGAGAAATCACCTGCAAAACGACCAACGTAATAATTATTAATAACCACCATAAGAATTAAGAGAGGTAAACCCACTAAAATAGCTCGTGATGCATGAAGATAAAGATAGGAGCAGGTGATTAAGGAAAATACCAAAAGCCAGTTTAACCAAGTCAATTTTGAAAATATCGCAGTCACTTCGGTCCAATGGTGCTGATAAAGAAAAATCACTTGAATTGGAAAAGAAAGGGCTACCGCAAACATTAACAGTGAGAGGATATAAAACTGACTAGGTCTCGCTATCATCTTTAACCTCTTTTTTAGCATAGTGGTAACAATAACTTTTTACTTTTCTTAAGTACCTTAGAGCTTCTTTGAGTTTTTCATGACGTTTCCACTCGTTGCCTTTAGTGGCCACGGCTTGTCGCACACGTGCCGGACCAGAATTATAACTTGCAAGAATGAGATCGGTCAGAACTTGATCGGGATCACCCTTGAGTTGAGAAATGAGTTTTTTATTTTGCTCAAGGTCCCAGTAGGTTTGGAGATACTGTAAATAAGAAAGCCCGCCTCGAAGCGACTTTTCTGGATCCAATCGCCATTCTTTATCACTACTGATTTCGCCCATGACAATTTTTGATTTTAAAGTCAAATAGGACAAAGTATTTATCCCTGGATAACGAGGCCAATCTTCAACACTTTTTAAAATTTGCTCTTCTGCCAATGGAGTGACTTGGGTCAACCCAATGGCCTTCGCCCAACTCACAGCTTGCGGGTTAAAACCCGATTCCTGAGTCACAACAGCTCCTAACAAGGCCGGATTTGATTTTTCTGAAAGAGCGACTTTTTCAATCAACTTGAGGTAGGATTGAGCCGGTTTAAAATGTCCTGTGGGACTATAGGTCTTATTCTCTGTCATTAAACAACTAGGACTCTGATAGTCTTCAATACTCATCAATTTGTCTTTTTGTATCAGTTTTACTGAAATAAGATTAGGATCAAGAGCCTTTAATCTAAAATCAGAGATCATAAAAATTCTGGTTTTTTGGTCGTGACTGTTGTGGATTTTTGCTAAGTTTAAAAAACTCTCAGTGACATTTTGTTTGTTATGAAAAACCTGGATAAGCAGGTCATCTGGTATTGCTTTCTCAGATTGGACCTCAATAGAAAAATCAGTTTTGTCATGATAGACTTGTCGATTGGGATGAAAGGCTATCTTATAGATGGGAGAAGTCTCTTCAACTTGACTTGGTTTTCTCAGTTTTTGATTCTCTTCGTAATTAAGCGCCCCAAAAGGAGTTGTGGGTCCAACACAGGCCACTGCCATCAACAGATTAGAGAATAAAATAACTATATATAGACTTCGCAACAAACGAGCCTCCTAATGGTCTCTATCGGCATTTGAAAAGCTCATACTGAAACAAGAGACATTAATTTCTCAGATAGGTATAAGAAGTGTTCTATAAAGAAACACATATTGAGCTTTTTTTGGGGTCGTCAAAAAGTTCGTCAAAAAAACTCACTTTCTGTCATTTTATTTCATTTTCTGACAATCATTTAATAACGTTTATTGCACTTAGATCACTTTTCCACAGAAAAATCATCGCTATTTCAGATGATGTCACATTAAAAAAGTTAATGGACAATGCGTCGAGCAGTTCTTTTCTCTATTCAGTTTTAAATATCCATATAACAATTTTTACTTGGTTACTTTACGACTTACGTCGAGTTGCCTAAACGGTTTCAATGAAGAGATCGTAAAATTGGGGGAATGAATGAAAGCAATGATTGCAACACTAATACTCGTGTTTTCTTGTCAGACAATGGCTAACAGTTTTGATAATTTTGGCCAAACTCAAAATGGAAACACTGATATTCAAAATATTATCATAAAAACAAAATCCAATATTGGTGTTGAGGGCCTGGGCTACAGTCGGTCCTTAATGTCTCAAACCCCTATTATTGAAAATATGAAGATCCATCTTCTTCAGTTGAATCCGCTTATGAATGTACAACAAGTTCTTGCGGAACTTAAAAAACACCCTGAGGTGATCTATGCTCAGCTCGATCATAAGGTGACTGCACGTAATGCCGAAGGACCAAACGATCCCGATTCAAGTCAACAATGGTCATTAGAACTTTCCAATGGAAATTTCGGTATTGATGCCCTCAGCGCTTGGACACTTTACGGAACGGGCGGAAAAGACGCTTTCAATAACGATATCGTCGTCGCCGTTGTTGATGGTGGAATTGAAATCTCTCACAATGATCTCGTCGATAATATTTGGGTGAATCAGGGTGAGATCGCCGGTAACAATATTGATGATGATGGAAATGGTTATGTTGACGACATGAACGGTTGGAATGGTTACTCCAATTCAGGGGCTCAACAAACCAACTCCCATGGAACTCATGTTGCCGGTACAGTCGGCGCCCGTGGCAACAACAATCTTGGTGTTGTCGGCATTAACTGGGATGTAAAAATCATGAATGTTCCCGGTTCATCTGGAAACACTTCAGTCGTATTAACAGCTTATAAATACGTTCTCGAGCAAAAAAGACTTTGGCTAGAAACCAATGGAGCCAAAGGGGCAAACATAGTATCGACAAACTCTTCTTTTGGAATTGATTTTGCCGATTGCAAATCAGGAAACTACCCGGCTTGGAATGATATCTATAACGAAATGGGTAAAGTTGGAATTCTTTCTGCTGCAGCAACGATGAATAACTCTTCCAATGTTGACGTTCGTGGAGATGTACCAACCGGTTGTGACAGCCCTTATCTCGTCGCTGTTACAAACAACAAGCCCAATGGTATGCGTGACCAAGCTGCTTATGGCAAAATCAGCATTGACCTTGCTGCTCCTGGAACAGACATTCTTTCGACCTATACAGGCAACAGATATGCGAGTTTATCTGGAACATCTATGGCTACACCTCACGTTGCAGGTGCAGTTGCATTCTTAAACAGTATTGCTTCTCAGACTTTGGCTGATCTTTATATCACTGATCCTGGAGCTGCTGCTCTTGAAATGAAAAGAATGATTTTGGAAACTGTGACTAAAAGACCAAACCTCACTGATGAAACAGTATCGGGTGGAATTCTCAATTTAAAGAATGCTGCAGAAGCCGTGGTCAATTACGGATTAGGTCAATAATTTAAAAAAGCTTATTTCATTCCCTTAAACCCTGCCGAAAGCAGGGTTTTTTTTATTTTAAATTTGAAAAATATTTTCTAAACGGAGTTTATTAAAAATTCTGTAAGTGGCCTGGACATCCACCATGGCATCATGGGCATTCTCGAGGTTTTCTTGAAAACATATTTTATAAAGTTCTTCGAGCTTCGGCCATTTAAAACCATAATTGCCAGGTAACTTACAATACTCAACCGAAGACTTCATCGTGCAAAACATTTTCTTTTTGAGCTCAGGGTTGAGACTTAGGCGAAGAAGTTCTGCTTGGAGCACGGTAAGATCAAAATTAAGGTTATGGCAAATCAGTACATCGGAAGATTCAACATCTTCAATAAAATCAAGAAGTACGGGACCAATCTCGCGTCCCTTTTCAAGGCTAACTGCATTGGTGATACCATGAATTCGCGACGACTCCACAGGTATCGGAAAATCAACTTTAATAATATTATTGGACTGAGAAATAATTTGCTCACCATCCGAAAGTATCCAAGCCAACTGCACAATACGTGGCCAATTATTAACGTCCGTATAGGGAGCTTTAAAATTACGAGGAAGACCGGTGGTCTCTGTATCAAAAAATAGAAATTTCATTTAGATTCCTTAATAGTTAAAAAACACTTTTGATTTTTGCAGGTCGGCACTCCCAAAAGCTTGAGTTGTTTATTTTTTTCTGAAAGAGGACTGCAAAAAGACTTTGTATCGCCCTTATGAGCCTTAGCCTCATAGAGTTCTTTATAGCGCTTATGGAGAGAAAGATAACGCCCACACCCGCCATAAGCTTTAACACAATCACTGGTTTCTTCACAACGAAAGTAATTCAATGAGTATGAAGGTGTATTCACTATGAGACTTAAAATAAAAATGAGATTCATGTCGCCATCCTAATTAAAATTGAATCTTGGATCAACCCCTTAGAGCAATGATTCCTAGCCCCGACCCAAGTCTTAAAAATAAATCTTCTTCTAAGAGGAGGATTCTTAAACAACGAGCTTCAAATTTTAACCCTGAAAGCCGTTAAGAAAGAACAAGCATTTTTCACAAAAGGGCTGGTTCCGATGAGATTTAATCGAGTTTTTTTTGTTCTGCTGACTTTTATATCTCTTTCAATCCAGGCAAAAGTCTACCCGCCCAGTCATTTAACTAAGACTAAAAAACAAGAACAGCTCAAAAGCTATTACCAGTACTGGATTCGCCAATATCTCAAACCCTCCAACGGCACGACACCTGGTGGGGGATATTATGTTGAAATGTTTGGGCCGAATAATGTGGGTTCAGAAGGGCACGTAACGACATCCGAAGCCATGGGATACGGAATGTTAATCACTGTGATGGCTTACTCTTTTGACCCTCAGGCTCAAAAATATTTTGATGGGCTTTTTAATATGTTCGACAAACACCGCAGTACTCAAAGTCGATATTTGATGTCTTGGGTGATTCACCGCACAGAAAAAAGCCAGCACCGTTCAGCTTCTGCAACCGATGGTGATTTTGATATTGCCTATTCTCTACTACTTGCTGATCAGGTTTGGGGTTCAAGTGGAAAAGTGAATTATCGTCGACAGGCCGAACTTCTCATCAATGATCTCTTACGCAAAAATATCAATCGCACAAATTCAAAAATAATGTTGGGTGATTGGTGGAACAGTTCATGGAGTGAAATCAGTCGTCCTTCAGATTGGATGGGTGGTCACTTAAGAGCTTTTTACCATTTCACAAAGAAGACCGAGTTCCTTAAGGTGAGGAATAAACTCTACTCAATCTCTCAATCTTTTCAAAAAAACCATAGCCCAATCACAGGACTATTGCCCGATTTTATCTCTGGTCGAACGAACAAACCCGCCTCACCCCATACTCTAGAAGGCCCCTATGACGGAGACTACTATTATAATGCGGCTCGAGTGCCGATGCGCTTTATTATTGATTATGCAGAAACTGAAGATCCTGTTATCAAGGCCATTCTAGAAAATATGGTCCAGTTTTTTTATCAAACTTCCAAACAAAATGCTCAAAATTTAAAAGGGGGTTATCGCCTCAACGGCGCTGTGATTGGAAACTATTTTGATGCCGCTTTTGCAGCACCTATCATTGCAGCAGCGACTGTGGACAGTAAATACCAGAATTTTGTCAATCGTGGTTGGGACCTCATTCGCTCGAAAAAGACAAATTATTATTCTGACTCCATCTCACTTCTTTGTCTTTATTCAATGAGTGAACAATGGCTGAGTTATAAAACAACAGCCACTAGAAATCTCAGCACGAGCAAGCTCACTCACTAACTTTTTTATTACTTCATTCCCGCTTTATGTTATTGTTGAATTCCTATGAAGTTCTTACTTTTTTTAGTTATAATTCTATCGCCTTTAACTAAGGCATGGAGCAATCAAGCCACTTTTTTCTCGGGGCAAAGAAGTAAGACTTCAGATAATATTCGAGTCAACTTTTTTCAATTAAACTTCGAGTCTGAACTTTCTGATATTAACTGGCCTTACAGTGATCAAAATCTTAGTCAACCCTCTTACGGTCTAGAGGTGCAGCAACAAGAAATCACGGGGCCTCGTTTGAGTTTTAATAATACCTTGGTGGCTCCCCAATTCACCCATAATGTTGGAGTAGATCTTCGGCTCAGCTATCAATTGGGCTATTATCACTTGAACGTATTCAACAACAACGACCTTAATCAGCTGCGAGCTAAATTTGATTTGAAAAAAAACTTTCGCAACCAATTGTTTTTAGATGTAACTGCAGATCGAGGTTTTCTCTTTCAATCCACAATTCCATTGGGCGGAACTGCCGATTCCTTTTACGGAACTCAGTTTGATGGTCGACTTCTTTACCGATTTTTAGAAAAACTAGATCTTTCATTAAGAAGTCGTGCCCAGTTTTTTTCTGATCAAAATCAGTCCAGCAAAAATGATCTGCAACTTATGTACGCCTTCTTGAGGCACCCTCATTGGTTGCTCTTTGGTTTAGGCTCAGAAACTTTATCATTTCAGAGTCGATCCACCAGTTACTGGTCTCCCCGTTTTTTTAGATCTTGGGGACCGCGAATGGATGTTAATTACAGCCTCAGCGAGAAATTCAGTGCTTTTTTAGGTGGAAGTTATAATTTTTTTAAAGAGGATGATTTCAGCTCAGGATCTGGTTTTTTTGGCAGGACGGGATTGCAGTGGGGAAACCGTAATCAATCGACAATCGTTGCTTTTTACGAAAGAAATGAGTCCACACAAAATGGACGGATCTGGTTTAACGACTCTTTTGGTTTAAATTGGAATAAAATTTGGTGAAAAATTCCCTTTTTATTGTTTATTTTTTCTTTATTGCCCTCAACAGCTGCAGCCATTTTCAAACAAATCTCAACTCTGTTGTCATGACAGAATATGGTGTATCGGCCTATTCAGAGGACTCCATTTTGAGTTATAAAAATTTACTCAAAGAACTCAATCTCAATACAATTTCACTTCTTATGACTTGTCACACCCTCAATAAAGAATCTCACAACATTGATTGTGATTCAAATGACTCTCCTTCAAAAAAGAATATTTTTAAAATTTTAAAACAAGGGAAACAAGAAGGTTATAAAACTTCATTGAGAGTTTATGTTGATTTACTATCCGGAGACTGGAGAGCCTACTGGGATCCTAAAGACAAGACCAAAGCTTTTGAAGAGCTGCAAAAGCAACTTGTTTCAATAGCTCAAGAGTCTGAACGTATTGATTTAGATCTTCTTATTCTTGGTGCGGAGTATGAAAAACTGACCCAACCCCAATTTAGATCCCAATGGCTCTCTCTGATCTCAGCAGTCCGACAAGTCTACTCGGGCCAACTGACCTACGGAGCCAATAGCAATTATTCAAGCTATTCGACTGTCGAAGCTTTGTGGGTCCCATTCTGGGAGGAACTGGATTTTATCGGAATTGATTATTATCATCCCATGAGTCAAGGAAAGGTCGACTCCCAAGCTTTTAGTCTTCTTCACCAGAAAAAACTCGAGGAGATCCTGACACCACTCAAAAAATGGAAAAAACCCATTTTTATCAATGAGGTTGGGGCTCCCATTGCCGAGAACGGTTTTGAAAAACCTTTTGAGTGGGTCTGGCCTATGGATCATAAAGAGAATTTAGCTCATCAAAGTCTTTATCTAGAAAGTTTTTTCTTAGCGAGTAAAGAACAGATAAACAATATTCAAATTTGGCGTTATATGCCCAACGAAAAGAAAATATTTAAACAGGGTTATATTATCAACCACCTCAAAACATTAGAAGCCTTAAGAAATGGTTTTCACTGAAGCTTGAACCTTAGAGCGTCTCAATATAAGGGCTCGAGATCTGACTTGATTCTCGACTTGAAAAATTGTTTTGATAATCCCACTCATAATAAAAAGTGTATATTCTATGGGTTAAACCTACGACACAAAAAAGAACAAGAAAGAAATAGAGCATTCTAAATCTCCATTCAATAATCGGTTGCTGGGGTATCTTGTTGAGCTGGCTTTTTTTGTAGCGCATATAAAAAAACAGACCAAAATTAAAGCCCATAAAAAGAAAAAGTCCAAAAATCTGAGAAAGGATGAAGAGAATCATAATAAGTTCCCCTCAGGCTCAACTCTGATTTGTCCACGACGCTCGAGGCTGTCCCAAAACATCGATTTATTTTTAACTTCATCGTAAAGGGCTAGTATCTTCCAAACCAAAAGAATATTGGCGTAACTCAGCCGAGATATAAAAGAAACAAAAAGCCATTTCATTCTTTTCTTCTCTTGAATTGTAGCCAAATAGGCAATGACCGTATCGATCACAAAAAGAGCAAGGATAAAAACCAAGGAGACTTCAAAGCGGCCGCCAAATACAAAGTAGAGAGTAATTAAAAATAGAATTGAAAAATCAAGAATGGGATTAATAATTTGCTCCCACATGAGATAAATCAGCACCACTATATTTTGGTCCTCTGAGGAATAAAGGAGTTTCTTAAAATTTTTAAAGAGGGCTTGGTATATTCCTCGAGACCATCGATAGCGTTGTCGAATAAGGTCCTGAATATTCTGTGGCCCTTCGGTGTAGGCCATAAGAGCGTCGCTACACCTTACCTTCCATCCCTGTGAAACTAATCGAAGGGTTAGCTCTGCATCTTCGGCAAAAGTGTTATTTTCTCTTTCATAGCCGTTGACACTGAGAAGAGCGGCTTTACGAAAAAGACCAATGGGACCAGGGATCACAGAAACTTTTCCCATCAGGGAGAGAGTTTTTCTTTGAAAATGTCCCACTAAGTAATCGAGGTTTTGAAATTGCGAAAGTAAACTTTTATTCTCAGAGACTTTAACCACTCCGGCCAAAGCTCCCAATTTTTCATCGGCATAAAAAGAGTCAAGGATTTGGGAGAGATTTTCAATCGATAGTGTCGAGTCTGCATCCATACAAATAATAAACTCGCCTAAGGACTCTTCGATGCCTCGGTTGAGAGCCGAAGACTTTCCACCATTGAGTTTTGAGAACACTCTGAGGGGGTAGGGTGAAGAGTAAGAAAAGGAAAGAGCATTTTCATAGGTTTTATCTTTACTGCCGTCATCAATAACTAGAACTTCAAAATTCGAGTAATTGAATCGATTAAAACTTTGTAGAACCTGACCAATGGTTTTTTCTTCGTTGTATGCGGGAATTAGAATGGACACATGAGGTTCAAGTTTTTCTTCAACGCTTTTCAGAGTTCGGCGGCTTGATCCCAAGAAGCCAAAGAAAAAACCAAAAGAGTGAAAGAAAAAACGAAAGAGACTGACAGAGAAGTAGAAATAAAGGATTTGATTAAGGGTTGATGACCAAAACTGGTCAGAGAGTGAATTTGAGAACACGATCAGGTTGAGAACAAAAATAACAATAAATACGCCCACCACTTTCTGATCAAATAGGGCCTTGTCCGCAAGGAGGTTTTCATCCTTTTTAAGGTCTTTAGTGGGAGACTGAATTTCATTGTGAACACTCATCAAGACCTCGGATGATTTTCAAATCCAAATTAAGTGGGTTATATTTACAATGACCCGCCGCAATGTTAAAGGCCTTTCATTTTTTTGGAAGATTTTATAAGGTTTGAAAATATTTTGTAATTTTGACACACTCAATTGACACGCGGCAGTATTTACTGGATATTCACCATTCATTGAGTGAGGTCCCTGTGAATTTAGCCCCTTTGCATTGGTTGATTGTTCTCCCGTTACTTCTCTATTCATTCACTTCCTTTTCTTACACACCTTCCTCAGTGATGAGTCTTTGGAGTGGCCAAATGTCAACGGAGCAAGAGGATAATGGCGACTTCTTTTACAGCCTAACTACTGCAGAGGATGATACTCCCTCTTATATTGATATCGCTTTTAGTTCTGAAGTTGATTTAACGAGCCGTTTTGTTCAATTTCAAATTCGCATTAATAAATATGAAAACTGGGGAGGAATTGAGTTACGTCTCAGTTCTGACGATCAATTTAAAAATTATTATAGTATTCCCATTCCTTTCTTTTCTGATCCTGACTTTAATATTATTCAACCCGATACTTGGGCCAATTATACTCTGAGTCTCGGTGAAGCTCGTGTAACCGGTAAACCAAATAAAGCAAAAATTAAAAAAATTGGTTTTTACATACAAGGTCGAAAAATCAACAGCGAAACTTTTAAAGTCGATCTTAAGAATTTTGAAATTAAAAAATCCCTTTCAAAAGCCGTCATCTCTATGACTTTCGATGACGGATACAAAGAACAATACAAAGCTGCAGAAATTATGAATCAGTATGGACTTCGCGGAACAGCCTACGTCATGACCAATGAAATCAATCAACCGGCCTACCTCACCACCGACCAACTGATTTCACTCAAAAAAGATTTTGGATGGGGTATTTCTTCTCATCATAAAATCCCAATCACTGAAATGTCGGTTGAAGAGTATCGAAAAGAAATGTTTAAAACTGAAGAGTTTCTCGCAAAACTGGGAATGGAATCAGAGATTCTTCATTTCGCCTATCCCCTCGGCAAACAAAGTCGTTTAAAAACACTGGCAGCAACTCAAGAGCTCTTTTTCACGGCACGAACGGCGGGTGGCGGAAGCGAAACCTTACCTCCAGCCGATTGGCTTATGCTTAAAACTTTTAATGTCACCCCTGACATCACCGCAAAAGCCCTGGCGCAAAGGATAGACAAGGCGATCGAAAATAATGAATGGCTCATCCTTATGTTCCATAAATTTACTGATGAGCCTTCAACCACTGACCCCCTCGCCTATACCTTTAAGGAGTTTACAAAATTGTGTCAGGAGATTGCTAAAAAAAATACACCTGTCCATCCCGTAAACGAAGTGTTTGAGGCTTTCCAATGAAAAAAATCAGTTCACTGATCATTGCTTTTCTTTTGAGTGGTAACTCCCAAAGCTTTGCACAAACCTGTGATAATTCTTTAGAAACTGCGCTCACCGCTTTGCCCTCATTTATCAATTCACCGCGCTCACTGAGTAAAAATGAATTGCCGGTTGAATGCCTTTCTGCAGCCATGGATACCTTTTACAGTTGGACTCTTATGGTGAAAGAAGAAAGAAAAGTTAAAAAGCTTCCAGAAGTTGGTCACTATACTTATTGCACCGAAGAAAACCAAAGTAACCCCAAACGATTGCACACGCCCCCCTGCCAAACTGAAAAATATTTGAGTACAATTCAGAATAGTTACAATGATGTTCTCACTTGCCTAGATTTAAACCCGAAAACCCTATTTCCGGTGACGGCAGTTGAAAGCGGATTTCATATTAATTCAGTTTCCTTAACCAATGACGATATTGGATTGGGTCAAATCACACCGGTGGCCATAAAAGACGTTAATGCAGTTTGGGACTTGGGCTTAAATGAAGTAACAACAAGTTCTAAGGAGTCTTGCAAAAGAATCGCAAAACTTGTTGTTGATATTGCAAAATCAGAAAACACTAAAAGTTACACTTGTTCGTTAACGGCCTTACCCATGAATCCTGTTAAAAATTTACTCTATCTCACTTTTCTCCATAAAAAAAATGTGAACTACATCAATCAATATTTTAGTAGTAATAAAATTATCAACAAGGTTCAAAAACTCACTCAAATCAGCTGGACAGAAGATCAAATCCAATCTCTTAAAGATCTCTTGGTGACCCTCTCCTACAATGTAGGAAATCAAGGAGCTACCCAACTCTTTAATGAATTTCTTGAACTTAACCAAAGTTCGAACCAAATTCTTCTCAATGAGATAGATCAACTCAAATCCAAACAGGTTGATTTGTATCTCAAACATAAAACTCTTCTTTACCAAGGTAAGAACAAAAAGGCAGAGGGAACAGTCAAACTGAGAGAAGAGGCTCAAGCCAGAATGAAAGAGATAGAATTACAACTCACTCAAAATAAAATTCCCATGGACTCTTTTAACATTAATGAAAATAAATACAGCTTTGGTTCATTTCTGACTGAAAAAAAACAAGTCTTTTATTTAAGTGTTTTAAAGGATCGGGTGCAATATATTGAGAATACTCTTCTTTCAAAGCCTGGTTATTGTAGCCAACCTGGTTATCTAACGAGTATCACTAACAACTAAAATGAAAATACAGCCTTTAGAAAAATTGCATCCTCTCAAAAAAGCGTCCCTATTATTATTTTTTACATTCTCTTATCTATTATTTAATCTCTTGGGCTGTACAAAGCCTACTCCGACTCATTCTTTAACCTGTCAGAGTCCCTGGGGGAATGTGAAAACGCATTCATCCTGCGATTTTAAATTAGCCAGTGCTGACTCTCCCACTCTGATAAGAATTCAAAAAAAGCCTGAAATAGGAAATTTAAAAAACGAAACTCTGCTATTGGATTTGATCCTTTCAGGAACCCAGTCACTGGTTGGTCTTGAAATTCGATTGAATAAGAATGGCCTTCTCAGAGCGACTTATGTCCTTCCACTTTATGGAGAAAAATCAAATAATTTTTTGCAAGACGACCTACCCTCACAACTTTCTCTCCCTTTTTCGTCTCTCAAGCTTCAAGAAAACGGTGACTCAAGTTCCCTTGAGATTGATGAAGTGGAAATTTTTATAAATGCTCAAAATCAAGGCCCACTGAATATTAAAATATTGAATATGAGTTGGATCCCTCGCCAACCCAGCAAGGGTTTTGTTTCGATCACTTTTGATGACGGCTACAGTTCTCAATATTTCGCTGCTGAGATAATGAAAAAACAAGGGTATTCAGGAACGGCTTATCTAATACCTTCAGCTATTGATCAAAGTTCCTATTTAACAAGTCAACAAATTAACGACATGAAGAAACTGGGATGGGATATTTCCAGCCACTTTGAAACACCGATCCCCTCTCTTAAAAAAAATGAAAAAAGCCAATCACTTAAAAATATTTTTGAACAGATTCAAAAAATAGGATCAAGATTTTCGGCTCAACATTTTGCCTATCCCCTCGGTCAATTTGATAAAGAAACTTTAGAAGAGATCAAAAATCTCTTTAGCACAGCTCGTCTTGCTGGGGGTGGATTTGAAAGCCTACCGCCTGCTGACCCACTCAAAATGAGGGCCATTAACGTCACTCCCCAGTTGAGCCCAACTCAACTTAAAGAAATGGCACTTAAAGCTATTGAAAATGGTGACTGGGCCATCTTTATGTTTCATTATTTGGATCAACCCGATAAAGGGGATTTGAATTATTCGAGCACTGATTTTAGACTTTTTATTGAAGGCCTTAAAAAAAACAAAAATTCGGTAAAAACAATCTCTGAAGTTTTTCAGAGAAGCCGATGATTTTATTGTCTTAAGCTTTTCTCACAAATTCTGATTTTAAATTAATCGAACCAATACCTTCAATTTTACAGGCAATATTGTGACCATCCACTTCATCTGTTAGACGAATATTGCGTACTTTGGTACCACCTTTAACCACCGAAGAGGCTCCCTTAATTTTTAAATCTTTGATTACAATCACAGAATCACCACTGGCCAAGAGAACTCCATTGGAATCACGCACACCTTCATCTTCTTTTTTTTCATCTGAAGTTTTAGAGGCCCCTGTTTCTTTAATCCATTCATGACCACATTCTCC
>JBGSSY010000301.1:0-10031 GCA_041736775.1 Bdellovibrionales bacterium | reverse complement strand
AGCGCACGGTTTTAGAGGGTTTGGCTTGTACAAGGGCACTGGGAAGTCGAATGTCTTCAAGTTTATTGGTAATTTCTCCAGTCGGATCGGCTTCAAAACCTTTGACCCGATAATTATCACTGGTCACGAGGTAGCCTTCTTTATCAAAATGGAATTCACCATTTCGACTGTATGCACGACCATCATATCCGTCGACGATAAAGTAACCATCACCACTGATCGCTAAATCTGTGACACGCTCGGTGTTATCAATGTTACCTTGTACAAGGATTGGATTAACGGCACCCAACTGAGCACCACGACCAATTTGATTTCCACCATGGGCTCCTTTTAAACTTCTTGAAAGGATATCTTGAAACTCTGCACGACTGGATTTGAAACCATTGGTCGATGCGTTGGCAATGTTATCTGCGGTCACACTCAGAGCCTGACCATGGCTTTTTAGACCCGTAACACTGGAATACATTGATGTTAAAACTGCCATTTTTCCCCCGTCTTCAATTTTTTAAAACATTTATTTTTTTAACTTTTAAACTTAATTGACTTGTTGTTTTTTAACGCCCGCTTGACCGTTAAGTTGCATTCTTAAACTCTCATCCATTTTAGCTGTGTCTAAATTGGGTTTGAGTCCTTGATCTTCAATGGCTCCCGTTGAAACAATTGAATTTTGATTAATCACATTCTTAAGAGAAGCTTGGGTGGGTTCTTTAGCCACTTCAATCTTCTTAACGTCTTTAAGATTAAGCGATTTACCATCCACCATAAGAACCGGGCCCTTAGAAGTGAATTGCACTCCATCGACCGGCCCAGAAAACTTAGTATCGGCTACTACTTTTTGTCCTTGAGAAGTCGCGGATACGTCCACCATGTAATGACCCACACGAGCTTCTTTTCCATCATTATGAAGACCGTTCCAAACCACTTGGTTTTTGCCTTCTTTAAGATCCTTAAGTTCATATTTTTTAATCACTTGTCCCTTGTCGTCTTTTATTTGCACAACTGCATTGTCAGCCGCTTTTGGTAAATTGAATTCAATGGCGTGATCTTTATCACCCTTGAGACGATCAATTTGACTTGAATCACCGCTGACAGTTTTACCAATCAGGTTCAATACATCATATTTTCCCTGCTCATTTCCACCTTGGCTCATTTTTGTCAGCGTTTCATTCATGTTTGAAAGTTGCTCGACAGATGAGAACTGAGCCAGCTGGGCCGCCATCTCATGACTTTTCAGAGGATTGGTCGGATCCTGTTGTTTCAATTGAGTCAGCATGAGTTTGAAAAAAGCATCTTTACCCATTTCTGGATTACCAACGCCGTTCACTTGTCTTTTATTGGCTTTAAAATTGGGATCCGCCACTTCGTTGAGGACTTGGCTTAGAGATTTATCACCAAACTCTTTTTTCATTGCGAGCGGGTCTGTGGTTTGAGTTTTTGAACCCACCTCACGAACATTTAAGTTTCTTTGTGGCACTGAATTTGATCCAATTGGTACATTCATCGTCTTTATCCTTTACGCCACCAAATTGATGGTTTGTCCCTTACCTTTTTCAACATAAGGGTTTCTTTCATTAAGAATCATATCGGGCTCGCGAGCATTTCTTTGATAGTTTCTAAATCCATCCAGAAGACCGCCCATCTTTTGATCTCGCTCTTCTCTGAATTGTCCTAAAAATTGCTCTGCAAAATCACGATTGGCTTGCTCTTGCATATTTCGATTAAAATCTGAAAAATCTTTTTGATAATCTTGGCTCATTTCAACTTTTAAAGTATCGACAAGAAGTTTATGACCTTCAAGAGAGTTGCGGATTTCAAAGAGACTCTCTTCAAGGGCTCTTTTAGCAACAGCATTGTCAGTGAGCATTTGAACACTGACATGACCGTCTTCAACAGCGACTTTTAAATGAACTTTCCCCATGCCTTCAGGTTGAAGGTGGATCTCCATACTACCGCCGCCCTCATCAACAAAGGTTCTCGCTTGTTGAACAATGGACTGCATGTTTTCAATCGCTTCTGAATTGTCTTTACCCATGGCTTGAACGAGTGGTGTTTCGAAGTTATTCACTTCTTGAAGACCCTGTGACAAATCTTGATCAAAATAGATATTTTCAGTGGATTTAAGATTTGAACCTTCTTCTTCGAAAGAAGATGAATCAAAATCACCTGCCAACTGAACTTTTGCTGACCCTTGGTTATCAATATTAAGAAGATCATTAACGGCTGTTGAGTTCAAAGAGTTCATTTTTGAACCTGTGAGTTTTGCATCAGGCATAATCTTAGGTTGCTGGAGTTGACCATTCAAACCCTTCATCTCAGCCGGAGGAAGCATTTGAAATTCTTCTCCCAATTCGAGAAGACCTTTATCTTCTAGACCTTTTTTCTCTAAAGTTTTGCTGAGGTTCTCCGATAAATTTGTCGAGAGGGGCAATTTCCCTTCCTCTTCTAATAAACTCTTATTTAAAAGAGGATTTTCCGAATTCACACCTGCTTTTTGTTCTTCGATCAATAAAGGATCAATTTCTGTAGAAGCAATCGCTGCAACAGATTTTTGTTCTGCATTCTGATTTTTATCTTGTTTTATGGCCAATTTTTGTGAATTTTCATCACTCTGTTTTAAATTTCGCTCAAGGTTTTGTTTTTTTAATAAGTCTTGTTGACGAGCTTCATTGAATTTTTTTTCGTTTCGAACCGACGGATCAGAAGGATTGTCGTAACTTGAAGTTTCACTGGGTTTTTCTTTTTTGGGAGCACGAGCGATAAGGTTTTTCTCGGTCTTCTTGTTGGCACGAGAAGATTCAAGAAGATTATCAAAAGAGGTCGTCTCTTTTTCACGATCTGGCTTTTGAGAAGTCAGATTGGGTCGTAATGCTGCTTTACCACTTTGAATCAGCAAATGATTCTCCTATCTTTTTAATCCAGCGTATTTTTCAGAAAGTGTTTGAGCTTTTTGTGGCTCCATAAAGTTAAGGACGGCCGCGGCATTCTGTGGCTTCATTTTACCCAAGACTTTTACCGCAAGCTGCTCATCCAGTTGTGAAATAATGGTGGCGGCATTTTGTGGTTTCATATTTGAGTAAACTCCTACTAACTTGTCTACACTCTCTTGATCCGCAATCACTTTTGAATCGAGTTTG
The DNA here is from genome assembly GCA_041736775.1 of Bdellovibrionales bacterium. GTDB lineage: Bacteria > Bdellovibrionota > Bdellovibrionia > Bdellovibrionales > JAGQZY01 > JAGQZY01. Next base: position 6,897 of record JBGSSY010000301.1, on the reverse strand, counting down.
GAAGATATTGTTCTTCTCATCTCTTTGAGTTCAAGCAATTGCTTCTCAATCTCAACCCTTTGGAGTTGCAAGTCCTCTTCCAAGCGGGCCAAATCCCTTTCTTTTTTCTCGAGAGCACCTTGTTTGTCTTTTAAGGCCTTATAAACACTCGAGTTTTTCATCGTCAATTCATCGACATCCGCACTCAGTCCAGAAACTCCACCGACTGGAAGAGTTGATATTTCTTGCCCCTTTTTAATCGGGAGTGAAGAATTTTTTGCCCCGTCTTGGGCGTGGCTGGTTGAAAAGCTCAACTCAATTCGATTCAGTTGGGAGAGAAACTCATCGGTATAAAATAAAATATAGAAAGAAAGGGCCAATCCCAAAAAACTGACGGTGATTAACTGCAAACTTCCCTGAATTCCTTTGGAACTGACTTTTTTAATCTTCGGTTTTGACATCGGTTTTTTATGTCTCTCAACAGATAATGGAACCTGAGCTTTTGGTTTTTTTGGAGGGGCCTGGTTATTTTGATATTTCGAGTAAGGATTTTGCATCATAATCTCCCAAGGCGTATTGCATTGATATTATCCATTTGCTTTTGGAGTTTCTTTTTAAGCTCTGTCTTATGTTCAAGCTCTTTCATTTCTTTATTGTGTTCGATTTTTTTAACCTCAACCTGAAGATCTATTAATTTTTTATGTTTTTCAGCAAAAGCACGCTCGGCCAGCGCAATTTGTCCAGAGAGATCTTGCATTTGAGTTTTGAGAAGTTGAATGAATTGATTGTTATCTTCAACCAAATGAATATTCATATTATTTTTTCCGAACTGGCTATTATTCTCAAAACTTTTTTTCATTTCGTTCTCCATCCAATGGTACTTTTTGATTAAACTATTTTTATAAGCTTCCGCTCGACTCAGTTCTTTTTGGGCATTATCTCTCTTCATGTTTAAAAACTTTAAATAGGAATTGAGACGATATTTAAACTTCTTCATGTCTTAAAACCGCTTTTCTTAATAAATTTTGAGTTTGAGCCATATTAAAACTATGAGTGACTTCTTGTTTCAAAAATGAATTCATTGAACGGTTGATCTCGATCGCAAGATCCAAATCTTCATTGCTACCGACTTGGTAGGCTCCGATACGAATAAGATCTTCGTTCTCTCGATAAAGAGCCATATTCGCTCTTGCAATCTGAGCCAGCCCGACATGTTCAGGATCAACAATTTGGTTCATCACACGGGAAGCACTTTGTAAAACATCAATAGCCGGGAACTGGCCTCTTTGTGCAATCTTACGATCTAAAACGATGTGACCATCGACAATAGAGCGAACAGCATCAGCGATGGGATCGTCCATGTCATCTCCTTCGACAAGAACTGTATAAAGCCCAGTGATTGAACCGCCGTGATCAAAAGAACCGGCTCTTTCTACCAGCTTGGGGAGAAGTGAAAAAACACTGGGAGTATATCCTTTAGTGGTGACAGGCTCTCCAGCGCTTAATCCAATTTCTCTTTGAGCCATGGCAAAGCGAGTGAGCGAATCCATCATCAACAAAACATTTTCACCTTTTAATGAAAAATACTCGCTGATCGCAGTGGCCACAAACGCGCCACGCATACGGATCAGGGGGCTTTGATCGCTGGTCACTGCAATAATAACTGATTTTTTGAGCCCTTCTTCACCAAGGACATCTTCGATAAAGTCTCTCACTTCTCGACCGCGTTCACCGATTAAGGCAATAACATTGATATCTGATTCGGTGGAACGGGCAATCATTCCCATAAGAACTGATTTACCAACACCTGAACCCGCCATGATTCCAACTCGTTGACCACGGCCAACAGTGGTAAATGCGTTAATGGTTTTAATGCCAAGATCAAGGGGTTCTCGAATCGGTTTTCGAAGCATGGGATTACAAGTAGAAATATAAAGTGGAGCTTCCGCCAAAAGTGGAAGGGGGCCTTTATTGTCAATCGGCTCACCTAAGCCATTAATGACTCGACCGAGTAAAGCCTCACCCACTCGAACGCTGGCGCTGGTTCTGAGAAGTTCAATTCGACTTCCGAAACCGATCGATGACATTTCAGTGAGTGGCATCATCAGAACTTTTTTATCTTGAAAACCGATGACTTCAGCAATGATGGGTTTACGCCCTGGAGACGCAATTTCGCAGGTGCTTCCCAGTTTTGCTCCTGGTAAAAAACCTTCAATCAATTGGCCAACGACATCAGTCACCTTGCCGATGTCTTTGACCAACACTCGCTTTTCAATACTTTCAATATACTTTTCGAAGTTAACGGCCGTCATAACACGTTTATATCTCTTCGCTGATAATTTGTTCTAACTTTTGCAGTCTTTGTTCAACGGAAGCGTCAATAACACCGTGATTGGTTTCAATCACAACACCGCCCCTTGAAATTTTTTGGTCCTCTTCGATACGAGTGCTCGCATCCAAGTTGAGTTCTTTAAAAAGAGTCTCTTTATAAGAATCAATCCATACTTTATCAGCTTGAGAGATTCGGATATTGATCTCTTCATCACTTTGCACCATTTCGAGCGTTCTTCGAATGACAACAGCAATGTACTCTTCTTGAGTGTCAATCTCTTTCATGAACAATCTCTTCGCTAAATAAAAGCAAAGTTTGACGATTTGTTTTTCATTATCACTCATCATTTTTGTTTTAATGTTTTTAATCTCATAAATAAGGGTTTGGATATGGGAGAGCTCTTTTTCAATTCGAGCTTTTTCTTCGAGATAAGCCTTCTCTTGGCCCTCAAGAAGTCCCAAATTGTAAGCCTCGTTATACGCTTGCTCTTGAATTTCTTTGGTGAGTTCAAGGGCTTGATGTGCAATTTCTTTTTGTTGGGACTCTTTTTCTAATTCACCAATACCGGTATAATCGCCCACAATTTTATCGATTCTAAAATCTGAACCTTCTTTTTGTTGGCTTACATATTTTCGCGCATGTTCGGAAATCACTAAATCAATCGATTTAGGTTCGTAGCTGGTGGCGAGCCGCTCAGCATTGTCTTTTAAAATAATATTTCTAGACAAGGGCATCTTCAGCACCACCACGAGCGATTATGATTTTACCTTCAGTTTCTAGTCGTCGAGCCGTATTCACAATTTCCATTTGTGCTGCTTCAACATCTGACACACGAGCTGGACCCATGGTGGCGAGATCGTCGGTCAAAAGATCAGCCGCACGTTTAGAGATATTTTTCATAATTTTTTCTCTAATTTCTTGATTAGCCGTTTTCAGAGCTAAAAGAAGTTTATCATTTGAAATTTCTTTGAGGAGAGCTTGAATACCTCGATCATCAATTTTAACAATGTCATCAAAGATGAACATGAGTTTTCGAATTTCTTCGGCAAGAAGAGGATCTTTCTCTTCAACTCGAGACATGATCGCTTTCTCGGCGTTTTTATCCATAACGTTAAGCATTTCTGCCACCGTTTGAACTCCACCCAATTGTGACTGCTCAACTGTTCCAATATTGGCTAATTCATCTTTTAGAACTCGATCCACTTCTGAAATGAGCTCAGGAGCCACATGATCAAGATTGGCCATTCTTAAGACCACTTCAGCCTGCAAGGTCTCTGGAAGTCTTTTAAGAACTTCCCCCTTTTTCTCAGGCTCAAGGTGAGCGAGAATAACAGAAACGGTTTGTGGATGTTCGTTGATTAAAAAGTTCGCTAATGACTTGGCATCAACTAATTCTAAACTTTCAAGGGTTCGAGCTGAATTGGTCACTGCATTGAGGTGACCCAGAATACTGCGTGCTCTTTCCTCACCTAAAGCATCGACAATGGTGTCTTTAGAGGCCGACTTGTCGGAAAAAATATAATCTTGAGATTCACTGATTAAATCATAAAACTCTTCAAGCACTCTTTTTGTCACTTCAATGGGAACGATTCTGAGTTTTTGCATAAAAGTAATAAGTTTTCGGATATCAGCATCATCCATTTTTCGGAGGAGTTTTTTTGAAGCCACCGGCCCCAAATAATTGACAAGAATAGCTGCTTTTTCAAAACCACGTAATTTATCGTAGTTGATATCTTCGACCTTGCGGAGCTTGATTGCATTTTGATTACCAGTCATTAGAAATCTCTCCTTACTAACCAAAGACTAAAGGCACCCGAGGCTTTCTCTTCATCTTCTTCCATAATGGCCATGATTCTTTCTCGTAAAATTTCAGATTCTGCTTTTTCTGGATCGACCGGTTCTTCGAGGATCGGCATAGCCGACGACATACCTGGAAGGGCTGAATCAACACCATGAAGCTCTTCAAGCTCTTCAATTGTCTTAGGAAGCATATCATCAATTGAATCATGGAAACTATCAGTCACCCAGCGAACAAAAGGTTTAACTAAGACAAAGAAAATAAGGATCAGGCCAAAGCCTGCTAAGGCCCAACTGGCTAAAAAGCGAAGAAGTTTTTCGCGGTGAATGGTTTTAACAACTTTATCAGCTTCAACAAAATCTTCTTCTTGAAACTGAAAAGTTTCCATACTGATCGAATCACCACGTGATCCATCAAATCCAATGACGTTTTTAACTAAGGTCTCAAATCGTTGTAAATCTTCTTCATTGCGGGGGGCCCACTGACGAGTGGTTTTTCCGTCAGCCGCAGTGACGTTTTGCCAAACTCCATCGACCATGACAGCCACAGTGATTTTTTTGATCGTGCCTGCGGATTCCACAATGTTTTTCACAATTTTAGGAACAGCATAGTTAGTGGTTTTAACTTCTCTTTGAACCTCTTGATTAAAATTCACTCGACCAGCTTCATCGGCGCCGGGTAAATTCGCTCTTGCTCCAGGAACTCCGGTGGGATTACTGCGGTTCCCGTTAGAGGACTCCTCTTCCGTTTGTATACTTCGAATCGCCGTTCTGTCTGGATCAACTTCTTCAGAAACCATTGAGATTTGTTGTGGATTGAGCAGAGTGTTCACACGGGCAATCACTTTACCCTCGCCAACGACCCGAGCTAAGATTGATTCCACTCTTTCTTCAAGATGGGAATCCACTTTCTGTTTAATGTCCATGAGATGAGCAGAACCTTCCATACCTGGTTCATATTTTTTTGAGAGAACTTTTCCGCGCGAATCAACCACCGATACATTTCCGGGCTCCATATCTTCGACCGCATTGGCAACGAGATAGGTAATTCCTCGAACTTGCTCTTCGTTCAGTTGATGACCGGGGTGCAACTCAAGAATGACAGAAGCTGAAGCTTTGGAACCATCATCTAAAAAAACCTTCTTTTTAGGAAGGGCTAAGATCACTTTTGTTCTATTGACAGCATCAAGACTACTAATCGCTCGTGAAAGCTCACCTTGCAAGGCTCTTTGATAGTTTATTCTTTGGGTGTAAGAAGTCGTTCCAAAATCTTGTTTATCAAAAAGCTCTAAGCCCACTTGTCCAATACGACCGGCACCGACTTCTGCCATAATCGCCATCTGTGTTGAATGTAAAAAAGTTTTTGGTACAAGAATAGTTCCACTATTATCTTCAACCCGATGGGGAATATTTTTGGCTCTGAGTGTATTTAACACCGTTGGCATTTGCTCAGGGGGAATGCTGGTTAAGAGTGGCGCATAATCACTGCCGGTTGACATCATCAGAATGGTCGCTATCGCCGCAAGACCAATACCGATGCTCGCCATCAGCGAAGCGCGTTTGATGGGCGTGAGGCCACCAAAGAAATCCGAAATTTGCGCCATGAATGTTTTTAAAAAGTTCTGCAAACCATCCCCCTACAATTAAACCTGCATCTTCATAATTTCTTGGTAAGCATCAATCATTTTATTTCGAACCGACATCATCAATTTAAGGGCAATATCTGCTTTCTCAGCAGAAATCATAACATCTGAAATATCTGAAGTTTCACCCGCTGCAAGCTTTTGCATTTTGATGTCTGATTCTTTTTGCATTTCGTTCACTTTTGAAACCGCTTCGGTCAAAGTGTCACCAAAAGATTTAGCCGTTGGATCAATAGATTCTTGAGCAATCCGTTGCTTGGATATCTGCGAGTAGGTTTTGCCTGTTTCGAGCAAATCTTTTGCTGTGCTAATCGTTAAGCCGTCCATGGCTCTCCTTACTTTTATTTATTCTACTATAGTTCTGTCAGTTTTTATCACGCTATCGACCTATTTCCAGTGCTTTTAGGGCCATGTCTTTAGTCGCATTCAATGCTGAAACGTTGGCATCATAGGAACGATTGGCTTGAATCATATCAGCCATCTCGACCATTAGATTGATATTGGGGTAAGCAACGTAACCGTTTTCATCCGCTTCGGGATGGTCTGGCTCATATTTAAGAAGTGGAGCACTACGATCTGAAATCACATCGACCACTTGAACACGATTGACGTTTTTATCGGGATTGGTCAGCATCATATCGGCAAAACTTTTTGCATCCGGCATCGCTTCAAGCTGAACCTGTTTGCGTCGATAGGGTCCGCCCTCGGGACTCTGGGTGGTATTGATGTTCGCAATGTTACTCGAAATAGCGTTCATTCGGTGACGTTGGGCCGTCATCCCACTGCTACTGACTCGAAGACCCGTCATAAAGTCCATTATCGACCTCCATCCGTGGCTGAGTATTTAAGAGCGGCTAACTTTTTATTGATTAAACGTGTAGCGGCATCATACATGATCGAGTTTTGTAATTGGCTGGCCATCTCTTTTTCGAGATCCACAGTATTACCATCATTATTGTAATTAATTTCAGGGTTGTCATAGACATCGGGCCTAAGTCGTCCAATGGATCCTTTACCCATTAGAAAGTGATCGTTGTGTTCGACATGCATTTTACCCAAATCTTCTCGATCAATGGCCGATGAAAGGGCCGCTTCGAAATCTAACTTTTTAGCGTGATAGTTGGGCGTTTCGGCGTTGGCGATGTT
>JBGSSY010000262.1:0-7881 GCA_041736775.1 Bdellovibrionales bacterium | reverse complement strand
CGAGCAATAACAATGAATCCACTCAGTGTTCGCGTGATCGAGACATTCATGAGTGTTTTGTTCGTATCGTCGGCAAGCCAAAGCTCAAGTGAGGCTTGCTCATAGACTTTCATATTCTCAGTCGCGATTTTAATTTTTCTTTGACAGGTTGCTTTGAAAAAACAAGAAAATGAGAGATCGATTTTTGAGTGGGAAAACCATTTGGACCAGGCTTTGTTCCATTGAACGATCAAAAGCTTGTCCGTCAAAAGAAGACAAGAATCCTCGGAATTCTGGAAAACTTTAAAAAGAGCTTCAACTGCCTTTCGAGAGATCCATCGATTAATGATTTGCATAAAGCTTCTCGATAGAAAGACCTCGCTTCAAAAGAAGCTTGGATAATCGGGCATCAAATTCATTTTGGCGAAACGGCTTGATCAAAACCTCATCGCTTCCCCCTCGAATGGCATTCTGAATACTGACTTTGTCATCCACACCTGTGACGAGCATGAACGGAATTTTTTCATAAAAGGCATTGTTCCGAACTTTTCGAAGAAGCTCGATTCCATTTTCAACGGGCATATCGAGGTCGGCAATGATCAAGTTAAAACGACTTTGAAGTTTAAGGGCCTGAACGCAAAGGTTATAAGCCTCGCGGCCGTTGTGCGCCACGGTAACTTGAAGATAACCTAAAGCATGAAGACGGCGCGTTATAATTTGCGCTATTTCCTCTTCATCGTCGACCACAAGAAACCGAAGGTCTCCTCGGCTGACCAACGGAGGAGCTTCAGTCGACACTTCTTCTGCAAAAAGTTGAAGTTCTTGAATGGTTTTCTTGAGTTGATTGGAGGTCTCGAGGGCCTCCTCGATAACGGTCTGAATCAATTTACTTACGGGAGTTCCATCTTTGGCTTCGCTTTTAAGTTGATCAATCAAACTTCCCATATGCTTAAGGGGTTCATGCATTTCGGTATGTACCTGAGTGGCAAGCTGGTTGAGAGCATCCAATCGATCGGACCGAGACATATCGATCAGTTGAGTTCGCTTTTTATCATGATAGGCTTTTCGAGCGGAAGCGGAAGTTAGAGAGCGATTCAGTTGATCTGTTCCGAGCTCTCCTCTTCGAATATATTCAGAGGCCCCACTTTCGAGCGCTTCTTTTTCAAGATCAGTGCGCTCCTCTTCAGAGAGGAGCAGGGCTTTTTTATCAGTTCCTTCGATCCAGTAACTTTGTCTTTTTTTAGGGTCCGATGGAAGATCAAAAACGATGCGATAGGTTTTGTTATCAATCCGAGCTCGTTGTCGGAGTTTTTTGGCCATGGTTGAAAATTTTCTCACCGAAGATTTCATTTCAGTGGAGGAATTAACAAATTTACGGGCACCGAAGGTCACAAAAAAACCGATAATAATCAAAACAATCATCAGCTCCATCATTGAAAAACCGCGGCCATTGAGGATTTTAGAAATCGGCAATGGCGTTGGTCGAAGCTGTGGCAAGTGAAGAGAATTCCTTAGAGGTCTTTAAAAGAGATATCAAGGCCAAATTCAGTGCCCCCTTCTCTTTTATCTTTTCCAAAAGAGGTGATATTAAATTCAACTCCGTCAGATTCAAAAATATAGTCACGCCCCCAAGGGTCTTTAGGAATTTTTTTAAGATAGGCTGTTGGTCCCCATGAATCACAAGCCGGTTCACCTTGGGGCTCAGACATCAGGGCCTCAAGACCTTGTTCAGTTGTCGGGTAGGTATTGCAATCGGTGTTATACATTTCTAAGGCATCGGCTAATTTTTGCATTTCAATTTTTGCATTTTTAACTTTGGCTTTGTCGAGTCCACCAAAGAGTCTGTTCCCCATTGTCGCGGCGATAATACCGATGATCACAACCACAATCATAATCTCAACTAATGAGAATCCACGTCTGTTATTTAATAGCATAATTTCTCCTCGATTTTTTTTAGAAACCACATCTTAATCTGCAATGTTAGCGAGTTCAAACATTGGCACCATGAGAGAGAAAACAATCACCCCGATAACGCAACCCATTAGGATGATCATGATGGGTTCAAGCACAGAGGTGAGTCCTGTCACTTGGTTTTTCACTTGAAAATCGTAGGTGTCACTGACCTGATTCAACATTTTTTCAAGCTCGCCCGTTTTTTCGCCAATGCCCACCATATGAATCACAATCGGTGGAAACTGATTTGATTTTTTAAGGGGTCCAGCAATGGATTCCCCTTCACTGATATTATCACGAGCTTCACGAATGGCTTTTGCGAGGACTTCATTACTGACAACATTTTTAACAATGTCCATTGCGTTGAGCATCGGAACGCCGCCAGTGAGAAGAGTGGAAAGGGTTCGGGTGAAACGCGAGACTGCAATCATTCGGGTTAACTTTCCAGAAACAGGGAGTGTTAATTTTATCGCATCCCACTTGGGTCGACCGGTTTCAGATCGAGTCCACTGAATAAAACTATATATCACTGCAAAACCAACAATTAAAATCATCCACCAATAATTCACCACCACTGAACTGACATTGATAACGGCCATGGTGTACCAAGGCAGCTGCATTTCAGCGTCATTAAAGATACTCATCATCTGTGGAACCACAAAGATGAACATTACTGCCAAAATCAGTGTCATAAAAACAAGCATAATGATCGGATAGAGCATCGCTGATTTAATTTTTGAATTCAGCTCGGCTCGATCTTCGGTGAACTCGGCGAGCCGAAGTAAAATCACATCAAGTGTTCCTGACATTTCACCGGCCTCACACATGGAAACAAAAATTTTATCAAAAATTTTGGGGTACTTACGGAGCGCCTTATGGAAGGGGCTCCCCTCATTCACCAAATTCTTACAGTCGGCCATAACCTCTTTCAAGAGGGGATTCTCCATTTGGTCAGAACAAGCACCCAGAGCGTCGACCAAAGGTATATTGGCTTTAATTAAAGAGGCTAATTGGCGGGTCAGGTTTGAAAGATCATTCACTCCAACATAGCGATTGTTGGAAACTTTGGATTTTTTCTTTTTTTGCATTTTTGTTTTGTCGTTAAGATCGACGACAAAAACACCTTCTTTTTTGAGCTTAAGCCGTGCTGCGCGGATATTTTCAGCATCCACTGTGCCTTTCACATTTTTACCGGTCTTATTGAGACCCTTGTACTCATAAATTGGCATGTCACTCCTAGACCTAGATGTTTTATTCTAAACGGAAGGCAAGAGGGTTTCAATCCACTAAAAATCTTCTTTCGGCAGTCCGGTCTGAATAAAACTTCATAAACTCAATATGAAGACAGCCGGTGAAGACTCTTTTTTCAGAGATAGGGTCGATTTCTTCAGAAAGGTCATCAGTTATACTGTCCGACGGTCTAGGGTTTTTTTTGTAATCATTGTTAAGGGACTTTGTTAGACTCTAACCTATGGGAATGAAGTTTGATTTTTCGAAGTTGGCAGTTTGGGGTGAGAAGTTAGGGTTTCGTAATGCGCGACCGCCCTTAGAAGGTCTCTATATATATGTGTTGCTTTTCTTTATGGGAGCTTTGGTTGCCGACTTTGCCACAACTTTTGTGCGAACATCGATGTTGCCTATGGGTGGGATTACAAACGTCAAACCGCTCGCTGGCCGAAGCCCTGTTAAAAAACCTCAGATCTCGGTTTTTTCTGGAATTAAGGATAAGAATATTTTTAATGCCGATCATTTTATCCCAGAATCCTTAGGTGAACAGCAAAAGGGTGGTGAGTTTGAAGACCAATCCACTCCGACCTTAAGCTCTTTGCCCCTTGAACTGGTCGGAACCATCATTCATGCCCGTCATGAGTTATCAGTCGCCACTATTCAAATTCGCGGAAAAGATATTCATGCGGTTATGGAAGAAGAAGAGCTTGATGGAATGGCAAAAATCTATGAGATCACTCGCCATAAAGTGGTGTTCCGAAATTTAAGCACCCGAAAATTAGAATACATCGAGATCAAAGAAGAAAATACTCTTCAGATCGGCTTGGTCAAAAGCGGTTCAAGCGTTCAAATGGACCAACCGGAGAAAACTAATTTTAAATTTCGTCGCGAAGAAATAAATACCTATCTGGATGATCTGCCTCGCGTTCTCCAAGATGCAAAGGCTGTTCCTTATGTGGTGCCCGGATCGGGTGGTGAAATTGGTGGCTTTAAAATGGTGGCCATCAAACCAGGAAGTATTTATGAAAAGTTAGGTTTAAAAACGGGTGATATTCTTAAGGGTGTTAATGGCGAAATGGTGGATTCTCCGCAAAAAGCGATGGAACTTTATCAGGCGCTCAAAAATTCTTCCGATATCCAACTGGATATCACTCGCAATGGACAGAGTTCGACTCTTAATTACACTCTCGAGTAAATCCAAAAATCTAATGCGCCGCATTTACTCCTCTGGTTATGCTCCTGTGTCTCGACTAAGGACGCGATCCTAAAAGGTCCCCGTTCAAGATGCTTAAGTTCTGAATATTTATGGGTTTTAATAAACAATGCGGCACCATAGGAAGGTCACAATGAAGACAGTCAATATCATGATGATGGTCACTCTGTTTATTTTTTGCTCGGAAGTCTCTTGGTCCAATACAAAAGCTTCAAAAAATAAAACTCAAGGACAAACACAAACTCTTTGGACAGTGGCGCAGAATGATTTTTTTGACGGAGAAAGTGCAGAGCAAGACGCAGTTATCAATGAAGGCTTTAATGAGAATGCTGAAGTGCCGGTTGATATCGAAGAGCCAGCATCAACGCCACCTCCACCTTCTCGTTTCCAAAACTTTCGCAATCGTTTCAATCGAGGGAGTTCTGAGGGAAGTGGGGAAGGCGATTCTTCAGATATCAGCAATAATCCTACACCGGCGCCAGCACCCTCTCGTTTCCAAAACCTTCGCGATCGTTTCAATAGAAACCGATCTGGTGGAGAGAGTTTTTCTTCGGATACGAACAATAATCCTTCTTCGCCGGTTCAAGATATTAAAGTTCAAAAAGTAGAAAAAGATAAACCAAACTCTATCACTTTTGCTGAGGCTCAGCCAGAAGATATCACGGACGAGAACTTTCCTGATATTATCGAGAGTTTTGATTATCCCAACGCCAATATCATGGACGTTGCAACCGCAATTAGTAAACTGACAAAAAAGAATTTTATTATTGAGCCCGGAGTCAGCGGTAAAATCACCATCGTTGCCCCAACACCAGTCACTGTCGCCCAGGCATGGAAGCTGTTTCTTTCGGCTCTTGCGATCAACAGTTACACCATTGTTCCCACCAATGACGGTTACCTTAAAATTCGTAAAGAGACCAATGCGAAGAATGATTCGATTGAGACCTACTCGGGTGCTTATTTCCCAACTTCAGATCAGCTCATCACGCGCATTATCAAACTTAAATTTATTCAAGCTGAGGACGTAAAGAAGAGTCTTGAAAAATTTGTTTCAAAAAAAGCGGGAGATGTTGAGTCCTACGAAAATACCAACTCCTTGATTATTTCTGGTTATGGATCAAGCGTAGAAAGAATCTCTCGCATCATCGAAGAGCTTGATAAACCCGGTTTTGAAGAAAGATTGGAAGTAATCCCCATTCGACACGCAAAAGCTAAAGATATAGCGGAGCTGATCGAAAAAATTATTAAAGATGGCAGTGCTGATAAGGCCGGAGCCAATCGCTTTGCGCCCTCTCGTTTTGGACAAGTTCAGGGTGGAAAGATTGAGAATCTAAAATTAGTGGCACCCGATGAAAGAACCAATTCAATTATCGTGGTTGGTAATCAGCAGGGTATTGAACGCATCAATAAATTGATTCAACGTCTCGACTATCCATTAGATCCCGCCGATGCCGGTGGGGTTTATGTTTATTATGTTAGACATGGTGAAGCGGTTAAAATTGCAGAGACTCTCTCCGGCATTGCTGAAGAGTCTAAAAAAGCGGTGGAAAAAACCAACACCGGCAAAGATGATAAAACTTTTACTCCTCCTCAGAACCAAAGACCTATATTTGGTGGAAATGTCGTAATGAAAGCTGATGAAAACACCAACAGTCTGATCATTACGGCCAGTAAACAAGACTTTCGCGTGGTCAAAAATCTTCTCGCAAAAATTGATATTCCTAAAGATCAGGTTTTTGTCGAAGCCGTGATCATGGAAATGGAAGCCAACAACCAAAACTTTTGGAACATGAATTACATGAAATTTTTTAAAGATGAGTCTGGCAACACTCAAAACACCCAAGGTGAGGGCGTGGCACGAGTCGGCTTCAGTGGTGGTAATATTCAAGACTTGATCAATCCAACAGGTGGTAAGGGAGCGATTCTTAATCTCGGTGATCCTCGTGAAACCATTCGTATTAATGCCGGTGGACAGTTGATTGAGATTCCAAGCTTGATTGCTTTAATCAGTTTTCTTAAAGAAAAAACCAACGCCAATATCTTATCCACTCCCAATATTTTAGCGATGGATAACGAAGAGTCCGAAATTGAAGTGGGAGAAGAGGTTCCCGTCGGTGGAACTCAAAACTTTGCGGTGCAAGGTGTAAGTTCCATCACTCCGCAATTTAAAGATGCCACCATCCTGTTAAAAATTAAACCCTTTATTAGCCGGGATTCTGATGTGGTCCGCATGAATGTTGAGCAGAAAATTCAAAAAGTCAGCACTCGACAGATTCAAGCTGAACTTTTGGCTCAATCCACTCAGTCTCTGACCAAAAAAGTTTTAAAGACCAATATTGTTCTTGAGAGTGGTCAAACAGCCGTTCTTGGGGGATTGATGGAGGATGAAGATACTATCTCTGAATCGAAAATTCCATTATTAGGTGATATTCCCCTTCTGGGTTGGCTCTTTAAAAACAGTACGGTTCGTAAAGTCAAAAAGAATCTGGTGGTGTTTTTGACACCAAAAATTATTCGAAATATTCACGGGCATAAATCTATCTTGAAAGAAAAAATGGACGAAAGAATAGACTGGATCAAAGAAAACTCTGGCGGACGTGACCCTTATGGTGAGAGATTCAATAACCTGATGAAAGAATCGACGGCAAGCAATTCTGTCACTGAACCATCAAGTGAAGAGGTTGAGTTGGATCTTGAAGAAGCAATTCCTCTCGGTGAACCCAGCGAAGAAGAAAAGTAAGGAATAACTATTAAATGGCAGCCAGTTTAGCAATTGAAAGTATTATTCAAAAATCAACCAGCCTGAGCGAAGCTCAGGTCAAGGAACTTCTGGATTCTGATTTTGGTGGCAGCCAAACCATTCGTAAAAGTCTTGAACAAATCAGTGAGCCTAATGCAGACCGAGTGATGGAAACTCTCGCCCAAAGAATTGGTGTGCCTTTTATGAAAGAGGTGATCATTAATGACATCTCTATGGATCTGATTCGTGGAATATCGATTAACTTTGCTAAGACCTATGAAATTTTACCCATCAAAGAAGAACTGAGTGAAGTTCTCGTGCTCACTTCAAATCCTCTGAACCTCACTGTACTTGATGATCTACGTCTACTTTTTAAAAAGAAAGTGACCCCTGTTCTGACCACCAAGATCAAATTGCTGGATGCGATCAATCGCGTTTATGAAAAGGGCACGACCGACCTTGAGGGTCTCGATAATATGGAAGAAGAAGACTACGATCTTGATGAACCTATCATCGATCTTCTTGAGTCCGCTGACGATGATGCACCTGTCATCCGCTTAGTGAACACTCTCTTCTCGCGTGCCGTTAAAGAAAAAGCCTCTGATATTCATATTGAACCCTACGAAAAAGATTTGATGGTTCGTTTTCGTGTGGATGGTGTTCTTTATGATGTGTTTAAGCCCCCCAAAAAACTGCAAAATGCCATAACCTCCCGTATTAAAGTTATGGGTAATTTGAACATTGCCGAAAAAAGATTGCCGCAAGATGG
>JBGSSY010000246.1:0-16039 GCA_041736775.1 Bdellovibrionales bacterium | reverse complement strand
GCTGAGAAAAGCACTTCACTGTCTTCTCCAACCGCTTTGTTATCAGCTAAGCGAAGACGAAAGTTTTGATTAAAGTAAGAGAGAAGCGGATCAAAATCTTTCATCATCAATTAAAATCCTCAAGTTGGGGCTCACCCGAAGAGTCAACCCCCACGAGCTTTTTGACTTTTTGTTCGGCTTCATTGAGCTCCTTACTGCAATCGCGCGAGAGCTTGACTCCCTCTTCAAAAAGTTTAAGGGACTCATCCAGAGACATTTCCCCGGTTTCCATTTTTTTAACAATCTCTTCTAAACGCGTGAGCTTAACTTCAAAACTCATTTTTTCTCCTTGGCTTTCGTTTTAATCACTTCTGCGACGATGATTCCGTCCCTCAACTCAACCTGAATCTGTTTTTCTTTAACTTGTAATAGACTTTGAATAACTTGGGTTTGATCACGAACAATGGCGTAACCTCTTTCAATCACTCTGAGAGGACTTAGACTATCAAGTAAGCCCATCATTCGCAGAGTGACAGCTTGTTTGCGTTCAATTCTTTTTTGCACGGAGAGCAAACTTATTTTTAAAAGATTCTCTAATCTCAATTTCTTTTTTTCAATCAGGAGCTGTGGATTAACCAATCTTTTTTGATAAAATTCGATTCTCAGCTGTAATTTATCAAAACGATTTTGGGTCACTTGCTGCAGCCTCTGGCTCCAATCATCGAGTCTGAGTATGGAATCCTGAACGTACTTGCGAGGATCAATTAATCCTTTTTGAAAATAATTGAGTTGTCTTTTTTTATCCGCAATCAATTGCTCACAAAGCAGTCTCAAGGATTGACTAAAAAAATTAATTTTATCAATCAGTTCGATTTCACTTTTAGCCACCAATTCTGCGGCGGCAGAGGGAGTAGGGGCTCTCAAGTCGGCGACAAAATCAGCAATCGTAAAATCAATCTCATGTCCAACTGCTGAGATAATCGGAATTCTTGAAGCGGCAATAGCACGAGCAACAATCTCTTCGTTGAAACACCAAAGGTCCTCAATCGAACCACCCCCTCGTCCAACAATCAAAACGTCAAAGTCTTTCACTTTATTAGCCAACTCAATTCCGCGAACTACTTCTTGGGCTGAACCTTCTCCTTGAACACGGGCCGGAATCAAAATCACTTGCACTCTTTTGGATCTTCTCCTCAAAACATTGAGGATATCCTGGATAGCTGCACCGGTGGGTGAAGTGACTACACCGATCTTGAGGGGATAGGCTGGAATGGGTTTTTTTCGATCAGATGCAAAGAGTCCTTCTTTGTTCAATTTTTCTTTCAATTGCTCAAACGCTTTTTGTAAAGCTCCGGCACCCACGGGCTCCATGTGTTCGCAAAAAATTTGATAATTGCCACGGGGTTCGTAAACACTCATTTTTCCGCGAACTAAAACTTCCATTCCGCTTTCTGGGCGAAATCGAAGTTTGCTATTAAAGCCCTTAAACATAACGGCGTTGATTTGAGATTTATCGTCTTTCAAACTGAAATAGTGATGACCCGAAGTGTGTGCTTTAAAATTTGAAATTTCACCTTGAACCCAAAGAACTTCAAATTGTCCTTCCAGTTGCTTTTTGATGACACGATTCAGTTCAGAAACACTATACACCGTCTCAGTTGTTGTTGATGCAATATCGGTGTTGGAAACTTGAATCTCATCTTCAATCGGCAAAGGGTTCATGGTTTGCGGCGGCAAAGGCGCAGAAATCTGAGGGGATGAAATCTCTTTGAGAAGATGGTCCCAACGCCCCTGATTTGAATTATTTTTCATGGTTGTCAATTAAGCAAAAAAAGACGGGAAAAGAAAGAAAAAAATCGTTCTGTGGACAATCGGAGAATCACGAAATCCCGAATCTCCAGGTGGGTGGCCATATAACAACTTTAGGCTTCCCGGCTCGTACCCGGGCCTGCTCACCATCGTCAGGGACAGCCCCCAATCTAATATCTATAGGATTTCTGTATTCACACAAATCCACAGAACGTTAGAATCATCTTAGCAACTTTGTTTTAAAAGGTCATTTAATTTCAAAAAAAGATTCGTGTTTTGAGACGCACTCGGCTCGACCTTGATTTAAAATTTATATTTGTCCTATAAATTTCTTGCCAAAAACAAACGGCAGGGAGTTTGCACTCCTCAATATTTGTGCCGATGCTTATTGACTTTTTTCTTGAGACAACAAAAGTTTTTTTGCTTGATCCTATTCTCATCTGTGAAATTAAACGGCTTTACTCGCAACACAAAATACCAGATAAATGAAACTCCCCTTTCATTTCTATCTCAAAGACTGAAGAAATTTCAAAGCTTACCAAGTCTTTAGTGACTCAATATTTTTTGCTCTTTCATAGCGGATTCACTCAATGAAAGGGTGTACTTTTTTTGGGGTAGAAATGCTGACTAGACTAAATTTATTCAGCGGATTATGGTCGCTCGACAAAGTACACTCTTTGAGCTCGAGACCACCGTTTCGCGCTACAATAAGCTGGAGGGCGCAATTGATGACAACAAAAAACCGAACGGACTTTTTCCGTTCCTTCGCCGCCTTTGGCCTGATTCTCGGCACACTTTTTTTTGCGGCGTCTTTGACTCCCAGTCTCGTGCCTCGACACCCCTTCGTGCAAGGGGCCTTGAGCGGTCTTTGTCTCGCTGCGGGCTACGGGATCGGTGTTGCTCTTCGCGCTTTCTGGAGGGGAATGCAACTCCCCCTTCCCCCAAAAAGTATTCTTCGTGCCGGACAAATTGGAGCGATTCTCCTCTGCGCCACGGCCGCCGGCTTTGCACTTTGGCAGGCCTCTGAATGGCAGAATACGCTTCGTCAGATGATGGGAATGGAACCGGTTGATGGTTCGCGGCCGCTTATCGTCGGTGGATTAGCGCTCATTGTATTTCTTGTATTTTTGCTTATTGGTCGACTCTTTCGTTCAATACTGATTCGCCTTTCCGCAAAGCTCTCACGACATGTTCCTGGGCCTGTCGCAGTGACTTTGGCTCTCACTTTGACCGCCATTCTCTTCTGGCAAGTGGGAAATGGTGTGATCGTTCGGCAGATCTTTCAGATCTTCGACAATTCCTATGCGCGTTTTGATGCACTGATCGAGGATTCAAGCCCCCGACCGACGGATCCACTGAAAACAGGAGCAACCGGTTCGCTTCTGACTTGGGAGGGATTGGGCCGAGCCGGAAGGGAGACGATTTCCCGAGGACCCACTCGTGCAGAAATCGAAGCTCTTGCTGGAGGTCCTGCGCGAGAGCCTCTTCGAGTCTATGTCGGACTCAACTCCGCTGATACTGTCGAAGAGCGAGCACGTCTGGCGCTAGAAGAAATGATTCGCATTGGAGCTTTCGAGCGATCCACTCTTGTCATTGTCACACCAACCGGCACGGGATGGGTCGATGGTGAAAGCCAGATGTCACTTGAATACCTGTTGCGTGGCGATGTTGCCAGTGTCTCTGTTCAATATTCCTATCTGGCGAGCTGGCTGGCTCTGTTGGCGAATCCCGAGTACGGAAAGGAGACGGCCCGTGCGGTCTTTGCCTTGGTTTACAACTACTGGCGCGCTCTTCCGCGGGAAACTCGGCCGAAGCTTTATGTCCATGGTCTAAGCCTTGGTTCTTTTAACTCTGATCTCAGCCATGACCTTTTCCAAGTGATTGGAGATCCATTTCACGGAGCGTTTTGGGTTGGACCCCCATTCCTCCACCACACTTGGAGTTCGGTTACGAAACAGCGAAATCCCGAAACGCCCTTTTGGCTGCCGGAGTTTCGCGATGGCTCAGTCATTCGATTCACCTCGCAGAAAAACAAATTGATCAACACTGATAAACACTGGGGCCCCTACCGCGTGATCTTCTTGCAGTACGCGAGCGATGCAATCACATTTTTCGACCCCAATTCACTTTGGCGCAAACCCATTTGGATGGAGAAACCGATCGGTCCTGATGTCAGTCCTGATTTCAGATGGATCCCGGTCGTTACATTTCTTCAACTCGTTATCGACCTTATGACCGCCGTTCAAACACCTTACGGCTTTGGCCATAAATACTTTTTCGATCATTATCTGGATGGATGGGCTTCGCTGACTGATGCTCAAGGGTGGACGCTTCAAGAAATCGAAGATTTTAAACTCCGTTTCAGGGCGAAACAAAATACCATTTCGGATTGAAGACTTCCTGTTGTGGACTGAATAATATTAAGTTGATGACACAAAGTGGGAAATGGAATCCGGCTCGAACTTGATTCCATTCAGATTATAAAAATTTTCTGGAACCATTTAATTTTTTTAGTCAGAGCTCCGATAGGAGTGTCTATGATTCAAGATCTCGATTTTTATTTTCCGTATCTAGTTTTGTTTTATGGACTTGTTATGACAGTGGTTACTCACCTCCCTCGGTTGCAAGAGCAAGCCGAAAGAACATTTAATCATGAGCTTTTACAGCGCTTCTATAGCCACCGCTTACTGGGAGTTTGCTGCCTTTTCGTTGGTGGACTTTGGTCCTTACAACGGCTTTTTGTCTAGTTGATTGCAGTTTTAAAAACTGACTTTTTCTTCACCTTTTTTATTAAATTCAATAGACCTGTCTCATTTTGAAACAGATCATTTTGTGACGATCTCGTTCTCGGGTATAATAAAAGTCAGAGCCGGGGGAGACTTTATGATCCTATTTTTTATTTTTTCATTGATGCCAATAAATAACATATACGCCCAAGGTGCAATGGTTACGGTTCCTGCAGCCGAGTATCAAAATATGATGGCCGCTCAGGGTGGCAATTGTTTTGATCAACTGGCTCAAACTATGAACCAAGGGATGAGCAATTCTTTTCAGGCCTACCAAAACCAAACGAACATGCTGATGGATAATGCGAATAAACGTTTTACCACCCTTAAAGACTGTCGATCAGAACTTCGTCAAGCTTGGCTCGATTTTCAAAATAAAAAAAATGAGCATCTCAAAGAACAAAATGCGCTTCCTGTCCGAATTAAAAAGGCCGAATTGGCCTACCAAACTGAAGTTTTAAAAATTCAGCAAGATTGCCGTCAGCAAACGGACCAAGATTTTGCAAAATACCGTGAAGGTATTTACAAGCAAGGTGCGCTGAATGATCCCACACAACTCGTCAACTTTAATAATCGGATCAACAGCCACCGAAAAACATTTTATGAAAGCTGTTTTCGTTCTCCAGAAAATCGAAAAAGAGTCGACTTACTTGGACAGACCCTCAAGTTGGCCATTGATGAGATCAACAGTAATATGAAAACGGCCGATGATGCTCTAGAGTCCTTTACTCGACAGTCCGAACAGATTCAGGCTGATCTGGTTAAAACCTGTGAGGAGCAAAAAGAACTTCAAGCCTATAATGAAAGACTCTCGGCTCAAGTCGCAGCCCGTGGAAACTCGATGACACGCCAACAATTAGCCCTGGGACTCATCACTTCCATCGGCTCTTGCCAAGATGGTGGTCGCGTTCCGGCTGGCACCAGCCCCGATACAACACGCACTGGTTCAAGTGGCGGAGCCATGTTTTAATTTTAATTCCATTGCACAAAGTTGTGACTTGTCTTTAGACCTTCACTGTCATAGACAAGTCCGCCTGATTTAACTAAGATGAATCATGGCTACTTTCAAAAAATTAATCATTGTCTTTGTTGTTTTCACCCTCCTTGGTTTGGCTTCGGGTCTTGGCCTTTATTTTTATTATTCAAGCACCCTGCCACCCTTATTTTCGGTCGCTGATTATGAACCACTGCTCGTGAGCGAAGTCTATGCACGTGATGGAGAGAAAATTGGTGAGTTTTATCGCGAAAACCGCAAGCTGGTCCAAGTTGAGGATATTCCTGAAGATCTGATCAATGCTTTTCTTGCTGCCGAAGATTCTGACTTTTACACACACAATGGTTTTAACTTCAAAGGGATGTTGCGAGCGTTTGTGACCAACTTGACCTCGGGTGAAAAATCCCAAGGAGCCTCGACCATCACTCAACAGGCCGCGCGTACCCTTTTTCTCTCTTCAGAAAAAACTTACACTCGAAAATTGAAAGAAGCCATCATGGCGCGCCGGATGGAAAAGAACTTATCAAAACAAGAAATTCTTTATCTCTACCTTAATCAAATTTATTTTGGTCAAGGGGCTCACGGGGTTGCTTCCGCCGCTGAAACTTTTTATCGCAAAAAAGTGAAAGAGCTGACCTTAGCAGAAATGGCTGTTCTTGCGGGCTCACTGACAGCACCCAGTGCCTATAATATTGTGGCCAATCCAAAGCGCGCAAAAATTCGTCAACAGTACGTACTCAAACGAATGCTCGATACTGAAAGAATTGATTCGAGCCAATATGATGTCGCCCTCAACGAAGTTCTCACTGTTTACCGAAAAAAGTCTTATAAAGAAGTGGCTCCTTATTTTGTCGAGACCATCCGTCAGCTCTTAGTTAAAGAACTGGGTGAAGAAATGGTTTTGGATAAAGGTCTCAAAATTTATTCAAGTCTTGATTACCAAGCTCAAAAAAATGCCCAAGAAAGTTTAAGAACAGGTTTGAGGGAGGTTGATAAAAGGCAGGGTTATCGTGGCCCACTCAATCGGATCAATGTGAGCGACGAAGAAGAGCTGATTGGTTTTTTGACGAAAGAAAGAAATATTCTTATTGATGATGCCTACGAAACTTTTGAGATTTTTGCCGATGGCTCAACCAATGAATACGATGAATTTAAGCCTTTTCAGAAAAAAAATTCCGCTGGCGAGACGGTTTCAAATATTCCACCCTATACAAAACTCAAAGAAATCGTAAAAGCGGTTGTTACTCGCGTCGACGATGAGCAAAAATTTGTTTTAGTTCGCTTTGCGGAAGCTCAAGGTCTGATCCCTCTTTCTAGAATGGCCTGGGCTAGAACTCCGGACGTGAACAAAACATACAGTGAATATCTTCATATCAAAAAACCCTCCCAAGCCTTGAAGGTAGGTGATGTGATTGAAGTCCTCTTGGTTGCTGAAACGGCCATCAAAGTTGATGTCAATAAAGGAACAAAAATTAATTTGCAAGATTATGCTGAGTTGGCTCTTGAACAAGAACCCTTAGTTGAAGGTGCGATTCTCTCCTATGACCTAAAAACAGACGACATTATCGCCATGGAAGGTGGTTCGAACTTTCGTAAAACCAAACTCAATCGAACCTACCAAGCCGTTAGACAAACCGGCTCTTCTTTTAAACCCGTTCTCTATGCCGCTGGCCTTGATAAAGGTTTTACTCCAGCGTCAGCTATTATGGGCTCCCCCATTGTTTACAATCAGCAAACCGGCCAAGCGGAATCCGCAAAAGAAGGTGATAAAGTTCAAGACTCTACCGAAGATCAAGAACAAAAAGTATGGAAGCCTGGCAATTACAGTGGTCGTTTCACGGGAGATATTTTGCTCAGAAATGCCCTTAAAAAATCTCTGAATACTCCGACCATTCGCATTCTAGAAAAAATAGGTGTTTCGTTTGCCGCTGAATATGCCAAACGCCTTGGTTTTT
The DNA here is from genome assembly GCA_041736775.1 of Bdellovibrionales bacterium. GTDB lineage: Bacteria > Bdellovibrionota > Bdellovibrionia > Bdellovibrionales > JAGQZY01 > JAGQZY01. The sequence goes on along the minus strand of JBGSSY010000246.1, from coordinate 8,516 downwards.
TTAGCCCAATCAATATGGATCTTTCTATGGCACTTGGATCCAACGGGGCCACTCTCTATGAAATTACCAAAGCCTATTCCATTTTTGCTCGATTGGGTAAAAATATTAAACCCGTGATTATTCATGAAATTAAAGACCGCAATGGAGAAACTTTGGCTCAAGAGATTTCTTTTGATCTTCATTTCAAAGAAAGCATTGGTGCTCTTAAGGAAGAATTCAAACTCAAAAGAGAAGCCTATGAAGCCAACATCATGAAACCCAATGATGATGAGACTCAAAAGGTATCCCCTTTCTTTTTTAATGATCCCGATCAGTTGATTTCTCCACAAACTGCTTTTCTCACCACAACTCTTCTCCAAGCCGTAGTCAATGAGGCCGAAGGCACAGGCGCCCGTGCACGCAGCTTGGATCGTGAGGTTGCCGGTAAAACCGGAACGACCAACGGCTACTTTGATGCCTGGTTTATCGGATATACACCACAGGTCAGCACCGGTGTCTGGGTCGGCTTTGATCAAGAAAAATCATTGGGCCGAGGTGAGGCCGGTAGTCGAGCCGCTCTACCCATTTGGCTTAACTATATGACTGATGTACTCAAGGATTATGAACCTGAAAACTTTCCTATTCCGAACAATATTGTTTTTGCCAATATTGATAATGAGACCGGAAAGCTCGCCAACGCTAAAACCCATGAAGTGGTCAGACAGGCCTTTATCAATGGAACTGAGCCCGGACTACAAACCGAAGAAGAAGTTCAACGTCAAGAAGAAGAAGAGAAGACTGACTTTTATCGCGAGGAGTTTTAACACCCTTCATCCGCTTCTCCTAATCCATGGCTCATTTCGCCCTGTTTCTTTAGGGGCAGCCATGGTTTTCTTTTCTCTTTCTATGGTTATCTGGTAGTTTACAGACCGTGTTTATTGAACTCAAAGGTGTCCGCCAAAACAATCTTAAAAATATTGATGTGAATATTCCCATCAACTCAATGACCGTGATCTGCGGACCGAGTGGTTCTGGCAAAAGCTCTCTTGCTTTTGAAACTCTTTTTGCCGAGGGACAGCGCCGTTATATCGAAAGCCTTTCTAGTTACGCGCGACAATTTCTCAACCAAGCACCTAAACCCCTTCTTGATCAGATTAAAAATATTCCCCCAGCCATTGCTCTTGAGCAAAAAAATACGGTTAAAAATAGTCGCTCCACCGTCGGAACAACTTCAGAGGTGGTGGAGTACCTTCGTTTGCTTTTTGCTAAAATTGCCCAGGCCGAGTGCCCCAACGGTCACGGACCCATTCAAAGTGACTCACCCACATCCGCCGCCAACCGACTGATTGAGGAGTGTAGCGGACAAAGAATTTATCTTTGTGTCCTTGTATCTCAAAAGAAAAAACGATTTAAGGAAAACATTCTTCTCAAATCACTTTTAGCCGATGGCTATGCTCGTCTGTTTTATCAAAAATCGAAATCAAAAAAACAAACTCTGTTTGAACAACTTGAAGTGACTCCTCAACTGAAACTGAAAGACTTACCAAAAAATGATTTTTATATTGTGGTCGACCGCCTTGCGGTCAATGAATCTGATCGGGGTCGCCTCGTTGACTCCATCTCCCAGGCTTACTCTCTTTCAATTAAATATAACGAACAGTCTCTGGGTTCTTGCTCCGTTTTTACAACGGAGTTTAAAAGTCTTAATTTTAATGAAAGTCTTTCTTGTTCAACTTGTGATGCCTCTTTACCCCCACTGAGCTCACAGCTTTTTAGTTTTAATTCTCCGGTGGGCGCCTGCGAGAAATGCAACGGCTTTGGTAATGTCCTTGATCTTGATGAAGAAAAAATTGTACCTAATCCCAACCTCACTATCAAACAAGGGGCCATTTCTCCATTTTCAATGCCCAGTTCGGCTCGGGCACGCCGCCAGCTCCTGGCATTTTGCCAGGCCCAAAAAATTGATATGGATAAACCCTGGAGCAGTCTGACAAAAAAAGAACGGGATTTATTATGGCATGAACAACCTAAATACATTGGTGTGAAGGGTTATTTCGATCACCTTGAAACCAAAAAATACAAAATGCATGTTCGTGTATTTCTATCTCGCTTTAAAACAGCCTTCACCTGTCAAGAGTGTCATGGGGCTCGGCTTAGAAAAGAGACCCAGCATTTTAAAATCAATGGAAACTCTATTCTTACACTCAGCCAATGGAGCTTGCGTGATTTGGCTCAATTTTTATCAAACCTGAAACTGACAAATTCGCAGAAGACTTTAGTGAAAGATGTTCTTGAACAATTGAACAGTCGTTTGCGTTTTCTCAATGAGATCGGCGTCCACTACCTGACTCTTGATCGACAAACGCGAACACTTTCGGGCGGAGAGTTTCAACGCCTCCTTCTCGCCAAACAATTGGGAATGGGTCTCTCCCAAACTCTCTACGTGCTTGATGAACCCACCATTGGGCTTCATCCCAGAGATAACGATCGTCTTATTGCCCAACTAAAAGCCCTCAATGAACTCGGCAACACTCTTGTGATTGTTGAACACGACCAAGATGTGATTAAACAATGCAACTACATTATTGAGATGGGCCCTGGATCTGGCTACAAGGGTGGCACCATTGTATTTGAAGGCAATCAAGAGGCCTTTTTTAAATCAAAAACTTCCAATACTAATTTTTATATTACCGACCGAAGAAAAGAACTTTACTCTCCGCGACCCGTTGGTCTTAAAGATTACAAATACTTTTTAGAGCTTAAGGGCTGTACCGGTCGCAACCTCAACAATGTCAGTGTTAAAATTCCTCTCAATCGAATTGTGACTGTCACTGGAGTCAGTGGTTCTGGAAAATCAACACTCATCACTGAGACCCTCTATCCGGCACTTATGACTGAACTCAAGCTAGAGTATCTCAGAGGCGAACCCTATAAAAAATTAGTGGGCCACGAAAAACTTAAAAATGTGCTTCATATTAATCAATCACCGGTTGGAAAGTCCGTGCGTTCTAACCCCGCCACCTATCTAAAAATATACGATATTATCCGAGAAATTTTTGCTACGACTTTAAAAAGTAAAAACCACGGTTATACTGCTGGAACCTTTAGTTTAAACGTCAACGGCGGCCGCTGTCCGGTTTGCAAAGGCTTGGGCTACGAACTTGTGGACATGGTTTTTATGGACGACATCAAAAATATGTGTGAGTCCTGCAATGGCTTGATGTTTAGAAAAGAGATCCTAGACGTCACTTATAAAGGTAAAAATATTTACGAAGTTTTACAAATGACTGTGGCCGAAGCCATGGATTTTTTTGTTTCCTATCCCAACATTAGAAAACCTTTAAGTGTTTTGAAGCAAGTCGGCCTTGATTATCTGACTCTTGGGCAAAGCACATCCACTTTAAGCGGTGGAGAATCTCAGAGAATTAAAATTGCCCGCGAACTTTTTAAGACCAATCAAAAAGCCACTCTCTTTATCCTTGATGAACCCACCACCGGTTTGCACTTTAAAGAAATTCAACTTTTGATGTCCATTCTTCATCAGATCGTAGAATCCGGCGGCAGTGTCCTTTTGATTGAACATAACTTGGAAGTGATTGCCCAGTCAGATTATGTGATTGATCTTGGGCCTGAAGCTGGGGTTGAGGGCGGAAAAATCATTGCTCAAGGTTCACCCATCGACCTTTGTAAAAAGAAAACCCATACCGCAAAATACCTTAAAGAGTATTTGAGACTATAATACAGAATTCAGAATATTAACTAACCGAGGAAATATAAAATACAAATGTTTTTTTAGGAGTTGTACTGCAGCTTGTAGAAGCGGGCGTATTCGGTGTTCTTAGTGAGAAGAGTCTGATGGGTGCCTTCTTCGCAAATTTGCCCCTCTTTCATCACAATAATTCGGTCACAATTGATAATTGTGGAAAGCCTATGGGCAATCACTAAAGCCGTTCGCCCTTTGAGAAGGGTCTCAATCCCTTTTTGCACTTCAAGCTCACTGGCCGAATCAAGGGCACTGGTGGCCTCATCCAGAATGAGAATCGGTGGGTCTTTAAAAACAGCACGGGCAATACTGATTCTTTGTTTCTCACCACCCGAAAAGCGCCCACCGCGTTCGCCGACAAAGGCTTGAAATCCATCCGTACTCTCTTCGACAAAACGAGTGGCATTTGCCATTTTTGCAGCGATTGGAATATCTTTTTTATCTCGAGTCAGGTTTCCAAACCAAATATTGTTTTCAATGGTGTCATCAAAAAGAAAAACATCTTGGGTGACATATCCAATGTTCTTTCTCAAAACATGGGTATTGATTTTTTGAATCCCAGTGTCACCTATGAGAATTTCTCCATCTTGGGGATCAAAAAAACGTTGCAAGAGTCCCGCTACGGTAGACTTTCCAGAACCACTTTCACCGACGATGGCAACAACCTCACCTTTTTTAATTTTGAGATTGATGTGTTTAATGACCGGCTTTTGATTATAAGAGAAAGAAACATCTTTAAACTCAATGGTCTCCCAAACATCAGGAAAGGGAAGGGGATTAACTGGCTCTGCCACTTCTGTTTTACTACTTAAAACTTCATCCAAGCGCTCAAGGGCCACGATGTTTTGCTGAATATTGATAACGGCTTGTTGCGCCTTCTTAATCGGCTTATCCAGCATTCCAGCCGCAAAAATATAGGCAATAAAATTTCCAACATCGGAATGGCTTCCCCAAATCAGCTGGGCTTGAAAGAGTATGACTCCACAACCAAGAACAGACGCCAGCCATTCATTAATTGGGCCACCGAGTTCTTCTCTTTTTATAATTTTACGACGTTTATCTAGATAGTGTTTCACTTGAGTGCGAAACTTGTCTTTAATTTTATCTTGAAGATTGAAAGATTGAATCACCCGCGAGCCATCCAGTCCCTCTTTGAGAGTGCGAGTCACCTCTTCAAGAGATTCTTGGCTTTGGTAGCCAAAGTTTTTTAAACTGCGACTGACATAGCGAATAACACTCGCAAATACGGGAAGAAAAATCACACAACCGAGAGTGATTTGCCAATTCACAAAAAACATATAAGAAACCAAACAAAGGCCAATAATAGGTTCACGAATCAAATCAGCGTAATACTGCAAGCCTTGTTGTAAAATAAGGGTGTCGTTGAGAGTGCGACTGAGTAGTCCCCCAGAACCCTTTTTTTGTCTTCCCAGATAAAGTACGTCTTGCTCCATAAATTTGTCCATAAGGGCAATGCGGATATCAGAAATCACTCTTTCCCCGGTGTACTTCACTAAATAAAAGTGACTGTAGCGGATAATACCGAAAACGAAATAATAAATCGGCACAGAAAACGCAATATAAACCACCAATTGTTTGTGATCGATTTTAAAAATCCAATGGTCTTCGCTGATATTAAGCAGATTGAAGATCCTTAAGAAAGTGGTGTCTTCAACCAAAGTTTTTTGTTGAAAGGCGAGAATCAAGGCATTGATCAAAAAAGGCAGAACAATTGAGAGTTGGGCTAAGAGCAGTCCTAGAAATAGAGCTAAAAAGACTTGCTTTTTATATGGCTTAACAAAGGGCCAAAGACGCTTCCAAGATTTGTACATGTCGAACAACTTGGCAAAAAAAACTCACAACTTCAATCGCTTTTTTGAGTGATTGTTTGACAGTTCTCATTATGAGTCATTGAGGCCCTCCATGCTCGCCTTTTTTACCCTTAATTTTCAATATGTTAGAGAACTTGTAGAAATAATCCGCAGAGCTGTAAAGTTGTCCACATTTTTGACGATAAGAGAGTGTCGACATCATAGACGGCAAGGAGATTGACATGATCAATTGGGACGAATTTGAACACATACACGTCATTAAGAAATTAAAACTGATTCTATCCTCTTGGTGGAACATTGATGTTATTTTTACTGATGAGCGTGGACGAGTTCGTGGCTATAAAGAAAATGGTGCCGACATCATTAATCCAGCCGTCAAAGCCTTTCTCAACAAAGAATCCCATCGCGATGGTCTTGCCGAGTCTGTTTCACAAGCCATTCAAGATATGAATAAAGGCGATAGCCGTTTTGCTCTGACCAAATGGGCCCACGCCGGTTTTGATATGGCGATCTTTCCTATTATGATCGATGGTGAATTTATGGGTACCGTTGTCGGTATCGGTTTTATTAAAGACACTGCCGAATCGAACCGCATCGAAGAAGTCAAAGATCGTTTGCTTGCACTGGGCGAAACTCGCGAGAACACTGATTTTGCGGCTTCAAAAGTTCGCTTTCTTGATCATAATGATCGTGCTCACTTTATCGACCTGGTTGATCTTGTGTCACGAGAGATTGTTACACTTCATTTAGAGATCACCAATCGCGAAGAGCGCATTCGTGAGCTCAATAAAGAATTGGGCAGTCGCTATAAATATGACAATATGATTGGTAAATCAAAAGCGATGCAAAGTTTGTACGCACTTCTTGATAAAATTAAGGGCGCTGATAGCACTGTGCTTATCCAAGGGGATAACGGTACAGGAAAAGAATTGATCGCAAAATCAATTCACTATAATTCTGTTCGCTCGGCCAAACCTTTTGTCATTCAAAACTGTTCTGCTTTTAACGATAACCTTTTAGAGTCTGAACTTTTTGGACACGCTAAGGGATCTTTTACCGGCGCTCATAAAGATAAAAAAGGTCTTTTTGAAATTGCTGATAAAGGCACATTCTTTCTCGATGAGATCGGTGATACCTCTCCGCAAATGCAAGTTAAACTCCTTCGCGTTCTTCAAGAGGGTACATTCACACCTGTGGGTGCGGTTGAAACTCGCAAAGTGGATGTTCGTGTGATTGCTGCGACCAACAGAAACCTTCGTGAGATGGTTGAAGACGGAAGCTTTCGTGAGGATCTTTACTATCGTCTGAATGTTATTAACTTGCGCGTTCCCCCACTTCGTGAAAGAAAAGAAGACATCCCTCTCCTCTCCGAATTTTTTATTGATCTTGCTTGTAAAAGAGCTGGAATTGCCAAGCGTGTTCTGACCAAAAGAGCTTTAGAGAAACTTTATGACTATCATTGGCCTGGAAACGTTCGAGAACTTCAGAATGAGATGGAAAGAATTGTGGTCTTAAGTGGTGAAGAAACTAAAATCACTGGAGACATGCTTTCGCCTAAAATTCTTGAGGGTGGAGAAAAAGCAAAAGTTCAAGGCACTCGTGTGACTGGAAAATTGAAAGATGCTATAGAAGATCTTGAAATGGACCTTATTCGCGAAGGTCTTCGTCGCACAGGCTGGAATAAGTCTAAGCTTGCTAAAGAGCTTGGAATCAGCCGCGCCGGTCTTATCATGAAAGTTGAAAAATACGATCTTGATAAACGTCGTCTTCGTAAAGCTTAATCTAAAAATTGAATTCGAGATGAGAAAGGCCTCAAAAGAGGCCTTTTTTATTTGCACTCTTTTTCAATTTAAGCGAGAAAGTTTTGGTTCGCTCTTTTGCTGTTCTCTCAATAGGGAATTTTTAATCTCCTCAGAGGGTGAACTTAAAAGTTGGTCACGTAATCTTAAAAAAGGCTTTTCAATCAACTTATAAGTCACAAAACTCAGCGCACAAGAGACTGTGAAAGTTATAAAATAGGTCATCAGCAAAAAGGCTTCAGGGCTTAATGACTTTAGATGAAACCATCCCATTTCTTCTAAGGTCCATAAAACCAGATGATGGATGACATAGACTCCATAAGAAAGTTTTGCCGTCCAAAGAAAGAGAGGAAGGGATAGAAAACGCACTATGATGTTGTTGGTGTTTAAACACAACCAGGTAAAACCCCCAAAAATAATCGCCAGAGCAAAAAAATTAAAGACCACCTTGTCAATCGACTTGAGACCAAGACCTAAAATGAGAGAGAAGATAAAAACCACCCACGGGTTTTTAAAAAATTCAGCGCTCTTAAAACTTTTATCTATCCTTATGTTGGAGATCAACAGCCCCACAATCAGTCCATCGAAGTGGGTGTGAAGAGGACGGTAAATTTGAAACCGATAAAGTGAAATATCAAAATATTCATACCGAGTGAGTGCAAACCACGTGAGAAATCGAGACAGTGGTGCCAGCAAAAGAAGGAAGATTAGAAGATAACGAAAGCTCTTTAAAGTTTTTAATTTCAAGTAGCGCAAACTAATAAAGAGAAGAGTCGGAAAAAGAAGATAGAATTGCTCTTCAGTAGAAAGTGACCATGCCCCACGAATCGGACCGTAATCTCCCAAATAGTTCGCTACAAAAAAAATATTGCTCCAAAAGTCTCTTGCTTTTTCTGAAAACAAAAACCAAGAAAGAAGAAAGATAAAGTAATAGAGCGGCCATATTCTAAACCCTCTTCTGAGAAAAAATCGCCACACCCGAATCTCACCGGTATCAATAACTTCTCGCCAAAGCTGGTTACCAATCAGAAACCCACTCAATATAAAAAAAAGAGGCACCCCCACCCAGCCGCCCTGAAAAGGAAGGACTCCAGAAAAGAGAGCTTTTGGGTAACCTGAATTGATCATATGGACATTGGAGTG
>JBGSSY010000231.1:0-3888 GCA_041736775.1 Bdellovibrionales bacterium | reverse complement strand
CGAGCACGAACCGAATTGTTCATTATGACTCAAACCTTGATTACTACCAAGAGCGAGACGGAGTCTTTGAGCAAAGGAGTTTTGAACGAATCATCCTTGGTTTTTTTGGACAAAATTTGGATTCACGTTATTTGTGTGCCGACTCGATTCTTTCGACATACTCATTTAATGGCAGTAACGGTGGTGGTCGGCTCTGTAAAAACTCAACCTGTACAAGTTACTTTAACTGGAACGATTTTATTGTCAGTGGCTCCGTCAATGGTGATGGAGACCTCTGCCCGGCCGGCGACGCTAATGCCTTCAAGGTTAATTTGACTCAAATTATGGATCAAAGAAATGTCTTGAGTTTTACCGGACCTTTTTTGGCAGCCAGCCCATCCTCTAAAGCCTATACTTACAATGCAACAACCGGTGTTATTACCTGGTCGAGCAGTGCTCGCACTTATTTACCGGCTGGAGTCGAAATCTTTTCGAGAAATCTCAGTTCTAATGTTCCCTGGGATGAAATCAAAACCAGAAACGACGATGGAATTGTTTGTGATAAGTTAACGGATTATGGCTACACATCCATGGGTCGGTTTTCAAAATCAGGAAGCTTTACTTTACCCAGCTCCCAAATGGGACCAAACTCTTCCGTTATTCTTTGTGCAGTAAGACCGAACGGTCTTGGCTATTATGAAACTGCCGCGATATTGGGTCAGTCACAATATGGTGGTGGTGGTAACACGGTGGTTGCCGCTGAGCGAATTTCACTCACCCGCGCCCCCGGAAGTGGCACTTTGGCAACGGTTCACGCCGGTGTTTGTTACCCCATGCTCGTGGAGCTTCAATCAAACTTAGGTGTGCCGGCTAACAATCCATCTCCTCTTAATGTTGATATTTCAGCAACGGACAGCGGTTTATTTATTGCTTCTAACAAGTTGACATGCGAGGGCGGAGGAAGTCCTGGTAACACATTGACAGTGTCTATTCATAACCGAGGAATTATCTATTTCAAAACCAATAGCAGCAGCGGAAGTTTTGTTCTCAACGCAAGTGCGCCAACCCTCTCTCCAGGCTCTTTTGCTATTCAGCCCATCATAAACCCAATGGTGACCCCACAAGTTAGAATTATTCCTGATTTTTATCGTTCCTTTCCCCTTGAAATTGCAACAACCGAACTTTGTATTCCGGTCCAAGTCGCCGCTTTCAACACTGAGACTTTGACCAGTTTTAACGGGGCTTCATTCAAGTTTCAAAATGCTGTATTTTATCCCAGCGAAGAAGCTTGTGAGGGCGCAGTCAGTGCCTTAACAGGTACCATAGCTCCATCGACTAGTTCTTCCATTTATAACGTTTGGCTCAGAAAAGGCAGCTGGACGGTCCCCCAAACCATTTCGAATATGCTGTGGAACTGTACTTCATCAACCTGTGCCTCAACGAATTTGAATGTTGTTAATCCTGGTTCCTTTAGCCACGTCCAAGCCCAATACCAAGGAGTGCCTGAAGTGGGTGAGTGTGCTGTGATTAAAGTGGGAGCTTACGATAATCACAAGCCCAATAGTTACCCGGTTAATTTTCCTGTGAATGGAATTATTGATTTTGATGAGGTTAATGGCCTGGATAGTTTTTTCTACAACCATGGGGCGGGTGTTCCGTGCACAGCAATGCCTCAGGATGATTCTGACTTCAATCTTACAGCGAGTGATTCCATCACTCATGTTAAGTTCTCTCACCGTCCCTTAGAACAAGGAGCCTTGAGTCTTATTATGGATTATCAAGGTCAGATGTTGTACCTCAACAAATCGATACTCCCTCCCTCTCATGCATGGCTTTCAATTTCAGCGAGCCCGCTCTACTCATTTCCTGATACAATTTCGAACAATGACATTACTCAGATATTCACAATTGAAAATATTGGCGGCCAGAATGCAACGAGCATTGGCTATGCCTTTGATGATGGAAGTATATTTAGCTTCAATGGCGGATCATTTCCGGGTTCTATGGGCGGAACCTGCAATGCATCGGGCTTAAACATGGGTGATTCTTGTGACGTTGTTATTAAATTTCTACCTTTAGGTGTGTCAACATTTGAGGATGTTTTAAAATTCAGTTTTTTTAAAGATGGTATTTCAGTAAATAATTCTAGCGAGATTAAGCTCACTGGTAAGGGTATATAGCACTCATGACCTTAAAATAAGTAATGATCGCTGTTTAAGATCTCTGATAAGTCTGTTTATAATGCTTTATCCTTAGGCAAATTTTTGTTGATCATGACCAATTTCCCTTGGACAACTGTGCTGGTCTTTATTAAGGTTACTTTTCATTTTACCGCTGATCCCTTTTAAAGATCACACTGAGGAGTACCTATGGTGTTCGAAAAGATTCAAAAATTAGGCAATCACGAGCAAGTTATTTTCTGTCATGATAAAAATACCGGACTCAAAGGTATTATCGCTATTCACGACACCACTCTGGGCCCCGCCCTGGGCGGAACTCGTATGTGGAACTATGCCAATGAAGAAGACGCTTTGGTCGATGTCCTTCGCCTTTCTGAGGGGATGACCTATAAAGCTTCGGCAGCGGGCCTTAATCTTGGTGGGGGGAAAGCGGTTATTATCGGTGATCCCAAAAAAGATAAATCAGAGGGCCTCTTTCGTGCCTTTGGAATGTACATTAACGCCCTCAATGGACGCTATATAACCGCAGAAGATGTGGGCACAACCGTTCGCGACATGGAAAATGTTTATATGGAGACACCTTGGGTCACTGGAATTCCTAAGGGACTGGGCGGCTCTGGAGACCCTTCTCCTTACACAGCGCATGGTGTTTTGATGTCCATTAAAGCCTCCTGCAAAGAAAAACTGGGAAGTGAAGATCTCAAAGGTCTTCGAGTGGCGGTTCAGGGTCTAGGCAATGTGGGTTATAACCTTGTCAGCTATCTCAAAGAAGAAGGGGCGACAATTATTATCGCCGATATCGATAGCGACAAAGTTAAAAAAATAGCAGATGAGTTTGGTTGTGAAGTGGCCGATCCACAAAACATTCACGCCGTAGACTGTGAGGTTTTTGCCCCTTGTGCATTGGGTGCGATCATCAACGACAAATCCATCCCCCAACTTAAATGCAAAATCATTTCTGGTGGCGCTAATAACCAGCTGGCCGAAACTCGTCATGCCAACGCCCTTCGTGAAATGGGAATTCTTTATGCTCCTGATTTTGTCGCCAATGCCGGTGGATTAATGAACGTTTTTGCCGAACTTGAGGGCTATTCTGCCGAGAGAGCTCTTGAGCGTACAACTTCGGTCTATGACAACATGATGAAAGTTTTTGCAGTTGCTCGACGAGATAATTCCTCGACATACGATGCGGCGTTTAAGATCGCCTCTGAGCGTCTTGAGGTTCTTGGTAAACTCAAACGCAAACATCAAGGGCAGGTGTCTCGCCCCTTTACCACTCTTAAAGAAGTTTATAACCGTTAATTTTTTTGGGGTTCAATCGAACCCCTTCTCTATTGTTTCTTTTATGTTCAACATTTCACTGAGAATGATCGGCCAAACGGTCTTCATTATTGACATTTTACCGATTAAGTTCTTTTCTTAGAAGGTACAAAAATCTTAACAGTTCTTATCAGTCTTCCTTGGGATTCTATCTTCAAGAGAAAGCGGGGAGAAAAACGTGACACCAACGGGTAACAATAGAGATATCCTAGAGATAGCCAATCAAGTTTCAAAATGGATTGAACTTCACTTCATCAGAATTCTCATCGCCTTTGGTGTGCTTGTCATTGCCACCAGTGTTTGGCTCTATAAACAAAGTGTCGATCGCCAAAACGAAATGAACTCATTTAGCGATCTTTACTCTGTGACTAAAGTCTACGAAGAGAGAAAAGCGGACTTCGATAAAGCC
>JBGSSY010000227.1:0-7976 GCA_041736775.1 Bdellovibrionales bacterium | reverse complement strand
GCGTAACAACTAGCACCGCCCATAAAAGCTAAAAATAGCCACGGCAAACGCGCTTTAAAATGAACCCAGATCGATTCATCCAGATCGGCTCCGCCAAATCCCATGGCTTGTATGTCTTCGGCGGCCTCTTCGCGAATAACGTCAATGACGTCATCAACGGTAATGACCCCGACCAAACCTTGATTTTCATCGATCACAGGCAAAGACAAAAAATCATATTTTTCAACAATTTTGGCCACTTCATTTTGATCGGTGTGAACGTTTACTGAGATCACATCGGTGAGCATAATCTCTTTGAGAACATCTTTGGGGCGAGAGAGAAGAAGTTGCTTAAGGCTAAGAACTCCGACAAGTTTGGAGGCCTCGTTCACCACGTAGATGTAAAAAGAGATGAGGTCCTCTTCCATGGTTTGAATTTTTTCAATCGCCTCACGAACCGAGAGGGACTCATTGAGAGTGAGAAATTCAGAGCTCATAATTCCGCCGGCTGAGTACTCCGAATAGCTGAGAAGTTCTTCAACTTCTTGTAACTCTTCTTTATTCAGACCATTGAGAACCTGCTGAGCTAATTCTTCGGGGAGATTTCGGATCAAATCAGCGGCATCATCACTTTCCATCTCGCGGAGAATTTTTTGTAATTTTCCAATTTCAAGGACATGGGCCAGTTCAAGCTGAAACTTTGTCGAGATATGGCTGAGAATATTCGCCTGACGCTCAAGAGAGGGAATCAATTGAAAGACTGAAACTCGCCCATTGGTATCAAGGGATTCAATCAGACTGGCCACATCGGCATCATGGGTTTTTGTGATAATTCCACGGATATTGCGTTCAGCACCACGACGGAGAAGTTTATTGATTGAGCTTGAAAGCATGCGAGTGCGCTGATCCATTTAGTCCTCTTTCTTCTTATATAACACAAAAAGAAGGCCGCCGATAAGCCCCACTAAAAACTGGACGGCTTGGAAAAATGTGATGGTTAAAATTCCAAACTCACCATTTCCGGCCACTCTTTTAAAGAGATAATAAAAAGCGGCCTGTCCAACTCCAATGCCGGCAGGAGAGATCGGCAGTATCGTGGCAAAAAAGCCAAAAGGAAAAATCAGAAGGACCATCCAAATCTGTAAATCCAGTTTGAGGTAATAAACTAGAAAAGCCCCAAGGCTAATCACGAGGCCCTGACTGATTAAGCTGAGTAAAAAAGGAAGAATGACATTTTTGGGTTTTTGAAAGAAATAAAAAAGCGGGATGAAGACTTTTTCTAACAGTGGGTGATTTCGCAAAAGCTGATCGATCTTTTTTTTCGGACTAAAGATCAGCACACTAACAAGAACAACAAAACCGATCAGGACAGTGAGACTCAAAGAATAGAAGCTGAGCTGAAGATCAGGACTGAGTTGTTTATAAAAAATCAGTCCAGTGATCGAAGAGTAAAGTAAAAGAGCCAACATTCCAAAGATGCGATCGACAAGGATACTCCAGCCAATAAACCATTTTTTGTGTCGGTAGGAGCGCATCAAATAGCCGGCCTTGACCACATCTCCACCCACTCCACCAGGGGTAAAAAAATTAAAGAAAATCCCAATTAAAGAAAGTCTGAGACTTTCTAAAAAACTGATTCTGACCTCTTCAACACGCAGTAAAATCATCCAACGAAGAGAGTTAAAAATCAGAATTAAACAGAAAATCAGGACCCCGACTGTCCAAGCAAAAGGAGTGTTAATTTTTTGAAGGTCCCTCAGATCAAAGCGCCCCGACTGAATCAGCCAGGAGATCAGTAAAAAGGCCACCAGCAGTTTTATTGCTGGCATCAGCCATTGCTTCAATAAAGAATCCTTGATAACCATAGCCTTTAGTATCTAGCTTTCAGTAGTACTCTTGCCAAGGTAAAGATGATGGATATTGCAGTAGTAGGAACGGGTTATGTCGGGCTGGTCGCGGGGGTGTGTTTTGCCGACGCGGGTCATAAGGTGATTTGTGTCGATAATGACCCCGAAAAGGTCAAAGCCCTTCTTGACGGCCAAATTCCCATCTATGAACCAGGCCTTGAGGACATCCTCAAATCATCACGCTCTCGGTTAGAATTTACCATGGATTTAAAACAGGCCGTCGATCAGGCCGAGGTGATATTTATTGCGGTTGGAACTCCTGAGCGTCCCGATGGAAGCGCTGATCTGGGACCGACCTTAAAAGTGGTTGAGGGTATTTGTAAAGAGGCTCAAGAGCCAAAAATCATCGTACTCAAAAGCACTGTACCAGTTGGAACCAGTAAAAAAATCAAAGTTTTTGTTTCACAAAATTCGAATCTGAAGCATGAAATTGTCAACAATCCTGAGTTTCTTAAAGAGGGTGCTGCGATTGATGATTTTTTGCGACCTGACCGTGTGGTGATTGGTTGTGAGACAGAACATGCTCAAAAAATAATGTCGAAAATTTATGCTCCCTTTGTACGCAATGGTCATCCCATTCTTTTTATGTCTAACACCTCTGCCGAATTGACCAAGTACGCCGCCAACTCGTTTCTTTCAGTAAAAATTAGTTTTGCCAATGAACTTGCGGCTCTGGCTGATAAAGTCGGAGCCGATATTGATGAAGTCCGTGCTGGTTTCACCTCTGACTCAAGAATCAACCCTGCCTTTTTCTACCCAGGATCGGGTTATGGGGGAAGTTGCTTTCCTAAAGACGTACAAGCCCTGATCCACACCGCTGAACAAAATGGCTGTTCTATGAACATTGTTAAAGCGGCTGATGAGGTGAACGATCGACAAAAAACAATTCTGGTTGATAAAGTGATTAAACGCTATGGCGATGTGAACGGAAAAACTTTTGCTCTCTGGGGACTCTCCTTTAAACCTCGCACCGATGACGTTCGCGAAGCCCCTGCCGGTTATGTGATTGAAAAACTCACGGCCCTTGGAGCCAAGATCGTGGCTTTTGACCCGATTGCTGGAAACACGGCCCAAAGATATTTTAAAACTCCCTTCACTCTTTCAAGCTCAGCATATGATGCTTGTCAGAATGCCGACGCACTTCTCATTGCGACCGAGTGGAACGAATTTAGAAACCCTGATTTCGAAAAACTTAAAACACTTTTAAAAGATCGTTTGATATTTGACGGCCGTAACGCCCTTAACCCCAATGAAGTTAAGAAAAATGGCTTTGAATATTATTGCGTCGGACGACAAGTTCTTTTTAACGAGGTCTAAATGAAAATTCTTGTGGCCGGCGGCGCTGGATTTATTGGAAGTCATCTGGTCGATTATCTCATCGAACAAGGTCATATTGTGGATGTGATCGATAATCTGGTCACAGGAAGAGAAGAAAATCTTTCTCACCTCATTAAAAATCCTCTTTTTTCGTTGATCAAAGCCGATATCACTAAAGAAGTTCCTCACAAAAAGTATGATCGCATTTATAACTTAGCATCACCAGCCTCTCCGGTTGATTTTGCTAAAATCCCCATTGAAATTTTACTCACCGGTGCCATTGGACAAAAAAATCTATTGGACCTCGCGCAAAAATATAAAAGTCGAATTCTTTTTGCGAGTACCAGTGAAGTTTATGGCGACCCTTTAGTGAATCCTCAACCTGAGAGTTATTTTGGAAACGTAAACTGTCGAGGTGAAAGGGCTTGTTATGATGAGGCCAAACGCTTTGGTGAAGCCTTAACCATCAATTATCAAAAACATCGAAATATCGAAACCCGTACCGTTCGCATTTTTAACACCTATGGCCCCCGCATGAGCCCCAACGATGGTCGCATCATTCCCAATTTCTTTATGCAGGCACTTAATAATCAGCCGCTCTCGGTTTATGGAGACGGCAGCCAGACCCGCAGCCTTTGTTATGTCAGTGATTTGGTCGAAGGAATCGTTGCACTGATGGAAAGTAATGTGAGTGAAGCCGTGAATATCGGAAGCACCGAGGAACTCACCGTTTTACAGATTGGTGAAATGGTGAATAAACTCACCGGTAATTCTGCTGGATTTAAATATCATCCCCTCCCTGAAAACGATCCTAAATTGAGAAGGCCCGACACCACCCTCGCCAAATCCCTTCTCAACTGGGAAGCCAAAATGGGCCCTGAAGAAGGTTTAAGAAAAACCAAACCCTACTTTGAATCTCAGCTTAAAAACTTTAAGGCCACACCCCTGGTTAGTCTTTAAATCAATTCCAAGGCTTTTTCGTAGATCTTATTGATTGCATGTCTCCAAAATGGCTTCCTTATTGCTATAATTTAATAACACGTCTGAAAACAACTCTTAACTAAAATGAGGCACAATCTTTGAAGACATTTTTGACATTAATGACATTTTTGGGAGCGCTACTTGCCTATGGGGGAGAAGGCTTCTATCCAAAATCTGAACTTCCTCAGACTCTCTTGCCTGCCTGGGAATCTACGTTTTTAATTTCTACGACGTCCCGTGATGGTATTGGATCGGCTTTTGTATTTAAAAAAATTGCAGACATCGACCCATTCAAAGTTCAACTTTACTTATTAGCGAGTGACCATGTTATTAGAGCATTATGTGGATCTAAAATTGGTCACTGTGACAAGCTCACTCTGAGTGCGAGCGTCGGAGTTGACCTAAACACTTTTCATGACGTGATTATGGATTCACGTCAATTATCCGAGACGGGAGTTGACATCATTCATCGAGAATTTCAAGCGGATCTTTCAATGCTAAAAATTGTAGTTGATAAAAAAAAGTACAAACATATTGAACCAATACCTTTTGTTGAAAATTGCCATTTATCTATTGGGCAAGAAATATTTATACTTGGATTTCCTGCAACAGCTGACCGTACGGCTAGCGATTCATTACCCATTTCTAATAAACATCTGGTGATAAGGCGTTTCAGCAAAGGATATGTTGTCGGTCACTTTAGATCCGATTCAAACTTGGATGATAAAACAAATTATTGGACCGGAACAACGGCCGATGCCCTTGAAAGTAATTCAGGAGGACCAGCACTTCTATCAACAGGTCGCTTTTTTGGCGTAGTCGATTCAGCATCTATTTCTGAGGAGAATGGCTATAAATATACGGGAGATGAGAATGTAAATTCTATGGATTGGCATTCTTTAGTCACTCGATGCGAGCTCGTTAAAGACTTTATTGAACAAAAACCACTCTCATTTTTCTCTTCAATAAAGAATAAAAAGTAACTCCCATTTGAACAAAATTTGTAAACTTTTGGTACGGACATTGCCTTCTATAGTCTCATGCATCAATTCATAATACTGGTTTTGCTTCTCATTCCTTTTGGAGCTCTTTCGGCTGCCCAAAACTGTCCCCCTATCAGTAAAATTGACAGACACGATATCGTGGGTGTTGAACGCTTTCTCCATGAAAACAATTTTAAATCTATAGAGTGCTTTTTAGCTTCCCTTCCCCGAGAGGTCAGAGCTTTTCGATCGTATTTTAAAGGGAGCTTGTCAATGCAAGGGGCAAGTACCACTTATCCAAGAGCCATAGTTGGATCTCCTGAAGGTGGTTTTTTTATGACCTTTAATGGACACCCTTCCCAGAAGGGTTATAACGAAATCGAGATCATCGGACTTGATAGAAATCAAGAACCCACAAAATGGGTCACAGCCGTTATTACTCAAGAGAAAGGTAAGCTCAGTTTCGAAAAAAATGTGAAAAAATGTTCCGCTTGTCACGGTGATCCAATTAAACCACTATGGGGGAAATACCCATCATGGCCAAACGCATTTGGTTCCGTTGATGATTGGCTTCCAGACCCAAAAAACTTAGGCAAAGATTCAAAATTGTATGAACAAGACATCGTGGGTAACGACTATGAAAAAAACAAAGATCCCCGACTCACCAAAGAAGATATCCAGATGGCTCAAAGAGAAAGCGAGCAATTTAGAGCTTTTAGAAGTCGGGCAAAGAATCACCCCAGATACTCTTCATTAGAAGAAGCTTCAGATAAAAATAATCCCGTCTATCCCTATACAGAGGTTTACAGGATAAGAAATAATGCCTATCGACCGAACCTCCTCATCGGAACTATGATGACAGTGAGACAGAATGAAATACTTTTGAGGCGCATCAGTCAAGATCCCATTTTTAATAGATTCAAAAACTCTTTTCTTCATTACTATAAATGCTATAAAACGGGAACCTCTGATGAACACAATAAAACACTTCATCAGCTTTTTTCTGATTTTTATAAAATAAAATACCAAATTGAAATGCCACTTTATTCAGATAAATTATCCTCCAATTATTCAGATCATTTTTTAGATTTATTCGGCGTTCATCCCCACGAAAAAACACTGCTCTTTGCCAGCGATATAAACTTTTTAGATGAGTACGAAAGATCTTATTCCTCTGGATATCAAACCATAATATATACGATTATATCTGAACTTTTAGAGAACCAAATTAAAACTTGGAGTGATAAAGAAAAATACCTTATCGAAGGGGCTTATCATGATCCCTATGATGATCTTGAGACATATCTTTCTGAAAGTCCTTATAGAAGTTATATTCTGTCTGAATTTTTAGGTCGAGAAATGTTATTGCGTATTAACAATACCTTTGGTGGCACGTTCATTTCTGCCAGCAACCAAGAGTATTCTACGGAAGAGCAGAAACGAAGTTACACTGAGATGTGTACTCGTCTCGAAAGACACTCCAAGATTGAAGTTGCAAATGAATCGTCTAATACCATTCTCTTTACACCAAAACCTATAACTAAAAATCCTTGGCCCAAAGCACTTAATACCTGTATTGAGTGTCATGATAATGGTAAAAATACTGTTGCCACTCCCATTCCATTTAAAAACCCCACTAGTCTTAATACTTTTGGAACCAATTTTGAGTCTATTTTTGGCTGGGGCAATCTTTTTGATTCAACTTCCATGCTCACATTGGAATCAATGAAACCGAGCCACCTTAACGGCCACAGAATGCCCCTCGGCCATGCACCACTCACTCAAGATGAAAGAAGGGGAATTATGGACTGGATTAACCCTGACTCTCAATAAATCAGGGATTTTATTCCCCATAGAGTATGCGTATTGATAGTATGATTCATTTTGAGAAAATAATCATTCAATCAACATTTTTTTTACTCTTATATAAAAATAAAAATTGAAAAAACAATTTGTAAAATTCACTGGATAAAACAAAGTTGGGTTACAAATCATCGAAAATTAATTATGTTTACTGCTAATGATTTTTATTTTGAGTGTCATTTTTCCAGCTTTGCTCGCTCAACCTCCCCTGAAGTGTCATGATGTTTTTACCTATAAACAAAGAGTGCTCGGTCAACTTTCTAGAAGAGTCACTCAAAGCTCATATGAAATTATTGATAATGATTTTGGTTTTAATGTCAGTGCCTTTTTATCTCCGTCAGGAGAATTAAGGTTAACTCTTTATCTTTCTGATCCCAAAGAACATATACGATCTCACCTTAATGGCCATAAACTCTTTGATCAAATCATTGATCATTTTGGTCTACTCAATATCAAATCAATTCTTGGAGTATGGAATCAAAACAGTGTTAACTTTAGACAGTATCAATTGGCCCTTCTCTCAGGCTTTGATCCAAATAGTGCCGCCCTTAAGACTTGGACAGCTGTACAAGCCAAACGTTATGGCTTTACTAAGGTCAATTATCTTCAGGTCTATCAAGTCAATATAACCGGCGAATGGGTAAGCTTGGTTGAATTCGTCAGAGAATAAATAATTTCAAAATCTTATCTCATTCTATTCGCTTTTTATTCGCACTTTTCAACTTTGATTTTGAAATTAGCTCTCTTGATCCTCATGCTAGTCTAAAGAATAAAAAATTGAATGCTACTTAATACCGCTAGCTTCTGAACCTACCCCCATAATTAGTACCACTTTACGGATTGAGTCATTGATAAGTCTCAGTCGAAATGGATACAAGATGGGATATATGCCACACAAACCAAGACCCAAAGAAGAAATGTTAGAAATAATTAACGATTATGCGCA
>JBGSSY010000284.1:0-3788 GCA_041736775.1 Bdellovibrionales bacterium | reverse complement strand
AGCCTGCACGAAAAGTGAAGAAGGTGCCATCATTACTCACATCCTCTTGCTCTGAGCAAGAAAGATAAGCCAATTGATCAAAACCCACTTCGTAAGGAAAAACGGGAGAACTCACAAGAGCTGAGTAATAATCTGTGTTTCCAAAGGGAACCGCGGGAGTGCAATTCTGAAAAACAGAAAGCACTGCGCCGAGAGTGATCAGAATGGCTATAGGTGACCAAAGAAAACGCAAAAATCCCCCTAACCTCTCTATGATAGCAGAGGCTTTTCTAAAAAACTTTATTTTTCACTCATCTTGTCCCATGATGGTACAAATAAATGGGCCTTAATGAGAATGCTGTTCTCAACTTGAAACATTTTATGAACCCTCAAAGATATCAGGTGGATATTATGAAAATTAAAAAAGCAATCATACCCGCCGCGGGGCTTGGTACAAGATTTTTACCAGTCACTAAAACTGTACCCAAGGAACTTCTTCCCATCGTAGATACTCCGATCTTACTCTACATCGTTGAAGAGGCTCTTCAAGCGGGAATTGAGGACATCGTTATCATTGCTGGCCGTAATAAGACGGCCATCGAAGATTTTTTTGATCGAAGCTATGAGCTTGAGGACAATCTTTATAAAAGCGGCAAAACTGAACTTCTCTCTGTCGTTCAGCGCATTCAAGAATTAGTGACCATTATCAGCGTTAGGCAAAAAGAAGCCAAAGGCTTAGGGCATGCCATAGCCACAGCTCGATCAGTTGTTGGAGATGAACCTTTTGCCGTTCTTCTGGGAGATGAAATAATGGTCTCTGAAAAAGACAACGTGACCTCACAGCTGTGTCAACTTTTTGAAAAGTCAAAAGTTTCGACCGTGGCGGTGATGGAAGTGGCCCCCCAAGAGGTTTCAAAATATGGAATTATAGAACATGAAAAAGCCACCCAGGGATTGATGAAGGTCACTTCTGTGGTTGAAAAACCAAGCCCAGAAAAGGCTCCCAGTCGCTGGGCCTTACCCGGTCGATATGTTTTTACCGCTGAATTGTTCGATCATCTCAAAAATTTAAAGCCCGGAAAAAATGGTGAAATCCAATTGACTGATGCTATGACACTTCTTGCTCAAAAAGAAGGGCTTGTGGCCACCTCTTTTGTTGCTCAACGATATGACGCTGGCGACAAACTCGGATACCTTCAGGCCAATATCGAAATGGGATTAAAACACCCCGAGATTGGCGAGAGTTTACGTGCTTATCTTAAAAACCTAAAACTCTAAAAGAGGCCCCATGTTAAAACCACTTTTTTGTTTTCTCAGTCTACTCGTTTCTAGCCAAAATCTTTTTGCTTATGTACCAAGAGCAAACACTATTGTAGAAAAAATGGTGCTTAACAATGGCAATGGCGAATACAAAGTGGTTCGTGAGGTCACCTTACAGGCAGAAAATCGTGAGATTAAATTGCGCGAGCAATGGGTGATCGCCTACGGTGATAAAATGCGACTCGAGGTCACCAGCCTTGACAGTAGCAACCCCTGGGGCTTTGCCGTTTTATTTGACGAAAAGCAGAGAAAAACTTTGAGCTCGAACAAGACGATTAAGGCTTTTAAAAAGAGTCGTGAATTTTTTGAACCGCTCTTTCACGATCGCTCCAGCCGAAGTTTAACCCGCCGTTTGATCGAACAAGGTTTTGTGCCTGAATGGATTCAAAACACTCCTCCTCCCACAGTGGCTGACGGAAAAACCGTAATGACGCCGGAGCCGTTTGTTCGTCTTGAGCCTAGCCAGGGTTCAGTGAATTATGCTCTTGGTTCACCCGGCAACCAAATTTCAAATCACAACCAACCCTTAATTTGGGTAGAACAAGATTCATTTCTCATCACTAAAATGCGACTTGGATCACGGGCCGAAATTACTAATACGGGTTATCAAACTTTCACGGGTGGACTTAAGCTTCCTTCTGAACAGGTGATCAGCTGGGGAAATAATGTCGCAAAAATTAAACTGCTCGCGGTTGAACGCAGTCAGGTTCCTTCTAAACAGTGGACTTTGAGTCCCCAAGGGTTAGGAGTAATCCCGGCGGAGCCCTTGGTGAAAGAATTTTATTCGAGGTTTCGTTGATGGATAAAAGCTCCGCGGAGCTCGGTCATCAATGGAATATTGCTGTCAATGCTCCGCTGAAAGATCTCTTTACTTATAAATCCCCTCAAGGTTTGCCGATTCAAGTTGGACAATCGGTCAAGGTTCCATTTGGCTCTAAAAATCGTCAACTCTCAGGACTTGTTATCAGTGCATCCGTTGAAAAAGAAGAAAGACTCTTTGAAGCTAAAGAAATACTATCAATTGATGAAGAGAGGCCGCCGCTCTCGCCCCAACAGCTCCAATGGTTAAAATGGATTGCTGAATATTACATTTATCCTTTGGGGCAAGTGCAAGAGCTTGCCTTTCCACCTCTTAAAACAAAAGGGGCGCGAGCTTCAAAAAAATCACCCATTGTTCCTGAAGTCGCTGCCATTGAACCCCTCAAGCTGACCGAAGAGCAAGAAAATGTACTTCGCCAAATTGAGATTGATCAGTATCAAACCTATCTTCTCCACGGAGTGACCGGCTCTGGTAAAACAGAAGTTTATATTGAGGTGATAACCAAAGTTCTTGCACAAAACAAAACGGCCTTGGTCTTAGTTCCAGAAATTTCTCTCACCCCACAATTGATTCGTCGATTTGCGGAGCGCCTGGGGAGCGAAATTGCTGTGATTCACTCTCAACTCACTGACCGAGAAAAAACCGAACAGTGGTGGAAGGCTGTCACAAAAGAAAAAAAACTTTTAATCGGCGCACGCTCGGCCCTCTTTTGTCCTTTACCTGACCTTGGCATCATCATTGTCGATGAAGAGCACGAAACCAGTTTTAAACAAGAAGAAAAATTAAAATACAATGCAAGAGATGTTGCGGTTGTTCGAGCACAAATGGAAAACTGCCCGATTATTTTGGGATCAGCGACTCCGAGCCTTGAAACTTGGCACAACTCTCAAATCGGCAAATACAAATATCTTTCAATGAAAAAAAGGGTTTCTGATCGCCCCCTTCCGCAAGTTGAAATTATAAACCCTCGCTCAGACAGTGATCAGGGAGATTACACTCGAGAAAGACCTCATTGGCTTTCTCAACAACTGCTTTTTCAATTGCAAGACAACTATAAAAAGGGGCATCAATCCGCACTTTTTTTAAACCGAAGAGGAATTGCACCCACCGTTCAATGTTTTGATTGCGGCTTTATCTACCTTTGCCCCAACTGTGACATCTCACTGACCCTTCATGGAAAAAATCATCTCGTCTGTCACTATTGCAATTATCACGAAACCCTTTCGGGTCACTGCCCCCAATGTAAAGTGGGTGAACCTAAAGCCTATGGCTTGGGAACTGAAGCTGTTGAAAATGATTTAAGAAAGTTTTTTCCTGAGGCTCGCATCTTTCGTGCTGATCGCGATGAAATTCAAAGCCGTGAAGCCATTGAAGAAATGATTCGTCTTATGGAAAATCGAGAGATTGATTTTCTAGTGGGCACTCAAATGATTGCCAAAGGTTTAGATTTTAAAAGCCTGACTGTGGTTGGAATCGTCCTGGCTGACATTGCATTTAATATTCCCGATTTTCGGGCCAGCGAGAGAAGTTTTCAGCTCTGCACTCAGGTGAGTGGTCGTGCTGGCCGACATCAAACCTCCGGGCATGTTGTCATTCAAACTTACAAACCCGAACATCCCAGTCTTGTCGCCGCACAACTTCACGATTACGAACTTTTTGTAAACGCCGA
>JBGSSY010000170.1:0-27834 GCA_041736775.1 Bdellovibrionales bacterium | reverse complement strand
TAAGATTGGGAGAACTCTCTCAAGGGTCTCCTGGGCAAGGATTCGACGACGAATCATTTCGTCCAGTGAAGTTTCAAGTTCGTCAGCGGTATAGCCATAATTAAACATAAGATCTTGAGCCACTTTTAAGACTTGAACACTTTGCAATCGGCTGTCTTGAAAAAGATCAAGTGCCGTTTGAAAAGAATTATGAGTTGGAACAATTCGGCGTCCGAACTTGATATAATACTCTGGATCAGTATCGACGGCGAGATTGATATAAACCTTCTCGACCGGATCGTGAATGGGACAGTGATCTTGTAAATCCAGAATGGTGTCAATTTGCTCTTTAGAAACCGAAAAATGTTTGAGTAGTTTTGTCAGCTCAGCTTCAGCCCAACGTCGTGAACAAATATCTGAATAAAGAGAATAGATTGTTGCATCGGTTTCGCTATCATCGCCCCAAAGTACTTGAGTGATCTCACCGTTGAACTTAGCTCGCAACTGCATGAGGGCCTGAATTTTATAGCCGACTTGTTGATTCAGCTTACGCCAGCGACCCGGATGAATATTTTTAAGATTGTCCTTAAAAAAAATTCCTTGGGGCAAAATCCCATCAATCTCCATTTTTTCTCGGATTTTAGTTTCCATTTGGGGAGGTGAGGCGGTGATAAAATAAAGCGGAAAGGGAAGATCTCCCCGAGTCCGTTGCCAACTCTCTTTAACACTTGAGACGAGAGTAGCCGTGCCAGGGACATTTCGTTTCTGAAAAGATTTTTCAAAAACCGTGCGCCACAAATCAGAGAAGCTGTTGAGGCTGGTGTCGAGGTAGGTTTTATCCAAATCCCAAACGTAAACCTCTGAACATTCATCGGTATTGAGTTTGTTATAGGAAAAAAATACAACATCCCCTAGTAATTCAGATCTGAGCTTCCAGCGACTCATTTAAGGCTCCCTTGAGGAAACATTGTAGCTTGAGGGTCTGGCAAATGCCATTGCCCGTCGGTCTATGACATGGTATGCCCATCGCCATGTTGATCAGTGAAAAATCAGAATTCATTTGTTTTGAATACAAAGCCAGAAAACCCTATTTCAACCGCATTCTCATTGAATGGAAGGGCATAGTCCTTAATCCCTCCACGACGGATTCAGCCGTTCTGATCGATCTTAGTCATGATAACCTGACAGAACTTTTTTTTGACATTTATGGCTCCCTTTGTTTTCTCGAAATTGCAGAACTTTTTGAGGCTTTGCAAGGCCGTTCGACACTCAAAGAATCAATGAACTGGGATCTTTACTTCAATAAACAAAACCTCGTCTGGAACACCCGTAGCGAACAAATCATTAAGCAAATTCTAAAGACGAATGAGGCATTTAAATCATGGGCCTACGATCGCAAACTTTCATCCGCTGACCTCATGCCACTCAACGCTCTCACTGAATTTAGAGTCTTTAACTCACTGTCATACTTATTCACCGATCAAAGGCTGACTCGTTCAGACGGTAAACGGGTGATTGATCTGCTGGTCGATCTCATCCTTATGGATAGATCGGTTGAGGCCTTGATCCCAGAAGAGGGACAGAATTGGCTAGAACATCTCGTGAAATTACGATTCCCTATGACCTTAGAAAAAGATAATTCCTCCCTCAAGAGCAATGAGCTTGGCGAGTTGCCTAAATTTATGAACCTCACTCAGTTTCGTCAGGGTGACCGACTGATGAGTAAGTTACAAATAACTTTCACCGACACCCAAGATCTTCGTCAAAAACTCAACCGCCTCGAGCTGACTTCTCGTAATCAATGAAGAAAGCGTGGGGAGAAAAATTTAATAAAATATTGATCGATAACGAAGTCAAAGACTCGGCGGTCGCCCTTCGCTTTAAAAATATTTTTCCTGATAAAGTAGAATGGATTGATGGGCCACCCCCCAGTTTGACCAAAGGAGAATTAACAGCTGAGCAATTCAGCCGCAGTAAAAAACAAATTTATCTGACTCGCTTTAAAGGAAAGTTTTTTAAAAAATGTCCTGGTTTTCATAAAGGTTTAGCCTGTTGCAATTACTATGTCCTCAATCTGGGTTTTCAATGTGATATGGATTGCAGCTACTGTTATTTGCAATCCTTTATCAATTCGAACTACCTCACTGTTTATACAAATATTGACGATGCACTCAACGAACTCCAATCTTTTTCGGATTGGAAAGACCGTCCCTTAAGAGTTGGTACGGGTGAGGTCATCGATAGTTTAAGCCTTGATCCTATCACTCTTTACTCTCGCACCCTGATTGAGTTTTTTAAGGATTATCCCCAATGGAAGCTCGAGTTTAAAACCAAATCGAACTTTGTGGATCAGTTTATTGATACAGAACATGCGGGAAATGTTATTGCCAGCTGGTCTATTAATCCACCCAAAGTTATTGAGTCAGAAGAGCATGGGACGGCTTCGTTTGAAGAAAGAATTCAGGCTGCGCTGAAGTGCCTCCAAAAAGGCTTTCAAATCTCATTTCACATTGACCCCATGGTTTGGCATCCCGATTGGCAAGAGAGTTACGCTTATTTGGTCGATTCCATTTGCGAACATTTTAAACCCAGCGAGATCCCCTATTTGTCTGTGGGAGCGCTGCGATTTCAGCCCCAACAAAAAAATATCATGCGAGAGCGTTTTGGAATGGAAAGCATGGTCAATCGCGCAGAAACTTTTACTGGGGCTGATGGTAAACTTCGTTACGACCTTAAACTCAGAACGGAGATGTTTAATTTTATCATTTCACGCTTTAAATTCCATGATCCATCCTGGAAGATTTTCATGTGTATGGAAACACCAGAAACTTGGGTGGACACCTTTGGCCACTCTCCTCATCACGAAAAACCACTGAAATCCCTCTTTACGCCCCTTTAACTCACTCTTTATTCAATTAAATTGAAAAACTTTTCTCACTTTGCTGTGGTGCCAATCTGGGTGTCTATGAATGGTAAAAATGCTGTAAAATCTACAGTTTTTTTCAAACCAATATAAGGATGTTATCCCTTCTGCTATAAACATTCGTTGTTCAATAGGGGTTAGAGGTCGTTTCATGGTTCTTTCGCGTTTTGTCTTTTGTTGTTTCTTATCTATTCTCATTGTTTTTACCGGTGGTCCATTTCAGCTTTATTATCAAGCTCTCGCAGAAAGCAATCTTCCACAAAATAATTCTGAAGAACAAACTGATCCTGAACAAGAAATGAGAGAGGCGATTGAGCAGCTGAAACGCTCAATAACTAGCCCTGAACAAGGTGAAGCTCTTCTTGACCCTTTTCAAATTCTTCGACAGAGAACGATAGATGATCGTCGTGAAAAGTTAGGAGCCATAGAAACCCAATACAGCCTTGAAGATTATAATGAAAGATTGTCAGATCTTGAGCGTCGATTGCTCGAGATTGATGAAATGAAAAAAAAGGTGAGTGATAAAATAGCTTTGCTCAATCCTATCCCTGAGCAACGCACACACGTCGAAATTGATCAGTTTTCTGAACTCACTTTGATTGCTGAAGACATTGACTCAAGAGCGCAGTTGACTCTTCTTGAAATTGAGGATCTCAAACAATTTGATCCTCGTGCAGGAAATAAGCTTCCAGTTGATTTTATGATCGACCAGGCACTTAAAACAAAACATTACTGGGGCAATCGCCTCTCCCTTCTGATTGAGCAGCAAGGTCAAGTGATCCATGAAGTTCGTCAGCGTGAGTTCACAGAATCTATGAGCCCTTCGTTTGATAAAGCGAATCCGATTGAAGGACTGTCGCGAAACGGAGATGTCACTTTTACTCTTGCGACACCCAAGGGTACAATTTTGAATCAATTTTTAATTCCGGTCGAGGCTTTGTTCTTTTTTGGTCATTACATCATTTTTATTGAAAAAGAGAGTTTGTCAGACAGTCGCACAACTTTACCTATTCGTTTTATTGATCTTAATTATTTCAAATCTAATATTGGTAATGCACCCTTGCCGGTTTATACATTGCCACTGAATATTACAGAGACTCCCACTGAATTTGCAATTGAAAAGGGTTACCTCAAAGTGGGGGCTCAGCATTTGAGCTACCAACAATTTGCCATGCTCGCCCAAGTTCAACAGTTGGTTTTTAATGTGAATGTGGCTCTTGTCGATCCCAAAAGTTATGAAAACGTTCGACCTTTGATTGAAGAAATCACTGAATTTTTTAAAAAATCCATGAAACATCAAGACTTCATGTTTCAGGAAATGATGCAAAAAGCGATCTCATCTACTGAACTTCTCAAGGATTTAACTGATTCACTTGAGCAAAAGCAAAAAGTGAATCCTGCTGAAGCTCGGCCTTTAATTGAAAAAGCTCTCGCCGACGGTAAACTGAGTGACTCAGAATACGAGAGCATTAAAAAAGCCTTGGATATGGGTGATGGTTTAACTGAGGCCAATTCGGCCCTCTATGACAGTAGAAAATTTTTTACTCGCCTTGAGCTTCTCATGCGTTATTTAATTCAGCCAAGACCTGAAGGCTCACCGAAACTTTTTACGAGCCTCGCTCTGCTTGCAACCGGTACTTTTCAAGAGCGGGCTCGAACCCTTGAAATGAAAAGAGACAGTATTGCTTTCAAAATGGCAAAATACGGTCTTGCCACCGGTGGGATCATTTTAGCAGGGACACAGCTGCCTGAGCCTTACACCCTTAACATGTATAAATCCATGGACCTTATCAGTGCCATTTCTCAACATTTCCAAGGATATCTTAGCCATATTAATTATGGTAAAGC
This sequence comes from Bdellovibrionales bacterium, assembly GCA_041736775.1. Lineage (GTDB taxonomy): Bacteria > Bdellovibrionota > Bdellovibrionia > Bdellovibrionales > JAGQZY01 > JAGQZY01. The sequence continues at coordinate 23,084 of JBGSSY010000170.1, read as the reverse complement.
CTATTTAGAACTTTCAAAAGATGCCTTTATCACTTCAACGACAGGTTGGACTTATTTTATTCAAGCCTATTTTGCCGACGGCCATTGGGCAAAATTTCTCTATGGTTTAGGTAACGTTCTTCTTGTTCCACTAAAGGTTTTTGGTTCAATTCACATGACCATAAACTCTTATAAGATGTTGACTAAAACCCTAGAGGTTAAACGTCTGAGTAACAATCAATTGGGATTCCTCGCCGCTTTCAAACAAGCCGCCTCTGTCGATAACAAAGCTTACTGGGAAAGCCTTGCTGAAGCGGAGAAAAAAGTCTCTGGATCGAGTGTTACAGATATGACGGCAGAAGAAATGAAGCTCCTCGATGACCATATACAAAGGCTTCGCAGTGGTCGTGAGAGTTTAAATGTTCTCGATCGAGAAATTGAACGAGGAAAAATCAGCCATCATTCAGCTCTTCGTGGGTACTTCTCTGTTCTTCAAGGTTATAAACGTCATTTTAATTTTGGCTCTGCCATCTCTCGTCTCTTTGGTAAGACGGCTGATGAAATGCAAATGAAAGATGTGACCACTCTTCGGACGGCTCTTGCCAATACATTTTTAAGTTACTCCTCACTTCGCAGCACCTTCAAGGCGAATGCCATCATTTGGAATTATCTTTTTATCACTCGTTCCTATGTGTTTTCACCAGCCAAGTGGCTGATGTATTTGATCTATCCCAATTATTTTAATGTCACTATTTCTACTAATGAGGGGCGACAACACGTACCGACTCGATTCAACAGTGGGTTAGAATTATGGCCACAAAAGATTCAAAGAGTAGCCTCGACTCTCGTTCAAAACACAGGTGTTGCAGAGTGGAAAGGGATTGATAAACTTTTTATCTCTAAGGAAGCCCTTAGAAACCTAAGAGCATTTGAAAACCATGTTGCACCGATGGAAACCATAGCCATTGAAATCGCTAAAAAGAGAGCCCAAAAAGCACTGGTCGAGAGTGTAAAAGATCCAGCTCGAGTTTTAACAATTTTTGATTCTGGTGAGCGGCCCAATGATGTTTCGACAGGAATACGCAATCTTCATGACAAAAAAATTAAAGAACTCACCCATGCAGAGAAAGTTTTCTATCGCGCCTACTTCACCCGAACTTTTGACCTCGTCATGCAGGGCTTTGTCAGTTTGGTTAATGGGTCAGATATTAATATTCAAGTGGATCCTCAAACTTTTGCTCGTCAATTCATGAGAGCTCTTCGCCGCGGAGAAATTGAACCTATTGAACCGACTGAAAGTAAGATTAAATTGATCGAAGCAGAAATTGAAAAGATCATCGATTTTGATTCTGTAAAAACTTGGTCAGAACAAGTGAGTCGAAATGCCCGAAGCTTTTTTGATCGTCTTGATATTCAATTTCGTCATCGACTTCTTGAATCCATTCATCCGAAGAATCCACAAATTCAACGTTTTTTAACAGTCAAAAAGAAAGTGGAAGAACCACGGGCCATGGAGCGGGCCATGAGAATGGAAGTCTCAAGTCTGTTCTCATCAATTCCTTTGGGAATCTTAACCACACTCGCGCTTTATGCCGGGGTTGAAAGTGGAATTATTATGCCTTTTGATCCCGAAGGTATGAATACAGAAACTCATTTTAAATATATGTCTCGATATATGTTTTATAATGGTTTTATTCCAGGACTTCTTATTGGACTCCTTGCTAACACTTGGATGAAAGTGCAGGAAGATGCTCGTATTGATTCTATGGGTGGCTTTGATAAAGCCATTAAATACAGTGATGGTAAAAAAGGATTCTGGCGCTTTTATTTGAAAAACTTTTTTAAAAATCCAAACAATAAATGGGCGGATAATCATATTTATATGTTGAAGTTAATCACCGCCAATATTCCAGCGGCGGCTGTCACTATCATCGTGAGTAATCTTTATGGTTTGGGGCGAATCGATGTAGGAACATTTATTGCCGGTTATATTATGGTCTACGCCACTTTTTTAACCGGTTTTGGTGTCAAGATGGGGCAAGCTTTTGAATTAGCCTCCTCTTGGGTTTATAATAAAATTCCTAGAAAATTAAGAGCCTCAGCTGCTGGTCAAAAATACATTAGTGGCAACCTTCAGAAGCGTAAAATCATGTTTACCTACTTTGAAAATATTTGGGGAATCTTAGTTGATGAAAATATTGCAGGTACCATGTTGACTCTCAAAGACAACCTTAAATATGGAACAAGAGCCTTCTTGCGCCTCGTTTTTGGTGGAGATACACCCACTCAGATCATTGTTAATTTTGCTGATCGAATGATTGAGACCTTTAAAGGTGTTCCTGGGATGGAGTCTTCTTTAGAGATGGTGAAGCAACTTTTCTCTAGAAACTATGAGGCATTTGAAAGATTTCCCGAAGAACTCATCAAACAGGGTGACAAACTGGGAATTCAAAGAGTCAATGTTGACCCCAATCTCCCCAACCACGCACTCGGTGCATTTATCGGAAAATCATTGGGAGCAATCAGTACCATTGGACTTTTTGCAGCCCTTCCCTATATTGGTACAAATGCCCTTCAGAAGCGTCGTGAAGCCCGTTTACAAAAGCAAGGTAAGCTTGCTCAAGAGTCACTCATGGCTCATGAGCACGCCCTCAAAAGGCAGGCGGACTGGCTTGCCTCTCAAGAGACTTTACCAGAGTCAGAGGAACTTAAGGCAAAAATTGAATCCAGCGATCCTGTCTCTGAAGAAGTGGATTTTCGAGAAGCTCTTCATTCTTCTCAATTGCGTTGTAGTCATATTTTTACGCCTTAATTTTTATTGGGCGCACTCGACGGTCAATCTCATATCCTCTTCTTGTCGAAAGTCGATTCGATAGAGGATGGGATGACAACAGACTTCGCAATCGATGATGGTTTCTTGTTGCTCCCCATCTTCGGGATAAAATTCAACCCAGATACTTTCATTACAAAAGGGGCAATTGATATTAAAGTCAGTTTCCATAAGCTTCCTTATAGAAAGATTTAATTCTAAATTGACAAAAATCACAATTATGAAAATGAGTTGTTTGACGCTTGAATTCAGGATCTTAATCGATCCTGAATTGATCAAAGGAATTAACGGAAGAGATTCTCAAAAAAACCAATTGTTTCACGAACCACAAAGTCATTGGCTTGCTGAGTAACGGCCCCAAAGATACGGTCGCGTACGGATTGTGGAGGTAATGGACAATTGTTGTTTTGAGCATAAGTCGCAGAGTTCATAAAAGTAGCAAAGTAGGGGGAGTAGGCCACGTTTCGTGCCATATAGTTTACAGTGTTGTTGTTTCGAGTTGTGGCTGCTAAACCAATCAAGACAGTTCCTTCAAAAAGTCCACCTGTTCGAGATACGGCTGCAATGGCTTCTGTACAAGCTATGTTGGTGCATTGAATACGAACAGAGTGTTGATTGACCACACCCGTATCTACGGGACGTAAAGACTGAAGTTGTGAGAGAGAAGCCGTTCGATTGAAATCAATAAAGTTGTTACAGCCTAAAGTGATTCGAGAGTCTAAAGTGTATTGGCTACCGTCAGAATTCACAGTCATCGCAAAATCAAAAGCTCTGATCGAATTTGTTAAGCTAATGGTTTGACTTTCTTTACCCATCAGCTCGGCTTGATAAAGAAGCGCGGCCTGACGATCGAGGCTAAGATCAGTCACACTATTTCGAAAGCCGTTGTCGGCAAAAAAGCCTGAACCCTGATTATTTGTGTTGGGAGTTTCAGTTTCACTAGAAAGAGCTTGTCCTTTAAAAGACTCACCACAACCAGCGACGGCTAAAAGAAAAAACAAAGGCACGAAATATGTTTTTAATAGTTTCATAAAAAACTCCTTATACCGCTCACATGAGCAAGCCCTGTGCCTATTCCTTTCCACTTATTTTTGATCTCAGTCGTTTTGGCACCCTTCTCAAAGATCAGATCTGTGTCAAAGCCAAAAAGCGGCACAGCTCTGTAAAAGCTTTTTTAATTTGTCTCAAAATGAGACACTTTTTTTTGTTTGTCTTTGTCTTTGTCTTTGTCTTTGTGGTTGTGGTTGTGGTTGTGGTTGTGGTTTGGGTTTGGGTTTGGGTTTGGGTTTGGGTTTGGGTTTGGGGGTATTGCCAATCTTTGGGCTTGGGGTCTTTTATGAGAACGGGCTCCTGCCCTCGCTGGAGTCGCCTGCGGCGAGCGCGTCACGCTCTCCAGAGTCTCATAAAAGACCCCAAGCCCAAAGATTGGCAACAGAACTCGACCCCAAAAAGATGCAACAAAACACAACAATTCAATACCCTTACTTGTCCAAATCTTCACTTAAATCAAATACCTGCATTCTCATAAAACAAATCAAAAGTAGCCAATCGAGACTAAAACAAACCTAAATCAAATACCTCTGGTCCCATGAAACAAATCAAAAATAGGCTATCAAAACTAAAAATAACCTAAATCAAAGACCTCTGGTCCCATGAAACAAATCAAAAATAGCTTATTGAAACCAAAAAAAACTTAAATCAACGAAAAAAATTAAAACAATTCAAAAAACAATTCATAAAACAGAACACAAATTGAATTGAGAGGCTAAAACAAAACGAAAATAGCAGAGAGATTAAGGTTAGGCTTTTTGAAGGCATGAAAATGTGAGTTCAGGGGGTGGGTGTTTAGGGGGAGGGGACTTTAAAGATTTTTGTGGGAGGAGCTTTATTTATAGGGAAAAGAATAAGTTAGTTTGAGTGATGCCCAATGGTTTTTCGAAATGAGGTTAAGGCATGAAAGAACTTTTAAAAAAGAGATTTTAAAATCGAAGATGGCTTATGGTAAACTGAGCTTTTGTAAGGCTCCAAGAAGCGTGACGCGTTTTTTGCCCGCAGGGCAAAAATCTTGGCGAAGGCAGGAGCCTGCCCTTACAAAAGCTCAGTTTACCATAAGGCAACTTACCCACATAAAACCCCTTATGTTAAAGAAATTCGAAAGAAAGCTTGGTAAACCACCTGACTTGACCAATAAAGTGGGGTGAGCAAAGATGCAGGGGTATGAAGAGTGAGTATTTGAAGTGGGTCCATATCCATATATTAGAAGAAGAAGCTCACCGGGTTAAAGCCGAGCTGTCTGTGGATAAAGATTTTCCGGCTTTTCGAGGTCATTTTCCCAAAAATCCTGTGCTGCCAGCGGTGAGTATTATTGACTTGAGTTTGATTTTGATTGAACGCCTTGAAGAAAAACACTCTTTTTCTGATTTTAAGCTGGAGAAAACCAGGTTTAAATCCATGATTTTGCCCGAACAAAAAGTTCAGGTTGAAGTTGAGAGTTTAAGTCCGCACAATTGGAGTGTGGTTTGGAGACGGACTCCTCAATTTGAAGAGTGCGTGACCTTAAAGGTGTGTTTTTAAAATCTATGAAAAAATTGTGGCTTCGTATAAAAAATTATTTTGCATCTGTACTTAAAGAAGAGATTGATCCTTTCAAATATGCTCTTTCAGTCACTGTTTCCGTTTTTATTTCTTGTTCCCCTCTGTTTGGATTACAGACATTATTGATTCTTTTTGTGTCTTTAGTTTTTAAGCTCAACACACCCATTGCGATTTTAGCCTCACAAATTTCATGGCCCCCGACTTATGCCTTTATTGTTTATACAGAAGTTAAGTTGGGCCTCCAGTTTCGAGGGGAAACTTTTTACTTACCTAAAACTGATTGGCTGAGTTTTGCTCAAAACCATATTGGTGCCTGGTTCATCGGTTATTTAATTTTTGGAACCCTTTTTTCTCTGACCTCCGGAATTCTCTCCTATTTCTTTTTTAGATACTTGAAGCTACGACGAATCAATAAAAAATTACCGACCTCACTGGCGGGTTAAAACCAAGGGTGAAGAAGTTATGATCACTGATTTAAAAGTCAAAGAGTTGCTGCACTACCTTTCTCATCGTGATCCCATGGTTTGGATTGACCGTGTGATTGAGGTCGGAGATCAATATAAAGAACTTAATGGCGTTTGCGAACTGATCAGTAAAGACAAAGCACTCTATAAACTTTCTGATAAGGTTCTTTTGGGCTCAGCCCCCGTTGAACTGACGGCACAAGCTTATGGATATTTAAAGGCCGCTTATCAAAAAATTCATAAACTGAACGATCCCCCTCAACGGACATTTTTAGCAGGTATCCGTTATTGTGAAAGTCATTTTTCAAAATTTGATTTTAGTTCAGGACACAAGCTCTCTATTCATGTTGAAGTTGTTAAAGACATAAGGCCCATTGTTTTTATCAAAGGTGAAATTCGATCCACCTCTTTACAAGAGCCACTGGCTCGTACCGAAATTCAAGTTTTTTTTGAATAATTGGGTGAGAAGCTTTTGACCGGTAGGGTGAGGTCGTAGCTCAAAAAAACAACACCGGCTATCACAAGTAAAGTCTGATCATCTCCCTCCACAAAGAGAGAGCTCTTTTTACTCAATTATTTTTAAATTGAAGAATGGGTTTCTGGTAATTTCATTTCTATAGGAAAGAGCACTTTGGTTTTATCAATTCCTTTTTTTATTTTAACACGGTTTAAAACTTGGGTTAGGCATTGGGTGAGTTCTTGATCTTGATAAGGGTCTTCCACAAAAACAATATTTTCCAATCTTCCCATTTTTTGGACAGTGAATTCGACTAAGAGAGTGCCGTTTTGGGTTTTACCCTGTTTCGATTCGTAATGTTTAATAAAACATTTTTCCATAAACTTTCGGTAAAGATCTAAATTTTTCTTAATTTGAATTTCTTGTTCCGTAAAGAAGGGTTGGTCGGTTTCGGCATTTTGTCTCAAATCAATTTCGTTCTTTTTTATCAGAAAAGACTCAGCTGTTTTTTTTTCCTGTTCAGAAAGAGGTGAGTTTGAATCATTTAAGTAATTGAGAATGAGAATCAGAGCAAGTGTAACGGCAAAGAGTATGAGTGAGTATCCTCTCATGCCAAATTCAACTATTGGGGAGGTGCGGGAGTTTCTGCCGGTGGAGTTTCAGTGCTTGGCACCACGGCAGGTTGTGTTTCACTCGAGGGTGTAGGAAGTGAAATACTATCTAGAACTGAATCCGTTTTAGGTTTAATAAAAATGGTCATTGCAATACAAGAAACTGCAAAAACCACTGCAACCCAACGAGTAATTTGGGAGAGAAAGCTTGGGGCGCCGGTTGCGCCAAACAGTGAGTTTGCACCACCGCCACCACCAAACATACCGCCACTGGCTCCACCTTTAGGATCTTGGATCAAAACCAGGATAACTAAAAAAACGCATAAAACGATGTGGACGATGGCAAGAATGGTAACCATTGAATACTCCCTAAGAAATTATGAATTATTGAATATAGGCTTGGGATTTCGATGAGTCTAGTCTTTTCTGAACGAACTATGCGGCTTGGTGACCCTTGGAAGAATTTTGAAATTTCCAAGTGATTGCAAGAAGTTGGGTTGCTATCTCAGCGATTTTTATATCGTAAAAACTCAGCTTTTTACAATCCTTAGGCATTCGAATCGATAGACATCCTATCAGTTCGGTTCCACTCATGATCGGTAATATCATCATCGAATCAAACTGAATTGACTTCACTTCGTGTTTTACAAAAGACATGGTTTGGTCTTTTTCAAGGCTTTCGATAAAGAGCGGTTTTTCGGTTCGCAAAACATACTGAACTTCAGGGTATTTGCTGAGTTCAAGTTTAAGGTTGTTCAGATTGTCGTCGTCACTGGATCGAATCACCTGAATTTTATTGCGCTGTTGATTGGTTGCGATAATCGAAACGCGAACGGCTTTAAGCGCCATAGCAATCATTTTAATCAATGCGAGTCGAAGGGGAGACGGCTCGATATTTTGTTGAGTGGCTTTGACTAAAAGCTCAATCATTTGAAAGTAGTTTTTAATCTGCATTTCATTTTGTGAAATTATATTTCTAAAGTCATAACGCTTGGTTTGCGAAAGGAGAGCGAGTCGCTGTAAGACTTCGATCAGTTTAAGGGGCTTAACAATAAAATCATCAGCACCGGCTTCGAGACAATTTCTGACATTCAGTTCAGCATTGTGATTGGACATAACGATAACGTGAATACCATCTTCACCAAGAAGATTTCTGTCTCTTAAAAATTGTAAACAAGTTTGGGCATAACAACCGGGAAAAAGAAGATCGATAAATAAAAATTGGGGCCGCCATTCCAGAATTGTTTTCTGCAAAAGGTAATTGTTGCTGATCACTTTTGGAGTGAAGCCACTTTCGCGTAAGTATTGGCTCATCCGATTGGTTAGGTTATTGTCACCATCAGCAATAAGCACCCGAATTTCTTCCATTTTCATACTCTATCCTTATCGGCGAGAGGGAACTCAAAATTAACCCCCGCCCGCGTCGGTGCGCTCCAAAAAGATCCTCTTTGGGGATGAAAAACCTAGATCCCGGCCCAAAGTCGAGTTAACCTCTATCCCCAAGTAACGCTTTGTTTAAGTTTTTATAAATAAGAGTGACTCCCTGCCCGAGTAGCGCAAAAGAGGATTATGGCATTTATCGTATTCGAAGGATTGGACGCTTGCGGAAAATCCACTCAAATCACCCAACTCCATCACGAGCTCAACCGGTTGAAGCAAAACAATCTCATTTTGCGTGACCCCGGCACCACCGAACTGGGTGAAAAAATTCGACCTCTCCTTTTAGGGACACAAGGTGAAGCCCCAGTTCCTCGCGCAGAGACTTTGCTCTATCAAGCCGCGCGAGTTCAAATGGTGGAGAAAAATATTCGACCGGCTCTTGAATCTGGACAATGGGTCCTCTGTGATCGTTTTTACTCGAGCACAGTGGCTTTTCAATCTTTTGCCCGTGGCCTTGATCTTAAAGATATTGAAAATCTCAATCACTTTGTCGCTCATGATTGTGAACCTGATCTTTTTATTTTTCTTGATATTTCCACCGAAGAAAGTCAGCGACGAAAAGAGCTTAGGGCTCAAAATACTGGCGTGGCGCAAGACCGAATGGAGAAAGAATCACAACTCTTTCAAGAACGTGTTCGACAAGGTTATCTCTATCAAGCTCAAAAAAATCCACAGCGTTGGTTGGTTTTAAATGGTAATGATAAACCAGAGATGATTCTTTCACAGATTTTAAGTGAAATCAGGAGGAGAAATTGGCTTCTTTAATTTCGACTCTGATTGGTCATCAATCACAGAGAGATCACCTCCTTGATAAAATCAAAAAAGATCAATTACCATCAGCAATGATTTTTTATGGACCCAGTGGAGTCGGAAAAAAGCTTTTGGCCCGTTCTCTTTTGCAAGTGTTTAATTGTACTCAAACCGAACTGGCTTGCGGAAAGTGCTCACCTTGCCACCGCGCCCTCGAAGAGAAAAATGAGTTGATCTATGAACTTAAACCCGAGCAGAAAACTCTTATCGGTGTTGATCAAATCAGGGAACTTCACCGTAGCCTTTCTCTAAAACCGAACCAGGCTGCTCGATTTGTCATTATTGATCCAGCCGATGCTTTATCGACCCAAGCGGCCAACTCTTTACTCAAGATTCTTGAAGAAACACCACCTAAAACTTATTTTTTTCTGATCACAGAGCGTGTCTCAGCTCTCCTTGCAACGATTCGTTCACGGGCACCCATTCTTCGGTTCGAAAAACTAAACCTTGAACAAATGGGCCAAGATCAACGTTTTGATGATGTTGCTTTAGAGTGGAGTGATGGTCGACTGTCGCGGGCCATCGAGCTTACAACACCCGAGTCACGAGAAGAATTCAATCGTGCCTTTGATTTTTTATATGCTCTTTTGTATCAAGCTCCACAGGATTGGAAGAAACTTTCACCTGATTTTTTTACGGAGGCTGAAACCCGAAAGTTTTATTTTCAACTCTGGTTTCAGGCTTTGAATAAAAAACTTCATCAAAAGGGCCAAAACCTTGATTGGCTTCCTGATGAGCCGCAAAAACTCAGTCTTATACACGAGCAAATTGAAACCTTGATGAAAGATATTGATATCAACGTTGACAAAACCCTAGCCCTCGAAAATTTTTATTATCAGGTGAGGAGTTAAGTGTCCCCCTCTAAAGTTCTTTCTACTGAATTTGAAAATCGCGAAGTCAAATCCCTGGGATGGACTGACATTCACACTCATCTTAACTTTTTAGAAATTACTCCTCAGCAAGCCGTGCAAATTTGTCTTGAAAAAGGAGTGAATCGTATCATCACCATCGGCACTGAACCCGGGGATCTCCCGGTTGTCCTCAAGCTCGCCCAACAGTTTGCTCCCCATGTTTTTTGTACTCTGGGTATTCATCCCCACGAGGGGCAAATTTATGATCAAGAAGTTGAAAATTTTCTTCTCGCCCATCTCAATGATTCAAGGGTGGTGGCGGTTGGAGAAATTGGTTTAGATTATTACTATAATCATTCTGATCGCGAAAAACAGCTCAACGCCTTTCGCCGACAAATGATTCTGGCCGAAAAGTTTTCTCTTCCAGTTGAAATCCATACCCGTGATGCCGAAGAAGATACCATTGAAATTCTGAATGAGTTCAAGGGAAGAGTAAAAGGAGTGATCCATTGTTTTACCGGAACCCAAAAACTGGCAACGGCGGCCTTAGATTGTGGTTATAATATATCCTTCAGCGGCATAGTGACCTTCAAAAATGCCAACGATTTAAGGGATGTTTGCCGTAATACCCCTCTGGATCGTCTCCATGTTGAGACGGATGCCCCTTTCTTGGCTCCAGCCCCGTTAAGAGGTCAAAAAAATCAACCGGATTATATGCTCTGGACCGCTCAATTTGTCAGCGAACTCAAGGCGGTACCACTGCCCGATTTTTGTGCGCAAATGAAGATCAATGCTGACCGTCTCTTTCCTAAATTGCTTCTTTAATTCAATTAAGGGTTAACAGGAGAGCGTTGACTCCTTTACAAGCAGTCGATATGACAGTGGAATTCAAATTTTAAACTCTTCTCTGGAGGCACAATGTCTAAAAAGCTTCGTGTGGGTATAAATGGATTTGGTCGAATCGGTCGCATTCTTCTTCGCTATGGTATTGATCAATTTGATTTTGTCGGTATCAACAGTGGCTCTGGCGATGTCTCTGCCCAAGCTCATCTTCTCAAATATGATAGTACCCATGGTCGTTTTGCCAAAAATGTAGAATCCGATGAAAGAAACATCATCATCGACGGAAAAAAAATACCCATGTGCTTTGAGATGGATCCCACAAAAATTCCCTGGGGTGAGTGGGGCGCTGATATCGTTTTTGAATGCACCGGTGCTTTCAAAGATACCGCCGCCAACAAAAAACACATTGATGCCGGCGCAAAGCGAGTGATTGTATCTGCTCCTGCAAAAGTAGATGCCACATTTGTTTACGGCATTAATCACAAAGACTATGATCCCAAAAAACATTATGTCGTTAGTAATGCTTCTTGCACCACCAACTGTCTTGCTCCAATGGCTAAAGTACTTGATGACCAATTTGGAATTGAATCAGGATTGATGACAACGGTTCACTCTTACACCAATGATCAAAGAATTCTTGATTCCAGTCACAGTGATTTAAGAAGGGCCCGTTCAGCAGCCGTCTCGATGATTCCCACATCAACGGGTGCAGCGATCGCCGTGGGCCAAGTGTTGCCAAAATTAAAAGGTAAAATTGATGGGCTTGCTGTTCGTGTTCCAACTCCCAATGTGAGCTTAGTTGATCTCACTGCGAAACTCTCTCGCTCGGTAACAGTGGAGCAAGTGAACCAAGCCTTTATCGAAGCCTCGCGCGGAGAACTTAAAGGTGTTCTCTCTGTCACAAATGATCCTATTGTCAGTATTGATATGAATGGGGTTAAAGACAGCTCTACGATTGACCTAGAAAACACATTTGTGATTGGGGATAATCTTGTAAAGGTTCTCTCTTGGTATGATAACGAAGTGGGCTTTTCTTGTCGTATGCTTGATCTTGCTCAATACATGGAAAGCCAAGGACTTTAATGGCTGTTTCCAGTTATCTCGACATTCGAAAAATTGAATTCAAAGGCAAAAGAGTTTTTTTGCGACTCGACCTGAATGTGCCCATAAAAAATGGAAAAGTTCTCGACGATAATCGCATCGTAGAAGCTCTTCCCACTCTTAAATTTCTTCTTGAGCAAGGCGCAAAAGTGATCGTCGCTTCACACTTAGGTCGCCCCAAAGGGATTGAAGATCGCGATAAATACTCACTCGAACCGGTCGCCCATGTTCTTAATCAAATGGGATTTGAAGTTTTGTTAATGGAAACTCCCGATTCAGAGGCTCCCTATGAGCTTGTAAAATCATTAGGAGATTCGGAAATCATTCTTTTAGAAAACTTAAGATTTCACGAAGGTGAAACTAAAAATTCAGGGGAATTGGCGGCGAAATGGTCTCGCTACACTGACATTTACGTTAATGATGCGTTTGGGGCCTCTCATCGAGCCCACGCCAGTATTGATGCTTTGGCAAAACTCATTCCCCAACGTTGTTATGGCTTTCTTATTGAAAAAGAAATTAAAGCGCTTGAGAAAATCAAATCCAATCCTCCTCAACCTTTTGTTTTGATTACGGGAGGAAGTAAAGTCAGTGATAAAATTCCGTTATTGGAGAGTTTTTCTGAGCGGGCCAACTCGGTCATAATCGGTGGAGCTATGGCCTATACTTTTATGAAAGTTCAAGGAATCAGTGTCGGAAAATCTTTGGTGGAAAAGGAAATGCTAACCACCGCTCAAAATTTCTTAAATCGTATGGCCATGGCCGGAAAGAAAGTATACCTTCCGATCGATCATATCGTTGTTCCCACTTTCGAAAGTTCTGATTTTTCAACAACTCCTGATAGCTCGATACCTCAAGAGCAAATCGCTGTGGATATTGGACCGCAAACCAGAATTCTTTTTACGCAGGTGATTCAAAAAGCAGGTTCTGTTTTTTGGAATGGCCCCATGGGCGTCTATGAGAAAAAACCCTTTGATCAAGGTTCGTTGGCCATAGCAAAAGCTCTTGCAGAAAGCCAGGCTTTCAGTGTTGTCGGTGGAGGGGATTCCGCTGCTGCCGCTATTGATTCTGGTTTCGCTGATAAAATCGATCATATCTCTACGGGTGGAGGGGCTAGTTTAGAGTTTATTCAGGGTATTAAACTTCCCGGTCTTGAGGCTCTTAAGGTAAGGATTGCTGAGTGAGTTTTATAATTGCTTCCAATTGGAAAATGAACAAAGGACCCAAAGAGACTGAGCTTTTCTTTAAAACTTTTCTCTCCTTTGTCATTCCAGAAAATATTAAAACTTTTTTCTTTATTCCATCGGTGAATTTGACCACGGCTCTGAACAGTGTCACTGGCACCTCACATCTTCTCGGTGCTCAAAACATCTTTCACGAAGTCAGTGGTGCCTTTACGGGTGAAACCTCTCCGCAGGTGTTAAAAGAAATGGGTGTTGATGCCGTATTGATTGGTCATAGTGAACGAAGACAATTTTTTTTAGAAAACGACCATGTTCTCAATCTCAAATTAAAATTAGCCCAAAAACTTTCCCTTAAAACAATTTTTTGCATCGGCGAAACTCTTGAAGAGAGAAAGGGTCAAAAAACCTCCCAAGTTCTTCTTTCGCAATTAGAAAAAGGACTTAAAGATTTAGAACTTAGCTCTGAGTTTCATATAGCCTATGAACCTGTTTGGGCGATTGGAACGGGTGAAGTGGCCACCGAAAAACAAGTCGAAGAGGCCCATGCTTTAATTCGCGATTTTTTAAAAAAACGTTTTGCTCACAAGAGTGAAATGATTTCTATCCTCTATGGTGGTTCGGTAAAACCCGATAATGCAAAATCACTCTCGCACGTAAAAAATGTGGGTGGGTTTCTAATTGGTGGGGCTTCGTTGGTTCCAGATTCTCTTAACCAGATTATTCAGGCTGTTGGAGAATGAACTCTAAAGCTCAAAAAAAGCTTTATAAGTCGTTCTTTTTAATCGCTCTTTGTTTTATAACAGCCCTTTTTTTCATTCAATCTCCAGCTGAAGCCACCTCATGGAGTTTACTTCCACCGGCTCTTGCTATTTTTATTGCTTTTGTGTCTGGTCAGTTGGCACTAAGCCTTGGTTCCGCTGTTTTGCTCGGTTGTTTTATTGATCAATTGGGAAAAGAACAAACTGTCTTGCAATCTTCAATGGCTGCGGTGACAACAACGGCGGGTTATTTTCAAAGTGCCCTTTTTAATAAAACGAACTTACAAATTCTCGGTTTTGTTTTTTTTGTTTTAGCTATGGTGCAAATGATCACCGTTTCTGGTGGTTTTATTGGTTTGGTTCTTCGACTTAAAAAATGGGTGGTTGGTCCTCGATCAGCGCAATTTGTTACAGCCCTCTTGGGCTGTTTTATATTTATTGATGACTACGCCAACACCATGATCGTTGGATCTACGATGAAAAGTCTGACCGATCGTTATAAGGTGAGTCGCGAAAAATTAGCTTTCTTGGTCGATGCCACCAGTGCACCGATTGCAGGGATAGCACTTGTCAGCACTTGGATTGGTTATGAAGTGGGACTGTTTTCAGAGATGGCACAGAAGTACAATTGGAATTTGGACGGCTACAGCGTTTTTTTAGAAGCTCTGCCTTTTCGGTTTTATTGTTTTTTTATGATCTTTTTTGTTTTTGTGAATATCTTTTTTGGAATTGAATTTGGACCGATGAAAGCCGCACAAAAAAGTCCAATTGATGATAAGAGTGATGATCTTATCTATTTAAATAAAGGTCCTACTCTGTGTGCAGTCCTTCCCATTTTAACTCTCCTTATTCTTGTTTTCTCCCTGCTTTGGGCTGATGGTGGAGGATTTTCAACTCACAAAAATCCATTGAGCTTTACCAATTGGCGCTTGGTATTAACCGAATCTAAAAACGGAATATCAATTTTGCTCATTTCATCGATCTTTAGTTTTTTTCTTTCTCTTTTTCTCAATATCTTTTTAGCGAGATCTTCGAGGACTTCTCTTTTTATCGCCTTTAAAGCCAGCTTAATTTCAGCGGGTCTCCCCATTATGATTCTACTTCTTGCCTGGTCTTTAAAGTTGGTTTGTGACGATCTAAAAACTGGCGAATTTGTTGTGGCTCTTCTCAGTGATCGAGTGAGTCCCCAGTGGCTCCCATTTTTTGTCTTTATCGTTTCTGCCCTTACGGCTTTTGCCACCGGTACCAGTTGGGGAACCATGGCTATTCTTATTCCGACAGTCACACCTCTGGCGCTCTCACTTTCTGGTGGTGAATATAGTATTTTTGTTTCTCTTTGTTTAGCAGCGATCCTCGATGGGGCCATTATGGGAGATCATTGCTCTCCCATTTCAGACACCACGATCATGAGTTCAATTTCTACCGATTGTGAGCTTATGAGTCATGTAAGAACTCAGCTCCCTTATAGTTTAGTGGTTGGCTTAGTTGCTCTTATTTTTGGTTATATTCCAGCAGGGTTCTCTTTGCCGCTGATCGTAACGATCTCCATGGCATTATTGAGTATGATCGGTCTGTTTTTAATGCTTCAATTGTGGCCCTCAAAAAGGAGAGCAGTTTTATGAGCAAACTAAAAATTAACATGAACGACGTTCTTGATGCTCAAAAAAACATCAGCCAAGTGGCAAGAAAAACTCCTGTCAGTTTAGGAATTGGTCAAACACTGCGAGAGAGAAACATCCATTTAAAACTTGAAAACCGTCAACTGACCGGCAGTTTCAAAATCAGAGGTTCACTCAACAAAATTTCAAATCTGACTGACGCCGAAAAAAAACGAGGAGTTATTGCGGCCTCCGCAGGCAATCATGCCCAAGGTGTGGCAATGAGTTCAAAACTTTTCAATGTAAAAAGTAAGATCGTTATGCCGGCGGCGGCTCCTCTCATCAAAGTGAGTGCCACTCGTTCTTATGGGGCAGAGGTGATTCTTCACGGTCGATATTTTGATGAAGCCTTTAAGAAGGCCCAAGAGATTGCCCTTGAAGAAAATCTGGTTTTTGTTCACCCCTATGAAGATCCCGCTGTGATTGCTGGACAAGCCACTATTGGTTTGGAAATTCTAGAGGCCCTTCCCGATGTGAAAGAAGTGATCGTTCCTATTGGCGGCGGTGGACTTATTGGTGGGATTGCTTTTGTGATTAAAACACTTAATCCCCAATGTAAAATCTATGGAGTTGTTTCTGATCAAACCCCAGGAATGATGGAAATGAAAAGTGGACAGGACCTCTCTCGACGAGAATTCATTTCAACCATTGCCGACGGAATTGCCGTTAAAAATCCAAGTCCTGAAATGTACAAACATTATATCGATCCTTATGTCGACGAGATTGTTTCAGTCACCGATGAAGAGATGGCGCAAGCTATTGTTTATGGAATGGAAATGGAAAAAACCATTTTAGAAGGATCCGGAGCCGCTGGATTAGCGGCCGTCCTCAATGGAAAATTTAATTTAAAGGGGCCAACCTGTATAGTCCTTTGCGGTGGAAATATCGATTTAAACTTAGTGAACTCAGTGATTGATACGGGCCTTCGACGCAACGGACGTTTAGCTCGAATATCAGTCATTGTTAACGATCTACCCGGAGAGCTAGCAGCCCTCACGAAAGATTTTGCTGATACCCGAGCCAATGTTTTAGATGTGATCCATGATCGGGTGAGTCCTGAACTTTCACTTCGACAAACAAGAATTGATTTTTTACTTGAAACCATGAGTTTTGAACATATTTTAGAAATAAAAGAAAAAATTCGTAAAAGAAATATTTGGATATTGGAGAGGTAAAAGATCATGCGCGTTTCACCGGAGATCGAATCCCTTGTTCCCTATAAAACGGGAAAACCCATCGAAGAGACTAAACGTGAATTAGGACTCACCGATGTGATCAAACTGGCCAGTAATGAAAATCCCTTGGGTCCAAGCCCTAAAGCTGTTGAGGCGATCAAAAACTCGTGTGATGATTTGGCTCGTTATCCTGATCCCAGTTGTTATCGCTTAAGACATAAACTGGCTAGCTTTTGGTCTTTGCACGCCGATGACATCGTCATTGGAAATGGTTCAAACGAGTTGATTGATCTTCTCGTGAGAGTCTTTTGTGAGCCCGGAGATCGAATTCTCATTCCTGAAAAGTCTTTTGTGGCTTATGGCATTTGTGCCCAAGCGGCCCGAGTGGGAAAAAGGGAAATTCCTGTTGATAAAAACTTCCATTGGGATGTGGAAGCGTTTGTGAAAGATTTTAAAAATCAGCACAGCTCGCGAGAAAAAATACTTTTTATTGCTAATCCCAATAACCCTACAGGCACTTACATGAAAAAATCCGAAGCGGACTATTTAATGTCAGAGCTGGGAAATCGATCCGATATTTTGATTGTGTTTGATGAGGCTTATAATGAGTTCGTACGCGCCAAAGATTTTGCAGATAGCGCGGTTTATTTTAAAAAATACTCTAATTTTATGATGGTTCGCACCTTTAGTAAAATTTATGGTTTGGCAGGCCTTAGAGTGGGAGCTCTCATTGGTAACAGTGAAAACATTCAATGGATCAATCGTGTGAGAAACCCGTTTAACGTCAACACCCTGGCCCAAGAAGCAGCCCTCGCGGCACTCGATGATGTTGAATATGTCAGAAAATCACAACAACTTGTTTGGTCTGGCCTCGATAGTTTCTACCGATTTTTGAAACAAGAAAATCTTCCCTTCACAGAATCCCAAACCAACTTTGTCCTTTTAGATACTCTTCGCGACGGGGTTCAAGTGTTTAATCATGCGATGAAAAAGGGCCTTCTCCTGCGACCCATGGACAGCTACCGGATGCCTCGCCATATTCGAATGACAGTTGGAACTCCAGAGGAAAATATAAAAGCATTGGCCATACTGAAAGACGTACTGAAAGAGGTTCCTGTACTGTGAAACCCTTAAAACTCATTACCATTGATGGCCCCTCTGCTTCTGGAAAATCCTCAGTCTCACGCCTCGTCGCAAAAAAACTCAGTTGGCCTTGGGTTTCAACCGGTGCTTTTTACCGTGGTTTAGCATTAGCCGCACTCGAGCTGAAAGTGGCACCGACGGACGAAACACTTTTAATCGCACTCGCTAATGATCATCGTTGGCAAATCAAAATGACAGAAGAAGATACCGAAGTTCATATTGACTCGACAAACCTCACCCCCCAACTCAATGGAGAATCGGTGGGGGCCATGGCGAGCCACATCAGCCAAATCCCCAATGTTCGAAAAGCTCTTTTACAAAGACAGCGGGACTGCTTTAACCCTCAAGTGGGGTTGGTCGCAGAAGGGCGAGACTGTGGGACTGTTGTGTTTCCTTTGGCGTCAGTGAAGATCTTTCTCACCGCAACCCCAGCTCAACGCGCTCTGCGTCGATCAGAGGAAACCAGTTCAAGTCTGATGGAAACTCTAGAAATGCAAAAATTACGAGACCAACAGGATTCACAAAGAAAGGCCGCGCCCTTAAAGATGGCCGATGGAGCCCTTCAAATTGATTCCAGCTTCCTGACCTTAGAAGAAGTGGTCCAAGAAGTTCTCAATTATGCCCGATCTCTCAAAGTGCAATAGACTCTACCCTCGCCAAACTTTAAAAAGTGAGAGTTCTTTACCTCTGAAAAGAACTTTAGCCCCCTGAAATCTCAGAACTTTCTAAAATTTGATCTGAAGGAAACCATTATAAGGTCTTTTAAACCAATCAATGAAATCCCTAAAACACCTGAAAAACAGAGAATTACACTCTTCTTGAGACAGCTCCAGCTGGCCTAAGTTCAGGAATTACTTTGACTTTAAGCGTTTAGGATCTATAAGTGTACGTTCACTCAGAAAAAGTGAAATCTAGGGGAATTTCTCTCACCAAGGGAAAGTCTCCACCAAGGAGGTATTTACGTTTCATGAATAAAACAACAACTCATTTAACTAAAAAACAGAGAGAGGAACTCGAAATCCTAAAACTCTTCAAAGAAGGTGAAAAAGAAGAGCAAAAAAAAGCCGGTGAATTTGCATCCCTATTTGAGGAAGCGGTCAGCGAAAACGATATCAAAACAGGTGAAATTGTTAAGGGCACAATTGTTGAGGTCCAAACCGATTACGTTCTCGTTGATATCAATTACAAATCTGAAGGTTTGATCCCGATGAGCGAATTCCGCTTTATTGAGGGTGATGACTCGATTAAGCCTGGTGAAGAGATCGAAGTCTATGTCGACAAGATCGAAAACGACAATGGTATGATCGTTCTCTCGAAAGAGAAAGCAGATATGATGCGTGCTTGGACTGACATCTCTCGAGCTGCAGAAAACCAAGAGCATATTGAAGGTACAGTGATTGCCAAAGTTAAGGGTGGTTTGAGTGTCGATATCGGCGTCAAAGCTTTCTTACCTGGAAGCCAAATTGATCTTCGTCCTGTGCGCAATATGGACATCTATATTGGCAAAAAATATAAATTCAAAGTGATCAAGTTCAACAAAAAAAGAGGCAACATTGTTCTCTCTCGTCGAGCTCTGCTTGAAGAAGAAAGAGAAAGTCTCAAAACTCAAACCAAAGATCTCATGAAAGAGGGAACTCGTGTGATGGGTGTCGTGAAAAACGTAACCGATTACGGAGCCTTTATTGATCTTGGCGGAATCGATGGTCTTCTTCATATCACTGATATGAGCTGGTCACGTATTAAACATCCGTCTGAAGTGATCAACGTGGGTGATGAGATTGAAGTGGTTGTTCTTAAGTATGACACTGAAAAAGAACGTGTTAGCCTTGGTCTTAAACAACTTTCTGAAGATCCATGGCTCGATACAGCTGGCAAATTCCCTGTGGGAACTCGCTTGACGGGTAAAGTTGTCAGTCTGACTGATTACGGTGCGTTTCTTGATGTGGGTGAAGGTGTAGAAGGCCTTATCCATGTGAGTGAGATGAGCTGGACAAAACGAGTGAAACATCCTTCACAAATCGTGAATGTGGGAGACGCCGTTGAAGTTCAAGTTCTTGCACTTGATCAAGATAACCGTCGTATCAGCCTTGGTATGAAGCAACTTCAACCCAATCCTTGGAATGAACTCAAAGAGGCTTATCCTCCTGGAACGATCATTGAAGGTGACATTAAATCTGTGACTGATTTTGGTATCTTTGTCGGTATCGAAGATGGCATTGATGGAATGGTTCACATTTCTGATTTCTCTTGGACACGTCGAGTGAATCATCCTTCTGAAATTTTCAAGAAAGACGATAAAGTTCGTGCCGTTGTTCTTGGCGTAGACATTGAAAATGAGCGTTTTAGTCTCGGTATCAAACAATTGGACTCCGATCCATGGTCTGTGGTTGAGAAAAGCTTTACGATCGGTTCACTCCATGAAGTTAAAGTCACTAAAGTGGCCGACTTTGGAGTTTTCGTAGAACTTTCTAATGACATCGAAGGTCTTGTTCACATCAGTGAGCTTTCTACCAAACGAGTGAGCAGTCCTGAAGAGGTTTGCAAAGTCGGTGACTTGGTTAAAGCAGAAGTGATCAGTGTGGATCAAGATGCTCGCAAGATTGGTCTGAGTGTTCGTTTAGCAACCCTCCGTGAACAAAACGGTGATGTTTCTGAATACATTAAGAAAACCTCTAAACCCAATGCAACAATTGGTGATCTGTTTGCCGATCAACTTAAAGACTTGCAACAAACGGGTGATAAACAGTAACTTTTAAATCGGGGCCCGATTTATTTTTTTTAACCCTCGGGTTCTTAAAAAATAAATCGGGCCCTTTTCTTTTGGGAGTTTCATCATGAGCAAAAAATCAACCGACCTGCAAAAAGACATATGGCCCTCTGAGCGCCAGGTGTTTGAACGCCCCCATCGCCTTCAGTATGTTCGACAAGTGATTAAACCGGTGGGTTGTGTGTTCTGTACCGCTTCCAAGTCCAAATTAAATGCTGAGAGCCTTGTTCTTTATAAAGATAAGAGTCTCATGGTTGTTCTCAACAAATACCCTTATAACAATGGACATCTTTTGATCCTTCCACGCCGCCATACTGCTGACTTTGAAAAGCTGAAAAGTGAAGAGCTTTTTAAGATGCAAAGGCTTATGCAGCTTTCGCTTAAGATTCTTAAGAAGGTTTATAAACCCCAGGGTTTTAATATGGGGATTAATCTTGGCCAAGTGGCCGGGGCTGGGATCCCGGCTCATCTTCACTACCATATTGTTCCTCGTTGGGGTGGGGATACCAACTTTTTTCCTCTCATTGCCGAGACGAAATTGGTTGTTGAGACCACCGAGCAAAGTTACAATCAATTGAAACCTCATTTTGAAAAGTTGGAGCTTTAGGGTGTCATTTAAAATCGAACTCGATCACATTGGAATTGCAACCCACAGCCTCAATGACTCGCCTTTTTTTAAACTCCTCGGCTTACCTCATTTGGGTGTCGAAGAAGTTGCAACTGAGAAAGTGAAAGTCTCTTTTTACGAAACTCTCAACAAAGCTCGCATTGAACTTTTAGAGCCCACAGATAGCGAAAGTGCAGTGGCCAAGTTTATTGATAAACGGGGCCCGGGTATCCATCATATCTGTTTTCGTGTTTCTGGTATTGATGCCTTGGTCGCTCATCTTAAAAAAGAAGGTGTTCATTTGATTAACGAAACTCCTCGCCCCGGAGCACACAATTGTCGAGTGGTGTTTATTCATCCAAAGTCGACCGGTGGTGTCTTGGTTGAACTCAGTGAAAAGGCCACTCAATGAGTCGAGGCGGATCTTCATTTCAAATGCAAAGTATCCCCATCAGTCCCATGGTTAAAAAATTAATTGTGATCAATGTTCTGGTCTGGGTCGTTTTGCAGCTGATTTTAGAGAAATTGATTTTAGGTTCAAGCTTAATCACTTATTTTTTTGGCTTTACTCCTCAAAACACCATTGAAAACTTTTTTGTTTGGCAGCCACTCACCTATATGTTTCTTCACTCAGAAAATCTTTTTCATATTCTGATTAACATGATTTCATTATGGTTCTTTGGGAGTGAATTAGAGTTTCGTTGGGGATCAAAAAAATTTCTAATGTATTATTTAATTTGTGGAGTGGGTGCCGCAGTTATTTATCTTTTTGGAGTGATATTAATTCTTCTTTTTAAAGAAACTCCACCCTTGGTTTATGTCACCCCTGTGATAGGAGCCTCAGGTGCTGTCTTTGGTATCCTCCTCGCTTATGCCATTCTTTTTGGCGAAAGAGTCATCTATTTTTTTGGTGTCTTCCCCATGCAAGCTCGTTATTTCATCGTGCTCATTGGTGGAATAGAGATGGTCTCGCTTCTGAGTTCCGGTATGGGTGGAACGGGAGTAGCTAACCTTGCCCATCTCGGCGGTATCATTACTGGCTATATTTATTTGGTTCTTTGGTCACAGTCTGAAAAAGCAGGACGTAACGATTCTAAAAAGTCTAAAGGTAGACGAAATTTGCGTCTTGTGGTAGATAATGAAAAGAAGAAAAGTGACAAGGGTCCTAAATACTGGAATTAGCCCCCTTAATGGGCTCACAAAATTTTTTTTGGGGAGCCACTCATTTAATCAAAGGGAGTATCGATGTCCAATCAACAGAAACAAACTTATTTTTCAAAGTTCGATAAAAGACTTTTAGAGATTAATCTTAAAAATGGATTTCTCACTGAAGCGGATTATCAAAAACATTTGGCCGAACTTCGTGACGATACGGACCGTGCTGAGAAACTCGACCTTAACGCCTCAACCGATAACGATTTTCCTGTAAAATCGCCGAGTCTGCAGGCTCAAGAAGTTGTACCGACAAAAACCAATAATGATCCATTTGGATCTGGATACTAGTTCGGATTACTGAAGTACAAAGCGAGAAAAATAGATATCTTTTATAAAGCTCTTTTTAAGCTGTTTATTAAGAGCGACGGTAATTTCGTCTTTGAGAAAGAGTTTTCCTTGGATGCTTTGCAATTCTACAAAGTTTTTTGAGTTTAAAATATTAACGATCGTATCGCGAGCGTGAGCGCCCATAGAAACAACTTCTTCAAATCCATTTTCATCTAACATTTCAAGCGTGACTTTCACTTGGACAATCCGCTCATCCTCGACATCAGCGAGATTCACAGTAAAGGGCTCTAAAGAGTAAGTGACAGGTTTTC
>JBGSSY010000164.1:0-3358 GCA_041736775.1 Bdellovibrionales bacterium | reverse complement strand
CCATTTTTATGGCCTCCGATGGAATTTTTGATAATTTTCCGGCGGATGATATTGTTGAGATTGTGAGAAAAGGAGATTTGTCTGAAATCTCACAGACCCTCATGACGGCGATCAAAAAAGATATCTACGGTAAAGAAACTTCAAAAAAAGACGATATCAGTTTTATTCTCTTTAAAAATCTGCAAGCGGGTTAAAATAAAAGTGATGGGTAAACTTGAGGTCGAATGGCCTCAGGCTTTTGACCCCAAATTTTCTTCACATCGTGATGATTCACAAAGTTCACATGATAATCATTTTGACGAGAGAGACATTCAAAAAAGATTTCAATTTTTTCTCGCTGATCAGCAAAGGTTTCTTGGTGGGCGGTGATCACAAAGAGGTGTCGATTTTTTTGATAAGCCTGATTTAAATTTTCAGTAACAAGTGTATTGATATTTTCTAGGGTCCAATAGTCAATCGCGCCTAGGTTATTCGGTATTTCTAGAAGACTTGGTAAAGCCCAATAAGGAGTGGTTTGATCTGTGATCTCTGACCATAGAAGCTGAGCGTAGCGGTGAAGGTTTTCATTTTGCCAAGAGGTTTTCTTAAAAAAATCAGGGGGAACGGCAGAGCTATCGATCTCAAAGCCTAAATCCTGAAGTTCGTGCAGTTGCTCGGGAGAAATCATCCAACCCCCAGCGCGAAATGAACGGGGTCGGGGAATATGATGTTGATCAAACATTTTTAAAGACTCTAAAAGGATCTTTCTGAACTCATCTCGCGAGTAAGCTAAGAGCATAACTTCTTGGCCCTTGAGATAATGTTCATGTTGATCACCAGAGAGTGCAAAGGTCGGTTTAAGACGAAGTGGGAGACCGAGTTTTTCAATAAAGTGTTGGGGCGTATGGATATGGAGTCCCACTTCGTTGTCTCTAAAGATTTCCTCTATGTGGGATTGATCGATACCCTGATTTAATATTTGTGGGTGGGTCCAATAGGCCGGAGAAAAGTAATGGGTGAGTGGGATATTCCAAAAATTCTTGAAATCACTGAGAGATTTAAGGTTAGTATGGTCAAGGCTTATACCCTCCCAGTCAACAGAGATAATGACATCCAAAATTTTTTTCATGGCAAAGGAACTTATAAAAAGAAAGTGAAATACCCAAGGCAAAATTGCCCGATTGTAATCAATTTATTTTGTCTTTTTGGGGGATTTTAAAGTTCTACTGACCCCCTTTTTATGCTACGAATATTTAATGACCAGAAAACGAACTCTGTTATCGGCCCTGATTCTTGTGATTTCAATGGTTTATGCCTTTCGCTCTTACACTCAAGAGATGCATCCACCCATGGATGAAATGATTATTCTGGCTCCCCTGCCCCTGAGCCATACTCATCATAATATTCCTAAAAACTCCTCTGTTCATGAGAGCTTAGTCAATGCGGGCGTAGAACCTCAGTTGATCCACGATATTGTCAAAGCCACCCGATCAGAATTTGATCTTCGCTATATTCAGCCCGGCACTCGATTTACTTTGTCGAGAATGCCCGATAAAAGCATTCGTCGGATTACCTTTGAGATCAGCCCTCTCTCCCGTTTAGAAATTAATTATTCCCATCAGGTTTGGACCGCTGACATTAATGATATTGAAACCACCAAACAATTGGTTCATTTCTCTGGAGTTGTTAAAGACAGTCTTTGGGGTTCAGGGCTTGAACAAAAACTTTCTCCTGAAGTGATTGTTGATTTTGCCGAGGTCTTTGGTTGGCAAGTTGATTTTTCGAGAGAAGTTCAAAAAGGAGACCGTTGGCAATTAAGTGTTGAAAAACTCATGGCCGAAGGACGCTTTGTGGGATGGGGACCAATTCTCTATGCTGAATATCAAAGTAAAGACACCCTCAATAAAGCCTATTATTACAAAAATAAAAAAGAGAATATTCAAGGCTACTTTGATGAAGAAGGAAACTCTCTGAGAAAAGTCTTCTTGAAAAGCCCGATTAAATTTGGTCGTATTACCTCTCGCTTTTCAAGAAAAAGATTTCACCCTATTCATAAAACTTATCGTGCACACAATGGAGTGGATTACGGAGCCCCTCGGGGAACACCGGTTCGTGCGGTGGGTGATGGACGAGTGGTAAAAATTGGTCGCTTTGGAGGCTCGGGGAATATGATTGTGCTTGATCATGTCGCCGGCTTTGAAACTAAATATCTTCACTTAAATCGTTTTCAAAAAGGACTTCGTCGTGGTTCAAGAGTCAATCAAGCTCAAGTGATTGGCTATGTGGGCTCAACAGGTTACGCCACGGGACCCCATCTCCATTTTGAAATGTCCAAACACCGGCAGATCATGGATCCGCTCAAAGTGGATCTTCCCTCTTCGAAACCAATCCCCAAAGAGTCTTTAGCCCATTTCAAACAGTATATTGGAAACGTCAGCCGAAAAATTGCATCGACTTATAATGTGGAAGGGACCGATAAGCCCTGTTGTGACTCAACTGTGATTAAAACCAAAAAATCCACCGCTGATTAATAAAAATGAAAGCAAATGTTTTTGGCAATGCGAGCCACTTTTCGATTGCCCGAGCCAACAGGTAGTGTTGCATAAACCAATGTTTGATGACCTTGTTTGACCACCATTCCAAAGCCAATTGAATTTTCGATAATCATTTTGAGCCCGAGCCCGCTTCCTAAATTATCGTTGTTGCGATGTTCGACAACAGCAAGTTTTGAGTCATGAAAGACTTGATGAAGTCGTTTTGTTACGCGCACTTTATTGACCGAGCCAAAAGGGTCGCGGCAAGCTACAGCTAAAATTTCGTTATTAAACGAGAGCAGAAGTTCACCCTTTTGATCTCCAGGATAATCGACATCGGATGCCCTTGAAACGTTGGTGAAAAGATAGTTGCCGTTTTCATCAGTGGGAGCTGAGTACATCGCATTGGAGAACATCTCACTGATGATCACTTTTAAATTTTGACGGATGCTGGAGTTATTGCTGTTATCGCTAATAAAATTATCCGCCTCCAGCATAATTCTTTCTTTGTCTTTGGTGGAATTAAAAGGAATTGTAATCGTTTTATCACTGTTATTTTTATTACGAGTGATGATAGTGATCGGGCTTTTTAAAAAAACATCGGGATACTTAGCAATCATCGCACTCATCATCAGATTATAAAGAAAGTACTCATGCTTTTTTTGCACCAAAAAACTCAGGCCCGCTTCTTCGACAAAACGAAAAATAGTGGGAAGTTGAGTTTCATCTCCCACAACAATAGTTTTTCTGAGGTTTTTATCCAGAAGGTGAGGATCAGAAAAATCCAAAACTTCAGCATCCTTGAGAAGATCAAGAAGGCGTTTGTCGATGGTGTGGGCCGAGAT
>JBGSSY010000116.1:0-1906 GCA_041736775.1 Bdellovibrionales bacterium | reverse complement strand
TTTGATCGGACAAAAAACTGTATTTGGAATCTGTATGGGCCATCAACTTTTGGCAAAAGCTTTAGGTGGAAAGACTTACAAACTCAAATTTGGTCATCGCGGTGCCAATCATCCCATCAAGGATTTAAAGACAGGTGAGATTTATGTCACCAGTCAAAACCACGGTTATGCTGTTGATGAAAAAACACTGCCGGCTGATGTTCAAGTGACCCATCTTAACCTGAATGACCAAACAGTATCAGGAATTGAATCGATAAAGTTCAATTGTTTCAGTGTTCAGTTTCATCCCGAAAGTCATCCGGGCCCTCGTGATGCTGAAAAACTTTTTGATCAGTTTGTGGATTGGATCGGACAATGAACTACGTTGATGCCATTGAAAAACTTTCTATTTATTTCTCCTCTCCGACTTATCAGTCCGAAGTTCTTGCGGCTAAAAGTGAATTTTTTAGTGAAGTGGGGGTCGATGATAAAGAGAGCGATCGCTATGAACAGTGGATGAATATTTTCTTTGACTGGTATCTTTTCTCTCGACCGATTTCAGGAACAGTATTACCTCCAGCTCGCTTTGCTCTAGAAATCGATGAGTTTCAGCAGCTCCATAGTGATGAAAAAAGAGTTTTTCAAAATTTAGCGCAAACTGAACACAGTTTGATTCAATTTATTAAAGTCAAAAAGGATTTTGTTTTCTTTCAAGATCTTTTTCGTAAAAGAAAAGTCAAAGTCGTCAACAATCCTTTTGTTCTCACTCTTGAAAAAGGTGATATTTGTGATGCCCGTCTTGTACCTGATGAAGATCATTTTTTCTTCACCAAAGGATTCTGTGTTCACCCTCGTGAAGTGAACAAGTTTATTCTTAAAGAGGTTAAACTACTCAAAAAAGCCTCTGCAGAACAACATCATTTTTTTCAAGTGGAACTCCTCAGAATGTTTTTTAAAATGGAACAGTACAGTCATCTTCGCTTTGATCAAATCTACACTCGCGACAGCAAAGTGAGGTTTTAATGCCACGAATTGAAAAATATAAAAAAGTTCTTATCATCGGAAGTGGTCCCATTGTCATCGGGCAAGCCTGTGAGTTTGATTACTCTGGAACACAAGCTTGCAAAGCCCTCGTTCAAGAAGGGCTTGAAGTGATTTTGGTCAATTCAAATCCGGCCACAATTATGACCGATCCAGATATCGCTTCAAAAGTTTATATCGAACCCCTGCAAAAGAGTTACCTTGAAAAAATTATTTCTCATGAGCGGCCTGACGCTATTATTCCCACCTTGGGTGGACAAACGGCTCTCAATCTTGGACTTGAATTAGACCGAGAAGGAATTCTTAAAAAATACAACGTCGAAATGATTGGAGCCACACCTGATGTGATTAAATCAGCAGAGGATCGTGAGCTTTTCAATAATCTTTTAAGAAAAGTAGGAGCTAAACACACACGCAGCCAAATGGTTCGAGAGTTTAAAAAGGGACTTCAGGTGGCTGATGAAATTGGTTTTCCTATAATTCTACGACCCAATTATACACTCGGTGGTGGGGGCGGTGGAGTCGCTTATTCTCGCGAAGAGTATGAGGGTATGCTCGCCCACGCACTTGCAGAAAGTCCAACTTCAGAAGTCTTAGTTGAAGAAAGTATTATGGGTTGGAAAGAGTTTGAACTTGAGGTGATGCGCGATCGCTCTGGAACTTTTGTTGTGATTTGCTCCATTGAAAATTTTGATCCTTGTGGAGTCCACACCGGCGACTCTATTACAGTTGCTCCCCAACAAACTCTTTCTGAAGCTGAGTACCAAGACATGCGCGATGAAGCGCGAAAAATTCTTGATGCCGTTGGACTAGAGTGCGGTGGTGCCAATATCCAATTTGCAGTCAACCCACGCAATAAAAAAAGAGTGGTGATCGAGATGAACCC
>JBGSSY010000077.1:0-2847 GCA_041736775.1 Bdellovibrionales bacterium | reverse complement strand
AGAAAAGAGAATTTTAGCTATGAGGGACTTGAGAGTTTGTATGATTTTTATGAGGAGAATATCCCAGACTTTGAGCTTGATGTGATTGGAATTTGTTGTGATTGGATAGAGTACAAATCTGAGGAGAAGTTTTTAAAAGCTTATGATTTAGACAATTTGGAACAAGCTAGGCGCAAATACACTGTGCTCGAAACCGAATCTAAGACTTATTTGGTATCGGAATGAAGAATCATCACGCAGAAAAAATTAACAAATCTTTAGGTGTAGAGATTTTTAATGAATCAAATTTAAACCGATTAGAAATTATTAGGTACTCCAAAAAAGAAATAAAAAAAATGTGCATAGATGATCTCGTCCTTCCCAAAGGAGGAGGGACGGATCGGCTTGCTCAATTTGTAAAAGAAATTTTATTCGATTAAATAGCGCAATGCAGAAAACCCAGCTACATTTTGTAGCTGGAATGTAGCTGAAATGTAGCTCATTTTTTTCAATCATATCAGCTACTTAATTGATCCAGCTACAAAACTACATACAAATAAATAAATATATATATAAGAAGAAATAAATTTTTGTATTCATATTTTTATTTCTATAGGTCTCTATACTTTTTGGAAAAAAGTTGTAGTTTTGTAGCTGAGTCTGTAAGCACTTGAAATGACTGCGAAAACGCATTGCGACGTAGCTACAAAGTCAGCTACACAGCTACAAAATTTTTGTAGCTGAAGGTTAATCTTGATGTCTTATTGAGCTATAGGGGATAGAAACTGCCCTATTTGTACCACTCCCAAAGTTTCTCACGCTTTCTTTAGTCTGGCTAATTCTTTTTAAAGCCTTATGCCAAGAATTAGACCACTTAGTTCCTCGGAAGATCTTCGATTCAAGTGTAGAATGTTTTGGATTATGTATGCTGAAAAATTCATCACCAATATGAATCCCGTTTTCGAGCAAGACTCGAGTCAGGATTTTATCACCAGATTGTGCTGCTTTAATAAGCGTTCCAACCAGTCCTTCATTTATCCCATCTGTTTTATAACTCAAGGTACTCGTAAGGAAGTGCTGTAAGCATTCAAAATGGTCCTCAACGTGCGAATCCTTCTCGTCCTGAAGTTTGATATGCCCGACCATCAAATCGGCCTGTTGGTCGTTTACGGCCTCGTCCTGTATTAAAATCGCATAACCAGCTAAGAGCATCCCATATTGGTCCGCAAATCGCTGGCGGACTGCAGAACGCCCAAAGGCTTTTTTGATGACTTTAAAGTTTGACATTAAAATAGGCAATTTCTGAATCACTCGTTTAAAGAGCCTATCGCCCATCTCAAAGTCGATCCTATCAAGGCAAGTCTTCAGTCGCTCCCAATGCTCCTGATCGTTGTTATGCGGTCCTAATTCGATTGTAGCGAACCTCGAAGCATCGGCATCGTTTAAGCTCCCTTGACGGATGCTCACCACGATTGCCGAAAAATTAAGCGAATATTCTTGGGCCACGCCCGAAGCTGAACCTTTAAGCAGGACTGCGCTCGACTCGGACCAGCTCGAACGAAGTAGGTCCACAACCGAATTTAATCTGTCTTGGGATTGAAGGCCAGAATTCTCAAACTCATCGAAAATCACAGGGAAGGCATTTGACTGCACCGCTTGGCGAATTCCAGCCTCAGTTGAGTTCCCAAAAATAGAAAGAGCCTGCTTGCCGAGCAGTGGCGTTATGTAGTGGTTGAAGAGGGTACTCTTGCCCGAACCAGACTCACCCGTGAGCCAAACGTGGGGACGGATTGGTAAAGCTCCGCACACACGCATCGTCACCATTGCGCCTGCGAGTAGGTATTGAAAGTCAGGAGACTTCCACTTGAAAAGCTCCGCAGCTTCAACAATGGGTTGGCACTCCTCAACTGAAAGAGGATCCAAATTTTGAGGCACACGAAGGGGAGTTCCTAAAATGTAAAAATGATCTGACTTAACATCGACCATGCGCATTTTTTTCCCGTCCACCAAAAGATAATCACCCATGTTTACAATCGTTCGACCTTTATCTAACCAAACCCCTGTGCCTCGAACGCGCTTAGGGTCAAAAATCCCTTTAACTTGGCACTTAGCAGCTAGAACACTTTTGGCACGAACCCAATCCACTTTCGCTGATCTCTGACCAGGGTAAAGAGTCTCCCAGTATTCCAAAGGAGCCAGCTTCAAAAAGTCCATCTCTGTAAAAGCCGAAACCGATGAAATTTGTTGGTTCTGCGTAGAGGTGAAGAAATAATTTGAACCCAAGAATCCAAGCGGGTACACGCCCATCAACTCTTTTTTCTCGGCTTTTAAAATCTGCTGCTCTAAAGTTTCAAGACCTTCGACTACCAACAAATCATTAAAATCAGTCTTACCTTCGGGAGCCACAAAAACAGGGAAGATTACTTGGCACATAAATTCTGTTGCAGATTTCTCCGCACAGATCCGTCCCGAATTATAGAGCTCACCCTTGGCATTCGTAGACTCATGGTCATCATCACCACAGATCGTGATGTCAGCCGTTTTACAAAGCTGTCGTACTTCCTTAGTTACTTTTATTAAATTCTGCGCATTAAACGCAACGACTACAGGTTTTCGGACAGCTTTGTAAACACTCGCCGCTGTTGAGAGTCCTTCTGCTATATAAATTTCTTCTGTGCTTTCGCTCAAAGGCTGATTTCCTAAAACGTGAAAACATCCGTCGATCTTCCCACCTTTCTTAAAAAACTTCTTACCCTCGTTGGTTATCATCTGATAAGACCAGATCTTGCCAAGCACGTCTTTCATTGGAACATAAAATAAACCATTGTCACCATACAAAAGATTAAGACTCGATTTGACATCATCAAT